>CAYJLS010000332.1:0-1674 GCA_964371065.1 uncultured Anaerolineaceae bacterium | reverse complement strand
CTGGGGTTAGGCGGCAGTTGAACTGCCGCCCCATCGGTTTGGCGCGCTAACAAATTTTTTTGGAACAGTAAAAGTACCGCGACACATCGTCCCCGCAGGGGTTCACGTCGCCTCTCGCGCAAGATGAATCTTGCGGTACTACTTCGTCAAACTTGATTTTTGCACCATGTAGTGACGACTCTGCGAAGCGCCCTGTAAGGGTCAGTCGTACCCAGCGGTTGAAACCGCTACTACGTGGAAAAGATTCACCTTTGACAGACCAGTACTGTTTTAGGAGAACGGAGGTTTGCATGTCTCACATCGTTGACACGGTTTCACTGGGCGCAATCGTACAGGTGCGCGACCGCCTGCTCGACCAGCAGGCCAAGGGGCGAAAGGTGCTGCGTCTCGAATCGGGCGACCCATCTTTCGACATCCCCGCGCACGTGTGCGAGGCGATGGAGAAGGCCCTGCGCGACGGCCTGACGCATTACACCGCCTCCACCGGCATCCCGCCCCTGCGCGAGGCCATCCTCCACAAAGTGACATCCGAGAATGGGCTGAACGTTTCCGGCGCGGATAACATCGTCGTGACCAACGGGGGCATGCACGGCTTGTACATTCTCTTTCGCGCCCTGCTGGAGGCGGGCGACGAAGTCATCCTGCCCGACCCGATGTGGACGGAGATCGCCGAGAACATTCGCCTCGGCGGCGGGACGCCCATCCCCGTGCGGCTGCGGCCTGAGAGCGGCTACCAGTACGACCCAGCCGAAATCGAATCGGCCATCACGCCGCGCACGCGCGCCATCTTCGTCAACACGCCGCACAACCCGACGGGCGCGGTCGCTTCGCGCGTGACGTTGGAGTTGATCGCCGCTATCGCGGAGAAGCACAACCTGACGTTGGTCAGCGACGAGGCCTACGAGCACGTCATCTTCGACGGACTGATACACACCAGCCTCGGTTCGCTCCCCGCCGCGCAGGGACGGACTGTCAGCGTGTATTCCATGTCCAAGACCTACGCCATGAGCGGGCTTCGCATGGGATACCTGGTCGTCACCGATGCGCTCCTGCTCGAACGCTTGAAGAAACTGGTGCGCTGCACCATCAACGGCGTCAACTCTGTGACGCAGTACGGCGCGGTGGCCGCGCTCAACGGTCCGCAGGATGCGACGCGCGCCATGGCCGCGGAATACCAGTCCCGCCGCGATATGTTGTTCGCGGCGCTGGAAGAATCGCCGTACCTGGAAGCCTTCAAACCCGGCGGCGCGTTCTACCTGTGGGCAAAGATCAAACCCGACTGGCCGGGCTATCAGGGAAAAACGGACGACTGGTCCATGACCAATTATTTGATTGACCGTGTGGGAGTGGGATCGTCCCCCGGCTCAGCCTTCGGCCCGGCGGGCGCGGGACACATCCGCTTTGCGTTTTCGTGTTCCACAGAACAGGTACGCGCGGCCGCGGGATTGCTCCCTGCCGCATTGCGCGCCGCGGGAGGGTAAGTCCACGCACCGTCATTGCGAGGAGGGTGGTTTTCCCGACGAAGCAATCCGCGCCGCCGTGAGGAGATTGCTTCCCGAAGATCGCAATGACGGACAAGAGGGGGATTTGTTTTCAAACATCAGTAGTGACTGGTCAGCCCTCTCGCCGTGTGGGGCGAATCCTGTCAGTGGATGGTGGTCAACGGATATTAAA
>CAYJLS010000331.1:0-1699 GCA_964371065.1 uncultured Anaerolineaceae bacterium | reverse complement strand
TTTTATTACGCCTTTTGTAGTTCGGCGCACGATGGTGCGCGTTCTCGTCACGCGGGAACGCCTCGTCCCGACCGACGATCCGGCCTAGGGCCGAGGGCCAGTGGCGAGATCAGTCTTCATCTCACCGCTTTCTTCACGAGCGCGCCGATCTTTGCCTCTTCGGCGGCGGTCAACTCCTTCAGCGCGAAGGAGGTCGGCCACAGGGCGCCTTCGTCGAGGTTCGCCGTGTCGCTGAAGCCGAACGACGCGTACCTCGTGTTGAACTTCTTCGCGCTTTGGAAGAAGCAGACGACCTTGCCGTCCTTGTCCGCATACGCGGGCATCCCGTACCAGGTTTTCGGCGAGAGGGCTGGCGCGCTGGCTTTGATGATCTCGTGGAGCCGCTTGGCCATGGCGCGTTCCGGTTCCGGCATCGCGGCGATCGCCGTAAGCACGGCGCTTTCCCCGGCCGCCTTGTCCTTGTCCGCGCGCGCTTCGGCCTTCAGCTCTTGGGCACGGGCCTTCATCGCAGCTTTTTCCTCGTCCGTGAATCCCTTGACCGTCTTGCCGATCGCGGTGGTGCTTTCCCTGGCACCGCCCGCCACACTTGCACCGCGCTGTGCTTGGTGCAGTGCAGGTGGGGCAGGTGTAACGGACTTTTGCGTGGCCTTCTTTGGGCTCATAGAAACCTCCTTAAACAGTGATTGATTGTCGTTGAAGCAAAGTTTTCACCTACCCAAGATGGGTGGTTGCTATATTTTAGAACGTTTATTCAGGCAGTCAAGAGGGAAATTGTCCCAATTAGCCGTCGTATGCCTACTACAGGTCGGCGACGATGATTTTTTGCATCTTGAGCATGGCGTCTGTCACTCGTTTGGATTTTTCAGGGTCAGGGTCACCTATCAACCCGCCGAACGGCCTGCGTCCGCGTAGCACCCTGTAAGGGTACTGGCAGGTGGCCAGGCGTGGAAAATGCTTGGGAGCAGAGAAAAACCCGAAGCCAGTGTCTCGACAAGCTCGACAACCAAAAAATGCTTGCGCGAAGCGTGGCGACGAATCCCACCAGTCGGGTGTGCGCGGTGTTGGGCGGTAGAAAATCACTTTGTGTCTCCAGCGTATTCCTCAACCCTATCAAGCCACTCGTTGAATAACACGTGGTACAGTTCTTCCTGCTCAATGTACAAGCCGTGCCCGGCTCGATCGAGTACGACGAATGTTGCCCTCGGATAGTTCTCGAGGATTTTCCAGGCGTCGCGATAGCCAACTGAAGAATCCTGTCTCCCTGTGACAATAAGAGTTGGAGCAGTACATGGCTTGTCCATCGCGTCCACGTCAAATGTAAATGCGTAATTTTCGGGGCTCTCTCTGATCTTCGCCTGAAACTTCTGATCACCCATGCCATCAGCAGAGTCAGAAACGGCCTTCCATGCATCAACCCACTTTTGACTTTGAACAACTGCAAGTTGATTGAGCACCTCTGCCACATCTGACTCAAGTTCTGCCATAAGTGCCGGATCCTCTACCAGAGTAATGTGAGAAGGGACCTGTCGCTTTGCATCGTCAGCCACGATCATAGGGACGACGAGTAGCAATCCATCCAGCACTGCCGGCTTGCGATAGGCTATTCCACGTGCAAGATAAGCTCCTGCTGACGCGCCTGCTACCACGAATCGTTGTCCTGGAATAACGTTATCAATGAAATCCAACACGACGTCTAGTA
>CAYJLS010000330.1:0-1726 GCA_964371065.1 uncultured Anaerolineaceae bacterium | reverse complement strand
AACGGTACGGCTATTCCCTGCTCAAGAGCCTGTCGGACCTCGGCCTCGAAGTGGACCAGGGCACGCTCTATCCCCTGCTCCGCAGACTCGAGTCACAGGGACTGCTCGAATCGGTTTGGAAACTCGAAGAAGCCCGCCCGCGTCGCTATTACGTCATCAGCGCGGAAGGAAAGAAACTCCTGCCGCGGCTGAAAGCAGAATGGAACAGCATCGTGGCTGTCATGAAGAAAATGATTGCATAATCATCCCCTCCGTCATTGCGAGCGTTCTTCCCTGCACCGAACGCAGGACGGTGTGCGAAGCAATCCCATCCCACGAACAGGAGATTGCTTCGTCGGTAAGATCGCCTCCTCGCAATGACGAACTCAAACAAAAGGAGAATGCCATGAACTTGATTGACCGCTATGTCCGCGAGATCGGACGCCGCCTGCCGCAAAAATCCCGCGCCGACATCGAGAAGGAAATCCGCTCGGCGCTGGAGGATATGCTCGAAGACCGCAGTAAACAGGAAAGCCGCGCCGTGGATGAGGAGATGATCGTCCAGGTGTTGAAAGAGTATGGCAAGCCCGCCAAGGTCGCCGCCTCGTATCTGCCCGAACGCTACCTGGTCGGCCCGCAACTCTTCCCCGTGTTCTGGATGGTTTTACGGATCGTCTTCGCCGTCCTGAGCGTGCTGGCGCTGGTGGGGCTGGGAATCAACCTGAGCCACACCGACCTGAGCGCAGGGAAGGTTATCGAAACGTTGATCGAGTCCCTGGTGCAATATCTCGGCGGAATGATGACTGCCTTTGGCAATATCGTGCTGGTCTTTGCCGTCATCCAATGGTTCGCACCGGGCTTGAAATTCGACGACAAGGAAGAGAAATGGAACCCGCGCGACCTGCCCGAAGTGGAGGAAGGCGATCAGGTCAGCGTGGCGGGAAGCATTGCCGAGATCGTGTTCACCGTGGTGGGGCTGGTCATCTTCAACTTCTACCCCGAGATCATCGGCTTCTACAGTTCCGCCGACCAGGGAAGCGCGTTCCTGCCCATCCTGACACAGGCCTTCTTCAACTACCTACCGTGGATGAACCTGCTGTGGGGATTGCAAATCGGGCTGAACGTGATGATCCTCCAGCAAATGCGCTGGCAGACCAGCGCCCGCTGGTTCTCGATTGTCATCAAGGCGGGCGAGATGGCGCTGGCGTACGTCATGCTGAAAGGCCCGGCGCTTGTGGCCTTGACCGCGGAAAAACTCCTGGCCTTCAACCCGGACTTTCCCACGGACGCGGCGCAAATCATCGCGACACTATTCGGTCAGGTGCTTACCGTCGCCCTGCTGTTGGTGATCGTCATCAACGCCGCGGAAATCGTGAAGGAACTCGTCAAAGTGGCGCGCGGGTGCGCGGCTCCCGCCAAAGCCTAGAAATCGCTCGTCAAACGGAAGCCCTCCGAAGGTCCAGAAAGACGCGGAGGGCTTTTGATTTTGGGCGCGCAAAAATCCGAATTTGTTCTATACTTGCCGGTAATTCATGAATTTGGAATCCCAAACCTTGCCTCTGCAGAAAGGCGGATGATATACGAAGTCAAACCGTGATTGCCCGCAAAGCCTGGCTGGCCGGGTTGGCCGCGCTTCTGGTATTGAGTTGCGGCAGCCTGTCCCCCACGCTCCCAACGCCGGCCCCAGACGCTCTTCAGGTGGACTACGTTTACACCTCCAATCTGATCACCATCATCTATCCGTTAT
>CAYJLS010000329.1:0-1750 GCA_964371065.1 uncultured Anaerolineaceae bacterium | reverse complement strand
TCTTCGTCATCCACACCGGAGGCGGCCAGGCGTCCGGCTTCGTCGCGGGTGGAGAGTTCTTCGATGAACTGGTCAATGTCGCCCGCCAGCACGCCGGGCAGGTTGTAAGAGGAAACGCCGATGCGGTGATCGGTGACGCGGTTTTGCGGGAAGTTGTAGGTGCGGATTTTTTCGGAACGCTCGCCCGTCCCGACCTGCGAGCGGCGGTCGGCATCGAGTTCGGAGCGGCGCTTCTCTTCCGCGATCTCGAAGAGGCGGGCGCGCAGGATGGACATGGCGCGCAGTTTGTTTTGCAACTGCGAACGCTCGTCCTGGCAGATGACCACCATGCCTGTGGGTTTGTGTGTGAGGCGGATGGCAGTGGAGTTCTTCTGCACGTTCTGCCCGCCCGCACCGCCAGCCTTGAAGACTTCCACCTCCACGTCCGATTCGGGAACGTCAATTTCCACATCGTCCACTTCGGCCAGCACTGCGACGGTGGCGGTGGAGGTGTGGATGCGCCCCGACGATTCGGTGGACGGCACGCGCTGGACGCGATGCACGCCCGACTCGTATTTCAATTTCGAGTAAGCGCCTTTGCCTTTGATCTGGAAGATGACTTCCTTGTAGCCGCCGATGCCGATGGCGCTCTCGGACAGGATCTCGCTCTTCCAATTTTGGCGGTCGGCGTAGCGCGCGTACATGCGGAACAGGTCGGCGGCGAAGAGCGCGGCCTCGTCCCCGCCCGCGCCCGCGCGGATTTCCACGAAGACGTTTTTATCGTCGCGCGGGTCCTTGGGGATGAGCAGGGCTTTGATCTCGGACTCGAGTTTCTCGATCTGCGGGCCAAGTTCCGCCAGTTCCATCTCGGCCAGCGACTTGAGTTCCGCTTCCTGTTCGGAATCGAGCAGGGTGCGCGCTTCCTCGTACGATTTCATCGCCTGGCGATATTTGCGCGCCTTCTCAACAACGGGTTCCAGGTCAACGCGCTCCTTGTTGAGTTCGGCCGCGCGCTGGTAGTTCCCGCCCACTTCGAGCAGTTCCCGGTCAATTTGTTGGAAGCGTTCTTCAATTCCAGACAGTTTATCGAGCATACAAATTTCCTTCACCGCGAAGAAAGGAAGGGCGCGAAGACTCACTAAAAGCGCGAAGGTTTCCTTCGCGGCTAAAAAGTCTCTTCGCGGACTTCGCCCTTTCGCGGTTCAACAATGCGACATAAAGCGCGGCAAACCATGCCGCGCTTCGGGATTATACCATTTGGATTAGCGGGCTAGAAATTCACGACCGCCGAAAGGATCATCGAAAGAATGATGATCGCGCACAGCACATAGAAAATAACCTGCGATGTGCTCAACTTGCGGGTGTTCTTGTTTTTTGCCATTTTCTCTTTTCTCACTTCTTCACTGACGACTGATTACTGATGACTGATCACTGGCCACTGGTCACTTCTTCCTCTTCTCAAACGCCGCTTTCATGGCGCGTTCGAGTTCGTCGAGGGTGACGGGCTTCGAGACGTACGCGTCCGCGCCCAACTCGCTGGCGCGGTTCTTCATCACATCCGACGACTCGGTGGAGAGCATCACCACGGGCAGTTCCTTCGTGGCGGGAAATCGGCGCAGGAATTCGAGCAGGTCAAGCCCCGTCACATCCGGCATGTTGATGTCGAGGATCATCAAGTCGGGGCGACCACCTTCCAGCATGGCCTGTCCCACGGAGCGCGCGCCGAAAAATGTGACCGCCTCGCAATCCAGCACGGCCAGCATCAACTTGA
>CAYJLS010000328.1:0-1853 GCA_964371065.1 uncultured Anaerolineaceae bacterium | reverse complement strand
CGCCGCTGATCGTCGGGGAGATCGTCATCCTCGCCCCCTCGGGCAGTCCGCTTCTTGCCCTGGACCTCGAAACGGGCGCGGCAAAATGGACATTCGCGCCGCCCGAGGGAGTCTGGGATCGCGCCTACGCCAGCGACGGGAAGCGCATCTTCGTCGGCGTGAAGGACGGGAGCCTCGCCGCGTTGGATGTGTCGAACGGCAGATTGTTGTGGCAGGTGGATTTGGGAATCAATGTCCAGGTCCCGCCGCTGGTGAGCGAGGGCATCGTCTACGCATCAACTGCCTTCGTCGGTCCCGAACTCAAACCCGACGTGAACGGTCGCGCAAAACTATTCGCGTTGGATGCGAAAACAGGCGAGGAACTCTGGGTCTTTGAATCTGACAATTACATTTTGCAAACCCCCACCGTCAACGGCGACGCGCTTTATCTGGGTGGAAATTTTTACGATCCGACCCCGATCGACGAGGGCGGTCACACCCGCCTCTACGCGCTTGACCTCGCGACGGGTTCGCCGCGCTGGACATACGAATCCGAGGACGGCTTTCCAAAACGCTTGTATGCCACCGAACAGACTCTGGTCTTCGTCGGTTATCAGGATTTCATGAACGGCGTGGACATTGAGACGGGCGAACTGCGCTGGCGCTACGACACGGGCAACTGGACTCCATCCTTCCTCGGCGCAGGGGATGTGGTTTATTTCAGTTCCGCCAACACGCTGGTCTTCGCGCTGGACACGAACACGGGCGAGTCAATCTGGCAGTTCAACATTCCCGAAGGCACGTTCAACTATCTGCTCGATGCGCCCGTTCTGCTGGATGGTAAATTATATTTCCTGACTCAACAAGGCGATTTCTTCGCGCTGGACGCGGCAAGCGGGGAATTGCTCTGGCAAGCCGCAACCGACATCTCCGCCGCGCGGACGAGTCCCGCCATTGGGAATGGCTGGCTGGTGATCGGGGACATCGAGGGAAAGGTGGTTGGGTACAGGTGATTAGTACCGCGAGATTTATCTTGCGCTGACGAACGGACAACGTGAATGATGCGGTACACAAAACAAGAGGCAGTCGTTTTGACTGCCTCTTGTTTTTCATTCTTTCAGACGAACCGCTACTTCTTCTTCCCCGCCAGGATCAGTGGTCCGTTGCGATTTTCCTCGGTGATATCGAAGAACCAGCCTGGCGCCATGCGGTTGTTGCGCAGGCGCGCCCGCAGTTTGGAAGCCGACCAATTGAAGTCGCCCGCGCCCGGAGCGCTTTCGCCAAGGATCGAAACTCCGGGAGGCGCTTCGAGCGTGTCTGCGCCCGCGAGGATGCCCGCGTACGAAGACAGATCCATCTGGTGCGCCGAACTCTCGCTGGCCGCGAAGTGACAACCTGAGCAAGCCTGCGATCCCTCGAACCACATGCTCGCTTCGGTGAAGAACGGCAGAACGTCGCGCTCGAAGGTCAGAGCCGCTTCGGCGTAAGTGAATTCGCCATTCGGCGCACCCGCCTCGACCCACGCGCCGATCACGCCGACCGCGTGCAGGTCACAGCCGTACTCGCCAAGTTTCACCGTTACGCCTTCCGCGCCGACTTCCACGCACGGACCGTTGCGATTCTCTTCGGTGATGTCGAACTCCCAGCCCGGAGGCATGCGGTTGTTTCGCAACCGTTCGCGCAGTTTGGAGTGATCCCAGTCAAAGTCACCTTTGCCGACTTCAGCCTGTCCCAGGATCGAAACGCCGGGAGGCGACTCAAGCGAGTCGGCGCCGGTCATGATCCCTTCGTAGGTGGTCATATTCAACTGGTGATACGAGTTCTCGCTGGCCGCGAAGTGACAACCCGCGCAGGCTTGCGATCCCTCGAACCAG
>CAYJLS010000327.1:0-1869 GCA_964371065.1 uncultured Anaerolineaceae bacterium | reverse complement strand
TTCATCAATTTGACGTGATTGTCGTCGGGGCGGGCGGCGCGGGGCTGATGGCGGGGCTCTACGCCTCGCGCACCGCCAAGACGGCTGTCATCAGCAAACTGTACCCGACGCGTTCGCATACCGGCGCGGCGCAGGGCGGCGTGGCCGCATCGCTCGGTAACAGCGAGGGCGATAATCCCGAATGGCACACCTACGATACGGTCAAAGGTTCGGATTATCTCGGCGACCAGGACGCCATCGAGTTTATGTGTTATGAAGCGCCCGAAGCCGTGCTCGAACTCGAACACATGGGACTGCCGTTCGACCGGACTCCCGAAGGCCGCATCTCCCAGCGACCGTTTGGCGGGCACACCAACAACGAGACGGGTAAACCCGTCCGACGCGCCTGCCATGCCGCGGACCGCACCGGTCACATGATCCTGCAGACGCTGTACCAGCAGTGCTTGAAGAACAAAGTCAACTTCTTCGATGAATACCAAGTGTTGGACTTCCTGATGGAAAACGGCAAAGCCGCGGGCGTGGTGGCAGTGGAACTCGCGACGGGCGAACTGCACACCTTCCACGCGAAGGCCGTCATCTTTGCCACGGGCGGACATGGCCGCATCTTCGAAGTGACCTCCAACGCCTACGCCTACACCGGCGACGGCGCGGCGGTCCTGTTGCGCCGCGGACTTCCGCTCGAAGACATGGAATTTTTCCAGTTCCACCCGACGGGCATTTACAAACTCGGCATCCTCATCACCGAAGGCGTGCGCGGCGAAGGCGGCGTGCTCATCAACGGCAAGGGCGAGCGCTTCATGCCAAAGTACGCGCCGAGCATCAAAGACCTGGCATCGCGCGACGTGGTCAGCCGCGCCATCTACACCGAGATCCGCGAGGGACGCGGCGTGAACGGCTCGAACTACGTTTATCTGGATGTGCGGCCTGAGTCGGTCATCAAATACGCGGCGCTGGACGGGCGCACGAATCCGGACGGTTCGCCGTACACCATCACGGGCGAACAAGTCCTCGCGAAACTGCCCGACATCGTTGACTTCTGCCGCGTCTACCTCGGCGTGGATCCGATCACGCAGATGATGCCGATCCAACCCACCGCGCATTACACGATGGGCGGCATCCCGACCAATAAATTCGGCGAAGTGGTGATTGACGAAAAGAACACGGTCTTTCCCGGACTTTACGCGGCGGGCGAGTGTGCCTGCGTTTCGGTGCACGGCGGCAACCGCCTGGGATGCAATTCCCTGCTCGACATTATCGTCTTCGGGAAGCACGCGGGACTCAAAGCCGCGGAGTACGCGAAAAATGCCGAATGGCCGAAACTGCCCCTCGACGCGGAAGCAGGCGCGAGGTCCGATTTCGAGGCGCTCCGCAATGGGTCCGGCAAGGCGAACGCGTTCGATATCGCCAGCGAGATGAAGAAGGTCATGTTTGACGACGTCGGTATTTATCGAAATGAAAAAGGGATGCAGGCCGCCATTGAAAAAGTCCGCGAGTTGAAGGAACGTTACAAGCAGGTGAAGGTGCAGGACACGGGCAGGATTTTCAATACGGAAATGCTGAACGCCTGGGAACTCGGTAACATGCTGGAGGTGGCGGAGGTGATCGCGAAATGCGCGCTGAACCGGCAGGAGTCGCGCGGCGGACATTCGCGCGAGGACTTCCCGAACCGCGACGACCAGAACTGGCTCAAGCATACGCTGGCGTGGAAGAAGGGCGACCAGACCGTGATTGACTACAAGCCCGTGACCATCGCGAAGTATCAACCCAAAGCGCGTGTTTATTAGTGAGGACGAGATCGGTACACGGATTACACGGAAGGTATTGGATTTTCACGGATTTAAAAAATTCCGTGTTCATCCGTCACATCCG
>CAYJLS010000326.1:0-1876 GCA_964371065.1 uncultured Anaerolineaceae bacterium | reverse complement strand
AAAGATGAAGGATGAAAGATGAAAGATAAAAGATAAAGGATGAAGGAGGAAGGATGAAGGAGGATTCAGTTTCCTTTTTTCCCGAGGGCGATTATGCCGCGGGCGGCCAGTTCGGTAATTTCGTTATCATCGCAGATGCCCTGCAAAAGTTCGCGGGTATCTGCTCCCAGCGCCGGGGCGGGCGGACGCTGGCGCGGCGCAAACACGAAGGGTGAGTTTAGGCCAACCGGCTGGCCGTTTGCCTCGCGCACAAATCCACGCGCCCGCACCTGGGGATGCGCCAGCATTTCATCCATGGAATTGACGGCTTCGAGGCAGGCATCCTTCCCGTCGAAGAGCGCCAGCCACTCGTCACGCGTGCGGCGTTGGAAAATGCCGGTCAACTGCGCGCCCAGCCCGGGGTCGAGTTGACGCGGGGTTAAGTCCGGGCGTCTGATCGTCTCGCAGAAGTCGCTCCAGAAATGCGGTTCCAGCGCGGCGAGGCTGAGATATTTTCCGTCTGCGGCGGCATAGACATTGAAGCAACCGAGGCCGCCGCCGAGCGGAAGTTTGCCGCCTTCGGTTTTGAACCCGCCGAAAAATGCCGAGCCTGCCAACTGCGCGACCCACGAGAGAACGCCATCCAGCAGGGACACATCCAGGTACAGGCCGTCTCCGCCGCGTTCCCTGCCCACCAGCGCGGAGAGGATGGCGATGGCGGCCAACATTCCGCCGCTGAGATCGGCCACGGGAAGGCCGAAGGGCGCGGGCTTGCCGCCGCCGGACGGGGCGTTCAGCGCGAGCGCGCCGCCGACGGCAGTGTAAGTCAGATCGTGCCCGGCGCGCTGGCTGTAGGGGCCAGCCTGTCCGTAGCCGGAGAGGGAGCAATACACGATGCGCGGATTCACATCCCGCACCGCCTGATAGCCGATGCCCCAGCGTTCAGCCGCCCCGGGGCGAAAGCCTTCCAGCACCACGTCCGCAGTGCGCGCCAGTGCCAGAAAAATCTCGCGCCCGCGCGGGTCACGATAATTCAGCGCCAGGCTTTTCTTGCCGGCGTTGACCGTTTCATACAGGCCGCCCAATCCCATTTGCGGCGGGGCGGAGCGGGCGAAGTCACCGGCCAGCGGCGGTTCGATTTTGATGACCTCGGCTCCCAGGTCGGATAGGAGTTGAGTCAGGTAGGGGCCGGGCAGTATCCGCGAGAGGTCCAGCACACGGATGCCGCGCAGGGGAGATGAGTTCATGGCGTGTCCTTTTATTCCTGCAGAAAATTTTTCAGGATCGGATTGACGATCCCGGGCTTTTCGTAATGTGGGATGTGCCCGCAATTCTCGATGACGTGAAATTCCGCATGGGGGATGGCGGACAAAATCAGTTGGCTGTCTGCAAACGGCACGGTGGTGTCGTTCCGTCCCCAGAACAGCAGGGTCGGCTTTCCGAGTTTCCCCACACGCTGGTACGTGTCGAGAAACGAATCCAGCATCCCGTTGCGGATGCTGGACAGGATGGCGCGCAGGAATCCTTTGTACTGCATCTGGACTCGGTAATTGGCCTGGAATTGCTGGATGAGATCGGACGAGAAGAAGTCGGACGCGATGCCTTTGACCAGGCTTTCGCTCCCAAACAGACCGAGGGCCAGTTCGCCGACGAAGGGCAGTTGCGCGGCTTTGAGCGTCCACGAAAGCGGGATCGGCTGCGCGCCCGCCGGGTCAATCAGGATGTGACTTTTGACGCGTTCCGGATAACGCTCCACGAATGCCGCGCTGACAGCCCCTCCCATCGAAAGCCCCACGAGATGGACTTGTTCGATGGTCAGCGCATCCAACAGGCCGCGCAATTGTCGCACGAACAGGTGGATGTTGTAGCGGAGGCGCGGCCTGTCAGAAAATCCGCG
>CAYJLS010000325.1:0-1898 GCA_964371065.1 uncultured Anaerolineaceae bacterium | reverse complement strand
TCAACTGCCGCCTAACCCCAGCGGTCATCCCAGCACTTTGGCGCGCTAACAAAAATTTTGCGGATTATCCCACAAGTGGGATGCTTTTACAACCGGTAAAAAAACTGGCCGCTGAATGCGGCCAGTCGTTTTCACTTTAAGTGCCCCACGATGCGGGCGTGCACTTCTGTGGCGTCCATGTCGAGCACCGAGATCAATTTGTCACGCCCGCTGGCGCCCGCCACAATGTCAATGTGGGATTTGGGCGCGCCCAAAATTTCCGAAAGGAATTTGATCAACTCCTCGTTGGCCTTGCCTTCGTGCGCGGGCGCGGTCAGGTGGACCTTCACCGTCCCGTCGCTTTGGATTTCCACGATCTCGTTGTGGCTGGCGCGCGGCGTCACGCGCACGGCCAGCGCGGCGCCCTTTTTCCCATCGTGCAGTTGGTATTTTCGCATGATTACCTCAGCGTGTACAAAAGTGTATCAAGCGCGGATTGCAGGGCGTAGATCAACAGGATCAAAATGATGGGGCTGATGTCGAACATGCCGATGAGCGGCACGGCGCGCCGAATGGGATTCAACAGCGGGCCGACGATCCGTTCAACGAACTGCCGCACGGGATGATACGGATCCATGAAATACGACAGGGCGATGTTCAGGATCACCAGCAGGATGAGTAACGAAGCGAAAAAATTAATTACGCGGATGAGCAAATCAATAACCAAGAGTACCTCGCATCATTCTTGACGTTTGGGCGGCCGCGGCCCCACGATAGCGGTTCCAACCCTGACGAGGGTCGCGCCCTCCTCGACAGCCGCTTCGAAATCCGCGCTGGCGCCCATCGAAAGTTCGGACCAGTCCGCGGCGGGGAAGTTCTGCGCTAAAAACTCGCGCAGGCGGCGCAACTTTTGGAAGTACGGTCGCGTCCGTTCGGGGTTTTCAAAAAGCGGCGGCATGGTCATCAAGCCGCGCACTTTCAGGTAAGCCAATTTTAACACCATATCAAGTTCTGGGAATAGGGCAGGCCAGCGCGTTTCGTCCGAAGCGGACCAGCCAAACTTGCTCGCCTCCTCGCCCACGTTGAACTCCAGCAGGACGGGCAGGACGCGTCCCGCTTGCGCCGCGAAGCGGTCGAGGCGGGTTGCCAGTTTCAGGCTGTCGAGCGAGTGCAGGAGCGCAAAGTTGGTGGGGATCAAGTCCGCTTTGCGGCTTTGGACGTGGCCGATCATGTGCCATTCCACATCCGCCGCGTTGATGGCCGCGATCTTTTCCACGGCTTCTTCTGGGTAGTTCTCGCCGAGGATTTTGACTCCCGCCTCCAGCGCGGCGCGGACGGTTTCCACGGGCTGGGATTTGGTCACCACCACCAGCCGCGCCGACCCGGGCGCGCGTCCCGCGCGGCGTTCGGCGGCGGCGATGCGCTCGAGGGTCTGCAAATAGCGTTCGCGGATGGAGTCGGAGAGGGAGGGCATGGTTGAATTCTATCACTACCATTTCGACCGTCATTGCGAGGAGGGCGATCTTCCCGACGAAGCAATCCCCGCGTCGTGGAGGAGATTGCTTCGCAACGTGCGCTCGCAATGACGGATTACCAGAGGTGGTTTTATCAAAACCGCGATTTCTTGAATTTCTTAGAAGCGCAAATTGCCAATTTGTGTTACAGCCCAATCAACGCGCCAAAGCGCCCTGTCTTGCCTTTTTCGGCGCGGTGCGAGAACCAGTCATCGAGATGGCAGGCGGTGCAGATGCCCGCCACTTCGATTTGGGTCACACCCGCGTCTTCGAGTTGCAGACGGTTGGCTTTCCACAAATCGAGGTGGAAGCGTCCGCCGCGCGGCTCGAGCAGGGAGTCGGCGCGGCTGTTGAACGCGGCGCGGATTTGCCCGACCACGTCCGCGCTCACCTCGTAGTGGTCGG
>CAYJLS010000324.1:0-1903 GCA_964371065.1 uncultured Anaerolineaceae bacterium | reverse complement strand
TCTTGACCGCATTGGCGATGTCTTTTTCGCTGTCCAGCCCGCCGCTGTTGACCACCTTCATCACGCGCTTGCGGATTTCGGGGATCAGACGCTCGGCATCTTCGGGGGAGAGGAAGCCGCGCGTGATCACTTCGGGTTCGTGGATCAAGCGCCCCTTGACTTTGTCCACGTTCAGGTCAATGACAACGATGCCGTTGCGCGCCAATTGCTCGCGCTCCTTCATTACATCGTGGTCAATATCGCCGATGGACTGGCCGTCCACGAAGACGTAGCCGCCGGGGATGCGCTCGCCGAGCGTCAGTTTGCCGCCCGAAAGTTCAACCGTCTGGCCGTTTTCCGCGACCACGATATTTTCCGCGGGGATGCCGACCTGTTCCGCCAGCCAGGCGTGGCGCTTCAACATGCGCAGCTCGCCGTGGATGGGCAGGAAGTTCTTCGGGCGCACCAGGTTAATCAGGAGTTTTTGCTCCTCCTGGCTGGCGTGACCCGAAACGTGGATGGGCGCGATGGCATCGTAGATCACGTTCGCGCCGAAGCGCATGATGCGGTTGATGGCGCGGCTGACCGTCTCTTCGTTGCCGGGGATGGGATGCGAGGACAGCACCACCGTGTCGCCGCGCTTCACGTCGAATTGGCGGTTCGAGCCGGTCGAAAGCCGTCCGATGATCGAGGAGGGTTCGCCCTGCGAGCCGGTGCACATGATGACCACCTTCTCGTCGGGCAGGTTGAGCGCCTGGTCAATGGTCACCAGCGTCGCGTCGGGGACTTTCAGGTAGCCGAGGTCGCGGGCGATCTTGGCGTTTTCCAGCATGCTCGTTCCGGCGAAGGCCATCTTGCGTTTATTTTTAACTGCCGCATCCGCCACCTGCTGGATGCGCGAAATTAGCGAGGCGAACGTTGCCACGATCACGCGTCCGGGCGCGGCAACCATCACCTGGTCCAGTGCGGGACCGATGATCTTCTCGGAGGGAGTCCAGCCCGGTCGTTCCGCGTTGGTCGAGTCGCTCAGGAGCAGTTCCACGCCGCGCTGGGAGAACTCCGCCAGCTTGGCGAAGTCGGTCGCCCAGCCGTCCACGGGCGTCTGGTCCAACTTGAAGTCGCTCATGTGGATGACGAGACCCGCGCCGGTGGTGATGCCCAGCCCGATGGCGTCGGGAATGGAATGGCAGATGTGGAAGGTCTCCACCTGGAATTTGCCGATCTGGATTTTCTCGCCCGCCTGGATGCGGCGCAGGTCGGCTTTTTTGTTGTAGCCGTTGCGCGCCATCTTGACCTCGATCAGGCCGAGGGTCAAGGGCGTGGCGTAGACCGGGACGGGGATTTGCTCCAGCACGTGGCGCACCGCGCCGATGTGGTCTTCGTGTCCGTGCGTGATGACAATGCCGCGCACACGGTTGGCCTTGTCGAGCAGGTAGTCGAAGTCGGGGATGATGTAGTCAATGCCGAGCATGTCGTTCTCAGGGAACATGATGCCCGCGTCTACAATGAGAATATCGCCGCCGTATTCATAGGCGGTCATATTCTTGCCGACCTCTCCCAACCCCCCCAGGGGGACGATTTTCAATTTTTCTTTCTTACTCATTTGTTCGTTTACCTCGAATTTCAAGATTTTTTATCCGCCATAGGCGGTTAAGTTCAACGTGGAATTTTCTACTTTCTAATTTCTCATCGCGAATATCGCGAATTGGCGAATACCGCGAATTATCTAAAAATTCATTCGCGCCGCATCGTACCCGTGGGGTATTCGCACATTGGCGTAATTCGCGTTAAGAATGTCAGTCCCTTTTCTCTTCCACGCAAGGTATACGTAGAAAAATGCCCCAGCCAGAATTTCCGCCGGGGTGTTTGCGTGCTACAAGGGTTATGCTACACAAAACTGCCAAAGGCAGGGAAAGTCAACGTT
>CAYJLS010000323.1:0-1909 GCA_964371065.1 uncultured Anaerolineaceae bacterium | reverse complement strand
TCGAGTCTCTTGTTTCATAGTGTCTCCATATCACTAAAGTTGGCTAACTTCCAAGATAGTAACCGACGTCTAATAGTCGTTTTGAAAGATATATGGTTACGGGTATTAAAGGGTGAATTTCCCAACTATCCTTTTTCCCCGCTGAAAATCCCCCGTCTTCACAAAAAAATGCTCATCCGTGAACAATTTGGGATGGGAAAATAGGGATCACAGTGAACCAACAGTTGAACGGCCACAGCAAACACGCATGGAACCCAGCCAGATACCATTCGGCGATAAATGCCTGCCGCGATATAATCCCTGTATGCAAAACCCCCTCCTTCAAAAATTTATTCGCTGGTTCGTGCCCATCGCCGCGCTGGCCGCTTTCGCAGGCTGGATGTACATCGCCCCGCCCGGCATCCTCGGCAAGGCGGACGCGGTCGGCTACGCGGTCTGTCACCGCATTGACGAACGCTCCTTCCATATCGGCGACCGTCAACTGCCGCTGTGTGCGCGCTGTTCGGGAACCTTCACTGCCGCGGCGGTCGGGCTGACCTTCCTGGCTTTCACCGCGCGCAAACAAAGCGGCCTGCCCGATAAAAAATTCTACATCCCCTTCGCGCTTTTCTTCCTCGCCTTCGCGGTGGACGGGAGCAACTCCTACCTCTACCTGCTCAAACAGACCACCGGCGCGCTGACGCAAATTCCCAACCTGTACATCCCCAACAACACCCTGCGACTCTTCACCGGCACGGGCATGGGACTGACGATGGCCGCGTTCCTCTTCCCGGCCCTCAACCAATCGGTCTGGCGGGACCTCGATCCGGCTCCCGTGATCGGGACGTGGAGGCGCTTCCTGGCTTTGCTCGGCCTCCTGCTCGCGATTGACCTGCTCATCCTAACCGACTCGCCCCTCGTGCTTTACCCAATTGCCTTTATCAGTCCGCTCGGCGTGCTGGCGTTGCTGACGATGATCTTCGCCATTGTGTGGTTGATGATCATGCGGCAAGACAATACCTTTGTCCACATAAAAGAGTTGTGGCTTCCCCTGCTGGCAGGTTTTACGCTGGCCCTGCTGATGATCCTCGCAATTGACCTGTTTCGATTACAATTGACGGGAAAGTGGGGCGCTTTTCCCCTCGGCACATAATTTGCCGTCATTGCGAGACACCGTCCTGACCGGAGGGTACCTCCGAAGTCGAAGGACGAGTGTCGAAGCAATCTCCTCATCGAACTGGGGATTGCTTCGCTCCGCTCGCAATGACGGACTGTAATCAGGAGAACGCATGGAACTACTTACCGGCATCTTTTCCGCCTTTGGACTTTCTGCCAGCGCAGGGCTTAACGCCTACATCCCCCTGCTGGTCATCGGCGTGATTGACCACTATACCGACCTGCTCCGCCTCCAAAAACCCTGGGACACGCTCTCCAACCCGTGGATCCTGATCCTGCTCGGCATCCTGCTCATCATCGAAATGCTGGCGGATAAGATCCCCGCGGTCAACCACCTCAACGACGCCATCCAGACCGTCGTCCGGCCCGCAGCGGGAGCGATTGCCTTCGCGGCCAGCGCCAACGTCATCACCAACATGAACCCCGTCCTGGCGCTTGCCCTCGGACTGCTTGTGGCGGGCGGAGTCCATGCGGCCAAAGCGGGTATCGTGCGTCCCGTTGTCACCGCCACCACGGGCGGCACAGCCAATATACCGGTCAGCATCGCCGAGGATATCGCCGCGACGGGCGTATCCATCCTCGCGGTCCTCGTCCCGGTTGCGGTCGGCACCCTGCTCATCGTGGCCGCGGCCCTTTTCATTTGGTGGCTATGGGCGCGGTCGAACCGGCAGCCATCCAACTCTTAGCATTCCGGCGGATTCCAGTCCGCCATCACATCATTCGTTTTTCAACAAGGAGAAGAGAAAATGAACGA
>CAYJLS010000322.1:0-1916 GCA_964371065.1 uncultured Anaerolineaceae bacterium | reverse complement strand
TTCGTTCTCGCGGTGCCAGTCCAACGGACTTCGTATATTAGCACGGGGGATTTGCCCCGTGCGGGTCCAACCCGTCGCGAACGTGAATCAAAGCGGGGAAAGTCCAGTCCGCGCGCCGCGCCGATTCGCGATGCCGCGCCTCTCGAACGGATTCCGTCCGACAAGCGTCGGAAACGGGCATGATCCATTTTTGATTTGCGAGTCTCGAAATAGGCAGACGATTGGCCGAACTTCGTCTGATGTTGTTGCATCTTTTTGCGTTAGAATTGCATGGATCAAAGGTTATTGCAATTCACAAGTAACGATTAGGAGCCTTCAATGCCAAACAAAGACGAACCCAAAAAGCCCGAAGAAGAAAAGAAAAAGGAAGAAAAACCTGCCCCAAAAGACAACCTGGTCGAGTCGCGTCACTCGCTGACCATCGGCGGCAGGGAACTCAAGTACACCGTCACCACGGGGACGATGGTGATGAAGGAGGAGACCGCCGACCGCGAGAAAGAGTCCGAGGGCGAGAAGCCGCGGGCGCAGATCTTCTTCATCGCCTACACAAAAGACGGCGTGAAGGACAAGGCTAAACGCCCGATCACGTTTTCGTTCAACGGCGGACCCGGCTCCTCGTCCGTGTGGCTGCACATGGGCGTGCTGGGACCGCGCCGCGTCGTGCTCGAATTCGACGGGGAACTGCCGCGTCCGCCCTTCCAGTTGACCGACAACGAGTACTCGCTGCTCGACGAAACCGACCTGGTCTTCATTGACCCGGTCAGCACGGGCTACAGCCGCGCCGTCGAGGGACAGAAGCCGGTCGAGTATCACGGCTTCAAGAAAGACATCGAGTCGGTCGGCGACTTCATCCGCTTATATGCCACGCGCTACCAGCGCTGGCTCTCCCCCAAATTTTTGGCGGGCGAAAGTTACGGCACCACCCGCGCCGCCGGGCTTTCGGGTTATCTCTTCGACCGCCACGGCCTGATGCTGAACGGCATCATGCTCATCTCGGCTGTGCTGGATTTCGCCACCATTGACTTTGCCTTTGGCAACGACCTGCCCTACATTCTCTATCTGCCCGGCTACACAGCCACCGCCTGGTATCACAATGTTTTGAAGCCTCACAGGCCGTTGCAGGACTGGGTCGAGGAGGCAAAACGCTTCGCGCAGGGCGAGTACGCCGCCGCCCTATTCAAAGGCGACGCGTTGACCGTCGCGGAACGCGCGGCCGTCGTCAAGAAACTGGCGCGCTACACGGGTCTCTCCGCGGACTTCATCGAGCGGACCAATCTCCGCATCAAAGACCAACACTTCTACAAGGAACTCCTGCGCGGGCGCGGACAAACCGTCGGCCGCCTCGACAGCCGCCTCGTCGGGCTGGACCGTTCAGGCGTCACCGAACAGCCCGAGTATGATCCCCTGCTGACGAACGTCATGGGTCCCTACGCCGCGGGCTTCTACGATTACGTTCGCTCCGAACTTAAATTCGAGTCGGACCTGCCGTATGAGATCATCAGCGACAAAGTCCACCCGTGGTCGTTCAAGGAATTCGAGGGGCAGGCCATCTACGTGGCCGAGACGCTCCGCAAGGCGATGACCGTCAACCCGCACCTCAAGGTCTTCGTCGCCAACGGCTACTACGATCTCGGCACGCCGTTTTTCGCCGCCGAGTACACCTTCAACCATCTCGGCTTGCACGAATCCCTGCGCGGCAACGTCAGCATGGAATACTACGAGGCGGGTCACATGATGTACATCCACCTGCCCTCGCTCGAAGCGTTGAAAAGCGACCTGGCGAAGTTTATCCACAGCGCGATGCTGTAACATTCAGAACCCTGGTTTCTCGGAGAAACCAGGGTTCTCACTGAATCAATTTTCAAATTGCGGTAGGACTGCCAGTTACCCGACAGCCCCCGCACAAATCCCGGCGT
>CAYJLS010000321.1:0-1962 GCA_964371065.1 uncultured Anaerolineaceae bacterium | reverse complement strand
TACTATTTACCGATTTACCAATTACCTTTATTCGTCCCACCGTCGCATACCCGTAGGCGAGCGGATACTCAAAGCCGCCGCGCAAAGCCGAGATAACGGAATCCGTTTCGAGGTCACGCGGGAAGCGGCCCTGGTAGATCAGCATCTCGGTCCCCGCGCTGATCGCGGAGCAGGTCGTCTCCACCAGCACTTCGTCCGCGCCAAGAGCAGGCAGGGACTCCTCGCGGAGTTCCACCTGCCGCGGCGCGGTGAAGGTAATCGTCCTGCGTTTCATGCGCCCATTTTACCCCCTGCGCCGGGTTTATTGTTTGTCGTTGTGCAGAAGGAAGATCAAAACCACTTCGGCAATTTTAGCAGGCACGCCGTAAATTGAGTCGTGGCTGAAGAAGGGCGTGCCCTGAATGATCACATATTGAATGACCCAGATGAAAATCCACGCCGCGATGGTGAGGATGGCGTAACCGATGAAGCCCATGCGGACAAGGTTGTGCTTTTGCTGGAAAAACGGGATGGGCAGGAAATACGCGCCCAGCAGGCCGAGGTAGCCGACGCCGTTCAGGAGGAAAAGCGGATCGGCGCCCGCAGGAAAGAGGACTTTGTCGAACGCGGCCGCGAGGTGCAGGATGGCAGTGACGAACGCGGCGATGATAATTCCGTAACGTACATTGTTAAGTTTCATGACACGACTCCTTTATCAATAAAGTTTTCAGTTAGACGAGGCAGATGACACGTTCTTTACTTTGTAATTCTGCGGCCTGCCAACAACAATCCCAAACCGCCGATGAGCAGATCGCGGGCGCGGATGAGCAGGGTTACGCCGAGAGCCGAGGCCGCGCTGACGCCGAACGCGCCGAGCGCGAAAACCTGGCTGGCCTCGAGCGCGCCGAGTCCGCCAGGCAATGGCACAAGGAACGCCAGCCAGCTCATTGTCCAGGACGCGATGGTCTGCCAGGCGTTGAGTTCAACGTTCAGGAAAAATGTGATCAGAAAATATTCGCCGACCATGCCGAGCGCGGCCAGCAGTGAAACGAGAATGGTGGCCAGCAATGCTTTAAAGTGGCGGCGGCAAAACGCGCCAGCCATCCGCTCGGAGGCGGCGATGAAGCGCGTCGCTTTACTTTTTGGAAACATACGCAGGATGGACGAGATCGGATGCTCCCCGCGTCGCAGAAGGAAAATGTGGATGGGCGGCCACGCCAGCAGGAGGACGATCCCGATCAGACTCACGATGGGCCTGCTACCGTTTGTGGAGAGGATGCCCGCCTCGAAGATGGCCGTCAACCCAAACGCCAGCAGGACGAAGTTGGCGAGGAACTCGAGCAGTTTGTCCATCAGGACGGTGGCCGTGGCGCGCGTGTACGTTAGCCCGTAACGATGCCGAAGCGCCAGCACCTGCAACGGTTCCCCGCCCACCTGCGGACCGAGTGTGAAGTAACTGACCCCGAACACAGCCACCCGCACCAGCAACAATGGAAAATAAGGGACGCGTTTCGCTTCGGCCTGTGTGATGATCCACCAACGAAGCGTAACGAGCGCGTAGATGCCCGCGTTGATTCCCGTCAGTGCGGCGATTTGCCACAAGCGCAGTTGACGCAGGGTTGCCCAAATCTCGATCAGCGGCGCTTTGCGGAGGGCGAAATAGAGCAAGGCGGCGAGGAGGACGATCCAGAGCAGGCGGGTGAGAGTTTTGCGCATGGTAGGTAGTTGCGGGTTAGGAGATGCGAGTTAGGAGTTGCGGATCTCCTATCACGGATTGCCCTTCTCCCTCAGGCGGATTTTCGATCAGCCGCTTCATCTCTGCCAGCACGGCCTGATGAATGACGGAAGTTTCCTTCGTCCCCAGTTTCTGGATTGTGATGGGCTTTCCGATCTGCACTGTGACGGTCACAGGTTTGGCGTTGAACTGCACGTGCGCGAGGAGTTGGAAGGCGGCGGCCAGTTTTTCGCGTCCCATGCGGTCGC
>CAYJLS010000320.1:0-1978 GCA_964371065.1 uncultured Anaerolineaceae bacterium | reverse complement strand
CCATGACCCTGCCACTGACCCCTGTGGATGCAAATTCCCTGCGCGTGTGGCTCTCGTCTCACATTGGTGAATGTGGCGGGCCGGAGCAGGCCCTGCGCGCCGCGGCGCAAACTCCGCTGGAGCAGTTGATCCCGCTGGAAGCCGAAACCGCCGGGGAAGCGATGACCGTCCGCAGACTCGTGCTCGACCTGTTTGGCGGGGTGGATCTGTCTGACGAACTCCTGGACAGCCTGGCCTCGGCCATCCAGAACCACATCATGCCCCAGAACGACCTGATCGTTGTGAGGCTGTATTTTCTGGAACACATCCTCCCCCATCTTGGCGCAGGCCCCGGTTGGATGCTGACCATCCTGCGGGATCTATGCTACGCCGATCCGAAGACAGGCGAAAAGCGCAACCGCGTCGCTGTGGACGGCGGGTATGCTGAGATCGCAGGCTGGATGGGGATGTCTCGCCCAAAAACTATCTGGGAATGGTTCAACGAAAAATTTTCGGCTTCCCGCGCAGAACCGGGCAGGTACAAAAACCCAGCCCTGCGCGTGTACCTTTGCGAAGTGGAAAAGGATGAGCCAGCCCTTGACTTTGAAGAACAGCCTCGAGTCTTCGATGTGCTCATCGAGGAAATTCCCTACGAATTTCTTGAATTTGGGCTTCCCAATCCCAATGGCGCGCTTTTCAGTATCGCAATGGCGCGCTTTGCAGAAGCCAATGGCGCGACTTTCAGTATCGGCATGGCGCGACTTTCATATCCCGATGGCGCGCTTTTCAGTATCGCAATGGCGCGACTTTCAGAATCCGTTGGCGCGACTTTCAGAGTCTTTAAAGCTCTTAAGCTCTTAAAACCAAACCCCTTAAACTCTTTAAATACCACCACCCGCGAAAACGAAGAGAAAAGCGCAACAGGGGTGGTGGTGAATCTTCCTTCGGGTTGGGTTTTGGATCGCTTGCTCCAGGGGAGAGTCGTTTCCCAAAAAATCCTAAAGACAATCCGCGGCGGTAACGGCCAGGCGCTGGTGTCCTGGCTGCTGTACGCGCTTTCACCGGCAGGCAAAGGATTGGATGCGCCCTGGAACTACGCGCTCAGCCGGTTGGCGATGGATCCGCAGTGCGGGGCAGGGGGCAAGTATGACGAGCTGGCCGAGGTGCCGCCCACCGCCCTGATCGGACTTGCTCACCAGGCATACAAGGGCCATCTGTCGCCGTATGGCAACGATGGCAACGAACTTGTCAATCTCTGGCTTGACGTAATGGGGAGCGGGGCGGGCAACCAGGCAGTCACCCTGCTGCGCTTCCTGCTCGGAGAAGACGCGCCCATCAAGATCGAGAAATCCTTCAAGGCCGAGCAGTGGAAAAAGTCAGCGAATGGCGGCTGGGAGCATGTCATCGAGACGCGCTCGGAGGAAGTTTAGTGTCATCTCTTCCAACCATTCAGGTAAAAATATTTTTTCAAAGGAGACTCGCAAAATGCTTATTAATTTTTTGCGCCGCAAAAGGCGCATTCCAAAAAGAGAGGTTGCTCTGGCAAAAATAATTGCAGATTTCGATTTCATCACCTGGCGGCGAAGGGCATGAGCATCACCCACTTCACGCCTCCCTACGCCATCGCCCGCTTCGATGGCGCGCTCATGTTCGGCGATGTTCAGTCGGGGCTGATGACAACCGGCGCTATCAAATCGCCGATCGTGACCTTCCGGGTTCTGACGGGGGCGCAGGTCCATCCGGTTTGGGCGCTGGATGCGCTGGCTGTCAAGGTGTACTCGTATGCCTACGCCGCCAGGGCCTTGAAGCTCGGCGAGACGCAATTGCAAGTGAGCGTTACCGCGTCGTGGGTCAGCACCTGCGATTATTCAAACCTAATTGCCACACAGATCGAATGGCATGCGCCATCGAATGTCCGCAGTTTTGTAGAGCGGATGATCGCCGAAGCGAAGAGTGGCAAGTTTATCGCCGATTGGCCGTCTACCGAAATGCGCATTCC
>CAYJLS010000319.1:0-1987 GCA_964371065.1 uncultured Anaerolineaceae bacterium | reverse complement strand
CCATGGACGAACCCTCCCTCATCACCTCCGCCCAGCGCGGCGACCTCGACTCCTTCAACACCCTTGTCCTCCATTATCAGGACATGGTTTTCAACACTGCGCTCCGCATCCTCGGCGACGAAGACCAGGCCGCCGACGCCTCGCAGGAAGCCTTCATTTCCGCCTTCCGCGCCATCAAATCCTACCGCGGCGGATCGTTCAAAGCCTGGCTCCTGCGCACCGTCACCAACGCCTGCTACGATGAACTCCGCCGCCAGAAGCGCCGTCCCACCACGCCGCTCGAACCCGAAACCGAAGACGGCGACGAAATGGACTCCCCGCGCTGGCTGGCCGATCCCTCCCTCACCCCCTCCCAGCAACTCGAAGCCGACGAACTCGAGCACGCCATCCAGCACTGCCTCGACGCCCTCCCCACCGACTTCCGCGTCGTCGTCGTCATGGCCGATATCGAAGGCCTCGACTACACCGAAGTCGCCGCGGCCGTCCGCGTCCCGCTCGGCACCATCAAAAGCCGTCTCGCCCGCGCCCGCCTGCGCCTGCGCGAATGCCTGCAAGGCTTTGCGGAACTTTTGCCCGCCGCCTTCCGTCTCAATACCGAGGATGCGCAGGCATGAACCAACGAGACGTGGAACAACTTTCATCTTATTTGGACGGAGGACTCAGCCCGTCTGATTCCGCGCGACTGAAAACCCGCCTCGCCTCCGACCTCGAGCTGGCCTCTGCGCTGGACGCGTTGCGCGCCGCCCGAAGTTTGCTCCGCCGCATGCCCCACCGACGCGCCCCGCGCAACTTTTTGTTGACTCCCAAAATGGTGGGACGCCGTCCGCCCCTGCCGCGCTCCTATCCCGTCTTCCGTTTTGCCACCGCCCTCGCCACCCTGCTCTTCGGTCTCTCCTTCCTCACCAATCAGGTGGTCTCATTCGGAGCCTCCGCGCCTGCTCCCGCGTATGGCATCGGCGGAGGCGGTGGTGGTGACGTGCCTGCCACCGAAGCGCCCATGCTTGAAATGGCGCCCGCCGCCACCGAACCTCCCGCCGTGCCCGAAGCGGCTTCCACCGAAATGGCGCTCATCCTGCCCACCGCGACTCCCGAACCCACTGCCGACCAGAACCGCGCCATCGAACAGCCAGCCTCTCCCAAGGCCGGCGCTGAGACTGTCCCTGCTACCCCGCGCCCTCTCCTCACCCCGTGGCAGACGACATTCGGCATCCTTGCCCTGCTCGGCGCGGCCTCCATGCTCCTCATCCAAAAACTCGCCGCCCGCAAATGGCGCGCAAAGTAACTCGTGGGGCGGACACTTGCACCGAACGCACACCTGCCCTGGCGGGCAGTGCCAGGGAGTGCGGTGATGGTATTCCGCCACTTCGTAGAGCGAGATATTATCTCGCTCTTACTTTTAATTTTCCTTTGTGTACCTTTGTGCCCTTTGTGGTAAAGAATCATGGCTCAAACCCAAATCAACTTCTGCCCGCGTTGCGGAACCCCCGTCACCCTCGAAAACAAATTCGGCAAAGTCCGACCCGTCTGTTCCTCCTGCGGATGGATGCACTTCGCCGACCCGAAAGTTGCCGCGGCCGTCCTCGTCGAACAGGACGGCCGCGTTCTGTTGGTGCGCCGCGCCAACGATCCCTTCCGCGGACTGTGGACCCTGCCCGCGGGCTTCGTGGATGCGGACGAGGACCCCGCCCGGGCCGCCGCGAGGGAATGTTTCGAGGAAACCGGCCTCACCGTCCGCGTGACGCGAGTGCTGGAGGTCGTCGCGGGCCGCGAACATCCGCGTGGCGCGGACTTCGTCATCGTCTACGCCGCGCAAGTCGAATCCGGTGAACTCGCCGCCGCCGATGACGCCGACGCGGTCGCCTGGTTCCCTCGCTCAGACCTGCCTCCGCTGGCGTTCAAGGCCACGCAGACCATCTTTTCGAAATCCAAATGATGAGTCCACTGCAAAAACCTTGTGCGACCTGTTCGCCCGAAACCGTCCGCAAGG
>CAYJLS010000318.1:0-2069 GCA_964371065.1 uncultured Anaerolineaceae bacterium | reverse complement strand
GACGTCACCCCCATCCGCCAGCAATACCTCGAGATCAAACGCGCCCACCCGGACGCGATCCTGTTCTTCCGCCTCGGCGATTTCTACGAGACCTTCGACGAGGACGCCGAGATCACCTCGCGCGAACTCGACATCGTGCTCACTTCGCGCAACGTCGCCAAAGGCTCGCGCATCCCGATGGCGGGCATCCCCTACCACGCCGTCGAAAACTACCTCGCCCGCCTGATCGAAAAAGGCTACCACGTCGCCATCTGCGAACAAGTGGGAGACCAGCCGCTCAAAGGCATCTTCCCGCGCAAAGTAGTGCGGATCGTGACACCGGGGACAGTGGTCGAACCGGGACTCCTGCCCGGTGACGCCAACAACTACCTGGCCTCGATCATTCTCGACGGGGGGGCGGCCGCGGTTTCCTACGCGGATATTACTACGGGCGAATTCGCCGTCACCGAACTCCCGCTCGAGTCCCTGCGCGCCGAATTGACGCGCCTGCGCCCCGCGGAACTCCTGCACCCCGATACGCAGAATCTCACCGACGGCATGTTCGGTCACCCCACCTCCCTGCCCGCCTGGCGCTTCGAGCCGGGCAAATGCGAGGAAGCGCTCCTGTCGCATTTCCGCGCCGTCTCGCTGGAAGGCTTCGGGTTGAAAGGGCAGAGTCTTTCCATCCGCGCCGCGGGCGTCATCGTGCAATATCTCAAAGAGACCCAACCCGACGCGCTCAACCTGCTGACCGGCCTGCGCGTCTACTCCCTGTCCGAATTCATGACCCTCGACGCGGCGACGCGGCGCAACCTGGAACTGACGGAGACATTACGCGGCGAAGTCAAAGGCTCGTTGCTGAACGTGCTGGATCACACCGTCACCCCGATGGGCAAACGGTTGATGCGCGCCTGGGTCAGCCAGCCATTGCTGGACGTGGATAAGATCAAATCGCGGCAGGACAACGTGGCAACCTTCTTCGATCATGGCATGACGCGCGCCGAGATCCGCGCCGCGCTCAAGCCGCTGGCCGATTTGGAACGCCTCGTCAACCGCATCATCGCCGGTCACGCCCAGCCGCGCGACCTGGTGGCTATGCGCTCCACACTGGCGGGTCTTCCGGCTGTAGCGCAAATTGCTAATTTGCACCCCGCCGATGGACAAATTGGCAATTTGTCCTACATACCAACCACCGAATTATCTCTCCTCCAAAATTCGATTGACGACGATCCGCCTGCCACGTTGCAAAACACGGGCATCATCCGCGCGGGGTATTCGGCGGAATTGGACGGTGTGATCGAAGCTTCCAAACACGCGCGCGACTGGATCGCGAATCTCGAGTCCGTGGAGCGCGAGCGGACGGGAATCAAAACCCTCAAGGTCGGCTACAACAAAGTCTTTGGCTACTACATCGAGATCTCGCGCGGCGCGGCAGATAAGGCGCCCGACAATTACATCCGCAAGCAGACGCTGGTCAACGCCGAGCGCTTCATCACACCCGAGATGAAAGAATACGAGACGCTCGTGCTGAACGCCGAGGAGCGCATCCGCGAGATCGAGTTGCGCCTGTTCCGCGAGGTCTGCGCGGAGTTGGCGAAGTCCGCGGCCAAACTGCTCGCAACCGCGCGCGCCCTGGCGGAGTTGGACGTGCTGTCCGCGTTGGCGGAGTCCGCGGCCCTGGGAGGCTACACCCGGCCCGAGGTCCAGGAAGGAAGCGGGCTGGACATCCGCGAGGGCCGGCATCCGGTCGTCGAGCAAAGTCTGCGCGGCGAACGCTACGTCCCAAACGATGTTATCTTCGAACAGGGCGAGATCGTGCGCGTCATCACCGGGCCGAATATGAGTGGAAAAAGTACTTTTTTAAGGCAGGCGGCGCTGATCGTGCTGATGGCGCAGATGGGATCGTTCGTGCCGGCCGCGTCCGCGAAGATCGGGCTGGTGGATCGCATCTTCACGCGCATCGGCGCGCAGGACGAAATTCACGCGGGGCAATCCACGTTCATGGTCGAGATGATCGAGGCCGCGAATATTTTGCATCACGCCACGGCGCGCTCGCTGCTGATCCTGGATGAGATCGGGCGCGGCACGTC
>CAYJLS010000317.1:0-2084 GCA_964371065.1 uncultured Anaerolineaceae bacterium | reverse complement strand
TAATTGCGGAATTATTCCCTTCTGTGAAAGGATACCGCGATTATACCCAAAATAAAAAGACGGCGCCCCTTTGCCGTCTTAAAATGCGACAGAACCCCGTTTCCCCGAAGGGAAGAAAAAAAAGTGCGTCGCACCTTGCCCCGAGGATTTCCTCGTCTGTTAGGTGCGACGCACTCGCGTCTAGGCGGCCACGGCTTCCTTCTTTTTTCGCTTCGGCGCCAGCGCCTCGCCCGCCGTGAATGTCAGCGCGTTCTTCTTCTCGTCCACGTCCACCAGCACGGTCGCGCCGCCGGGGAATTCGCCCGCCAGCAGTTTCATTGAAAGCGGACTCTCGACGTGTTTCTGCAGGGCGCGCTTCAGGGGACGCGCGCCGAAGGCGGGATCGTAACCTTCCTTCGCCAGCCAGCCTCGCGCCGCGTCCGATAACTGGACGGTGATGTTGTGCTCGATCAGGCGGTCCTGGATTTCCTTCATCTGCAACTCGACGATCTTCTCCATCTCTTTCAGCGAGAGCGGCGAGAACATGATGATCTCGTCAATGCGGTTGAGGAACTCGGGGCGGAACGCGCCTTTGAGCGCCTTCTCGATCTTCTCGTGCGACTCGCGCTCCTCGTCGGTATCGGCCTTCTGCGCGAAACCGAGCGCGCCGCCCTTGCGGACGTATTCCGTGCCGAGGTTGGAGGTCATGATGATGATCGTGTTGCGGAAGTCCACCACGTTGCCCTGGCCGTCGGTCATGCGCCCGTCGTCCAGGATCTGCAGCAACGCGTTCCAGACTTCGGGGTGCGCCTTCTCGATCTCGTCGAAGAGCAGGACGCGGTACGGGCGGCGGCGGACGGCCTCGGTCAGTTGTCCGCCCTCCTCGTAGCCGATGTAGCCGGGAGGCGCGCCGAACAGGCGCGAGACTGTGTGCTGTTCGTGATATTCGGACATGTCAATACGGACGAGCGAGTCCTCGTCATCGAACATGAACCAGGCCAGCGCTTTCGCCAGCTCGGTCTTTCCGACCCCGGAGGGGCCGATGAAAATAAACGAGCCGATCGGCCGGGACGGGTCCTTCAGCCCGGAGCGGGCGCGGCGGATGGCGTCCGAAATAGCGTGGATGGCCTCCTCCTGTCCGATGATGCGCTCGTGCAGGCGTTCCTCCATTTGCAAGAGTTTCTGCGACTCGCTTTCCATCATCTGGCTGAGCGGGATGCCCGTCCATTGATGCACGACCTCGGCGATGTCATCCACGTCCACCACCTCGTCCAGTTTGTGCTCGGCTTCCCACTTGTCGCGCATCTTGCCGAATTCTTCCTCGATGCGCAGGCGTTCGGATTTTTTCTGCGCGGCCTGTTCGTAATCGCGCGCGATGCCGGCTTGTTCCTCCTCCCCGCGCAGGCGGTCAATTTCGTTCTTCGTGGCCTTGAGGTCGGGCGGCAGGGAATAGAGCGCCACGCGCAGTTTGGCGGCGGCTTCGTCCATCAGGTCAATCGCCTTGTCGGGCAGGTGGCGGTCGGTGACGTAGCGGTCCGCGAGATGGGCGGCGGCTTCCAACGCCTCGTCCGCAAAGTGGACTTTGTGGTGCGCCTCGTAGCGGTCGCGCAGGCCCATCAGCATCTTGATCGTGTCGTCCACGCTCGGCTCCTCCACGTAAATGGGAGCGAAGCGGCGTTCGAGCGCGGCGTCTTTTTCGATGTGCTTGTGATATTCGTCCAGCGTGGTCGCACCGATACATTGCAGTTCGCCGCGCGCCAGGGCGGGCTTGAGCATGTTGCTGGCATCCATGGCGCCCTGCGCCGCGCCCGCGCCGATCACGGTGTGCAGTTCGTCAATCATCATGATGATCTCGCCGCGCGCCCGCTGGACCTCGTCCATGACGGCCTTGAGGCGTTCCTCGAATTCGCCGCGGAAGCGCGAGCCTGCGATCATCGAACCCAGATCTAGCGCGACGACGCGCTTGCCGGAGAGGATCTCAGGGATGTCGTTGCTGGCGATCTTCTGCGCCAGTCCCTCGACGATGGCGGTCTTGCCGACGCCCGCCTCGCCGATCAGCACGGGGTTGTTCTTCGTGCGGCGGGACAAAATCTGGATCAGGCGCA
>CAYJLS010000316.1:0-2110 GCA_964371065.1 uncultured Anaerolineaceae bacterium | reverse complement strand
AAACCATCCTTGAATATCAACATCGCAAGGATGAAAAACAATCCCTGGATTTCGACGACCTCGAAGGACTCACCGCGCAACTGCTGACTGAACATCCCGAAGTCCGCGAACAAATTCAAGCCGAACTGCGCGCCGTGCTCGTGGATGAATTTCAGGATACCAACGACCGTCAAAGACAAATCGTTTATGCACTGACGGGATTCAATCGCCAATTACCAATTTCCAATTACCAATCTTCAATCGAAAATCGTAAATCTGAAATCGTAAATCTCTTCGTGGTGGGCGACTCCAAACAATCTATCTACCGCTTTCGCTCCGCCGATGTGACCGTCTTTCGCCAGGTTCAATCCGACATCCAATCTTCTGGCGGCGAACTGATTGATCTCGATCTGACCTTCCGCGCCCACAAACCTCTGCTCGACTCGCTCAACTTCCTGCTCGCTCCCATCCTCGGTGAAACCGACGACCCCGCGCGTCCCTACGCCGTTCCCTTTGCTCCACTGCGCGCCTATCGCCAAAAGCCCGAACGCGAAACCATCCAGCCGCCCTTCGTTGAATTTCATCTCGGTCTTGGCGACTCCGCCGACGAAGGACGCACCTCCGCCGCGCAAGCCCTTGCCATCCGTCTGCATGAACTCCATCAAGACGAAGGCTTTGCATGGGGCGACATGGCTTTGCTCTTTCGCTCCTCCACCGCGTACACCGTTTACGAAGACGCGCTCGAAGCGGCGAACATTCCCTTCATCACCATCGCAGGACGCGGCTTCTATGACCGCCCCGAAATCCGCGACCTGCTCAACATGCTCGCCGCCATCGCCGACCCGACAGATGACCTTGCCCTCGTCGGCTTGCTCCGCTCCCCCGCCTTCGCCCTCCCCGACGCAGAAATTTATCAACTACGAACTTCTCACCGCGAAGCACGCGAAGAGCGCGAAGAAAACCAAAAAGAATTTCTTAGCGTCCTTCGCGGTCTTAGCGGTTCAATGATTCCGAGTCATCAACGCGCCGCCTCCATCCTCAAAGTACTCCACTCCCTCTCCTCCCGCGCCCCCGCCGCCGCCGTCCTCAAACGCCTGCTCGATCTCACCCACTACCGCGCGATTCTCTCCTCAGTCCCCAACGGTGCGCGCATGATTCGCAATGTCGAAAAGCTGCTCGCAGATGCGCACCGCTCGCGGCTCGTCAGCCTCACCGACTTCCTCGCCTACGTTCAAACCCTGCGCGATGTCGGCTTGCGCGAAGGCGAAGCCCCCGCCGATTCGTCGAACGCGGGCGCCGTCCAACTGATGACCGTCCACAAAGCCAAGGGACTCGAGTTCCCGCTCACCGTCCTCGCCGACGCGGCCTACGAACATCGCGGCGCGAGCGCAAAAATCCAACTCACCGACACCCTGCTCCTCGACCTGCGCGATGACGACTTCCACTCCACCGCCTGGCAACTTTCATCTCGTCTCGCAGATGAACTCGCCGAAGCCGAAGACAACCGCCTGCTCTACGTCGCCGCCACCCGCGCAAAAGAGAAACTCATCATCAGCGGTCACGTCAAGCAGAAGAAAGACGGCACACTCTCCCTCGCGGGCTGGCTGGGCAAATTCTCCTTTTTGGAAATGGCGACGTCCGAGCATTCCCTGCTCGAAAACGGAATCTACACTGCAATTTATCCCTACTCCCAAGCAGACGTTCCTCGCTTCGCGGCCCCTCAACTTGATTCAACATCCCAAACAGAATCTCCCCGTGAGTCTGATCTGCTCGAACCCCTCACCTTAAGCCTTCCCCTCGCCGACGAAAAACTCCGCGCCCGCGAGAGCGACCCTCCACAACGCGTCTGGCGCATCGTCTCCAAAACCAAAACTCCGCGCGCGCCTGCCTGGCTGGTAGGGCGACTCGTCCACGAAGCCATCCGCCGCTGGCATTTCCCCGATGATGATTTTGCCCACAGGGGGCTGTGCCAAAACTTTCTGAAACCCTTCGCCCTCGAATCAGGACTGACTGATCCCAAAGAAATCCACGTTGCCATTCAAGAAGCACGCCGCCTGTTGGAACGCCTGCGCGCCCATCCCCTCTTCGCAGAGCTCGACTCCGCCGAACGCCATCACGAAGTCCGCTATGA
>CAYJLS010000315.1:0-2113 GCA_964371065.1 uncultured Anaerolineaceae bacterium | reverse complement strand
CAATCAGTATCTGTCGTTACTACTGGATATTTCTTTCCCGACTGAACTCCTTGGAGAAATCTTGCGAGAAATATTTGGTGAGCAAACAAGGACCGGCTACCACATTTTGACGAGGAATCCAAGTCCGTGGCTATTAGTCAAACCGTTAGTCAGAGTCGTATGGACAAATTGCGCCCGCAAGTCCGCGGGCGTTTTTTACAGGTATGCCCTATTTGTCAACCTTGAGGACATCGTGGACGAAAAACGAACAGTCCGTTGAACGAAAGGCAGCCAGCACATTAACAACCGAAACCTTGAGCACATCGTGGAAAGAGGAGTACGCTTCGCTTCCTAACAAAGAAAGCGAAGGTGTCTCATGGACAACGATGTCGAAAGCGCACGGCATAGTCTCATCCATTTGGTGCGAAGTGGTCATTCTCCAAAAGAAGCGGCGTTCGAGTTGGACTATGGTCGTTCCTGGTCGTATAAGTGGTGGGAGCGCTTCAACGAAGCAGGCTGGGAGGGATTGAAAAGTCAATCCCGCGCTCCCCGCCACCATCCCAAGCGCATCTCCAAAAAGACCGAGCAGAAGATTCTGGAGATTCGTGCCGAGTTGGAAGAGGAAGCGCAGAAGCCGAACGCTTTGTCGTACATTGGAGCAGACGCCATTCGCGGTCGAATGTTGGAAAGGTGTTTGAAAACCATTCCGAGTGTCAGCACGATCGAGAAGGTCTTGCGTCAGGCAGGCGCAACCAAACCGCACCCACCCCAGTCCCATCCCACAACGGTGTATCCCAACATTCACGTAGAGCGACCGCACCAATTGACCCAGATGGATAATGTTCCGCATTACTTGGCGGGCGGAACGCTGGTGAATTGCTTCAATGCCCTTGACGTGGTCTCCCGCTACCCGGACGGGCAGCAGTATGAGCGCAAATCCACCGACGAAGTCCTGGATTTTTGCCTGAAAACCTTCCAAAGTATCGGGATTTCCGAGTACACCCAGATGGATAATGAGAGCAGTTTCAATGGCGGACGGACGCATCCCTACATCATCGGGCGGGTGCCGCGTTTGATGTTGCTGGTCGGCACCGAATTGATCTACTCGCCTTTCTACCATCCCGAGAGCAATGCCTTTGTGGAACGCTTCCACCAGGATTACACCCGGAACGTTTGGGAGAAGATACAGTTACAAGACTTGACACATGTGCGACAAGCCTCGGCCCGCTTCTTTGGACGCTATCGCATCAGTAGGCATCATTCTGAACTGAATGGACAATCGCCCGCTTCCCTGCACTTCGCCAATCCGCCGCGTTTCTTGCCCGCCGATTTTGTCCTTCCCAAGCCGTTGCCCATTACCGAAGGCAAAATCCACTTCATGCGCGCCGTGTCCGAAGACGGCATCATTCCCGTGTTCAATGTCCGTTGGTCGGCAGGATTAGCGCAACCTCATCAAGGTGTGTGGGCAACTTTGTCCATCACCACGCACGGAGCCAGGCTTGGCATCTACGATCAGGCGCCAGATGTGTTGAAACAGCGCTGCTTTGCCAATCATCCGTTTCCGTTATCTGAACTTGTCTTTCCTTTGTCGCAAGAATTTCAAAAGCTCGCAACCAATTGGCTGCAAGACTTTTTCACACTCCCGGCAAAGTTGTCCACGATGTCCTCAAGGTTATTCGGTTAGTAAGGTTCTGGTCGTTCCACGATGTCCGTAAGGTTGACACCTATTCTCTAATACTCCTCTTACGCCCTGCGGACAACCTGCCAACGGGCGTTTTGTTATAATGCCCCCATGTCAGAATACCTGACAGTTCGCCACCAGGAACAGGCAAAACAACCAAATTGTCTATGCAAATTTTAGTGGGAGATGGCGAAATTGTCGGTTTTGGCTCGAAAGGATACCACCTATGATGCGATTTGACCGATTTACCGAACGCGCCCAGGAAGCTGCCCAGCGGGCGGCGGAGATCATCCAGCGCTACGGCCACAACCAGATTGACACCGAACACATCCTGCTGGCCCTGATCGAACAGCCCGGCGGAGTGATTCCCCAAATTCTCGAAAAACTGAGCATCAACTCCGCGGCGCTGGTCGAGCGGCTGGACGCCACCCTGCGCGCCAGCCCCAAGGCCAA
>CAYJLS010000314.1:0-2151 GCA_964371065.1 uncultured Anaerolineaceae bacterium | reverse complement strand
TCGGGACATTTCCAGCCCTCGCCGGGGTGGTCGCGGCGCATGTCAATGAAGGTGGGCAGGATGCCGCAGGCGTAGCAGTTCAGGCGGCAGTCCACGCGGATCTGGCCTTCGAGCGATTGGCGGAAATCCTGAAAGAGGAAATTTTTGCGGACGGCGGCGGTGATGTGATCCCAGGCGAAGATTTCGTCGGTGCGGCGCGGGCGGTAGGTGTAGAAGGCCGGGTCGAGTCCGTGTTCGGCGAAGGCGGCCATCCAGGTTTCGTACTGGCGGTGTTCGTTCCAGGCATCGAACTTTGCGCCGTTCTTCCAGGCGGTGTAAATGACCTCGGCCAGTTTCCTATCGCCACGAGATAAAAAGGCTTCGAGCAGGGTGTCTTCGGGCTTCGTCCACGAGAGTTTGATGTTGCGGTCGCGCAGTTCGCGGCGGAGCAGGTCCTGTTTGGCGAGGATGTTTTCGCGCGTGTCGCAGGCCACCCATTGGAAGGGCGTCTGCGGTTTGGGGACGAAGGTGCTCACGCCCGCATTTAGTTTGACTCGCATGCCCGCCACTTTGCGTCCCTCGGCCAGCACGCGCTTGCACAGGTCGGCGATGGCCTGCACGTCTTCGAGCGTCTCGCTGGGATGGCCGATCATGAAATAGAGTTTGATGGTGGTCCAGCCGCGGCGGTAAATTTCGCGCGTGGTGTTGAGAATGGCCTCATCGGGGATGAACTTGTTGATGATGTGGCGCATGCGTTCGGTGGCGGCCTCAGGCGCGAGCGTGAAGCCCGAGCCGCGGCGGTCGCGCAGTTTGTCCATCAAATCCACCGAGACGGATTCGATTCGCAGGGACGGGAGCGAGACGATCAGTTTCTCATCCTTGAATTCCTCGCTGATGGCGCTGACCAGTTCGCTGATGTGGGTGTAATCGGAGGACGAAAGCGACATGAGCGCCAGCTCCTCGAAGCCGGTGGAGCGGATGGCTTCGCGCGCCGCGGCGACAACCTCCTCCACGCTTCTTTCGCGGACCGGACGCGTGATCATGCCCGCCTGGCAGAACCTGCACCCGCGCGTGCACCCGCGCATGATCTCCACCGAGGCGCGGTTGTGGACCACCTCGATGTTCGGCACGATGAATTTCGTGGGCGGGGGCGGCAGTTTGGCGACGATGCGCTTGACGACGGGATTGGCGATTCCCTCGACGAGAGTCTCCATGTGCGAGAGGGTGCCATCGTCCATGTAATGAGGTTGGTAAAAACGGGGAACGTAGACGCCGGGGATGTGGGCTAATTCAAGGAGTAATGCTTCTCGGTCGAAAGTCAAAAGTCGAAGGTCGCCGACCTTTGACCTTTGACCTTTGATTCTTTTTATAACTTCAATAATATCGTGGATCACTTCCTCCCCCTCGCCGACGACGAACGCGTCCATGAAGGCGTGCATCGGTTCGGGGTTCATCGTCGAGTGGCCGCCCGCGATGACGATGGGGTGGGACGCGTCGCGCTCCTCGGAGCGGACGGGAATTCCAGCCAGGTCGAGGAGGTTCAGGGCGTTGGTGTAGAGCGTCTCGTAGGGTAGGGAAAAGCCGATCAGGTCGAACCCGCTCAGGGGTCGTTTTGATTCGAGCGCGTAGAGCGGAATCCCGTCGGCGCGCATCAAGGCTTCCATGTCCGTCCAGGGCGCGTAGGCGCGTTCGGCCAGCGCGTCGTCTCTTTGATTGATCTGGTCGTAGAGGATTTTGAGTCCCACGTTGGAGACGCCGATGTCGTAGATGTCGGGAAAGATCAGCGCGACTCTGACGGCGACGGAGTCCCATTCTTTGATGATGCTATTAAGTTCGCCGCCCACGTAGCGGCCGGGCTTTTGCACCTTTAAAAGAATGCGGTCGAGACGGGTTTCGATTTGCGCTTGGCGCGGGGTAAGCATGGCCGAAATTATAACGGTAAAAAGAGAAACCAGGCTTCTCGAAGAAGCCTGGTTTCTTGGCAAACTGATTACTGATCACTGATTACTGCTCAGCCTCCGTCATTGCGAGCGTTTTTTGCGAAGCAATCCCCTGACTATCAGCAAATATCACTGGCAGGACTGAGATTGCTTCGTCGGGAAGAGCACCCTCCTCGCAATGACGGTTGAGCAGTTACGATTACTGATTACTGATCACTGGCTTCGCGAAGCG
>CAYJLS010000313.1:0-2185 GCA_964371065.1 uncultured Anaerolineaceae bacterium | reverse complement strand
CACCGAGGCCAGGTAGCCAAAGATGTACAGGCCGTTGGTAAAGCCAGTTACTTCGGGCATGGGCGTGGCTGGTTTGAAGAATCGCCGCAAGCCATTGACCATGACCCAAACCAGAACAATCAGCGAAATGATGACAATGATGGCGAGAAAAAACTCTGGCATCTTGAACAATTCGCGCCGCCACTCTTCGATGGGAACGAGGAACTCGGAAAATGTTCGCAGTCCCTGCTCGAGAGTCTCCGCCGTCACAGGATGCCAGGCCAGCGAACGGTTGGTGGCATTCCCCGCCTCGATGCGATTGCGGATGCTCCACGCGGCAACCAGAGGCGCAAAACTGGCGAGGTAGACGAGCGTACTGGTGACTCGCTTTTTCCACTTGTCATGGAGCAGGATGAGCGAGACTACGAACGTCGCCACCAACGCGAGGCCGGAGTAACGCGTCAGGTAGGCGAGGGAGGTGAGGAGGCCGGCAACAGCAACCCATGTAGTGACGAATTTATTCGTCAGACGATTGAAATCGTCACTACGTGGGGCAAGACGACTAAAGTCGTCACTACGTGGAGTCAAATACAAATCAAAACATAAAAATGCCAAAAGACTAAAAAATAAAAACAGCGGTTCACTCATCGCCACCGCGTGGACTCGCAACAACGAGTCGTTGACGATGAACAGCGCGGCCAGCACGATCCCCGCCACGGACGATTTCGTCACGCGCCAGCCAAGCAGACCTAGCAAAGCCGCGTTGATGCCAAAGAGCAACGCGTTGAGCAAGCGCGCGCCGTTCAGGGGATCGATTCCCGTCAGGCCAATGAGAGTGAGGGTTCCAGAAAAACCGGGAGGGAAGTGTGTGACAGGTCCGTTCGTTTCGAGCCAGGCTTCGCGGTAACCGTTTCCTGCCAACAGACTGCGCGCCCCCGCGATGTACGCGATGGAGTCGTCCGAGAGGCCGAGGCCTTCGGGAGTCGCCGTCAGAATAAGGAACGCGCCTAGTACGGCAAGCAGGCCGAGGGTCAGGAAGGAGGCGAGGGGACGATTGGTCATGAAATAACACAATCGCCGTCATTACGAGCGTTCTGTGCGAAGCAATCCCCTCGTTGGGCAGGAGATTGCTTCGTCGGGAAGAGCATCCTCCTCGCAATGACGGCGCATACTTATCTTACTATGGCAGGATGTAGCCCTGCTTTTCGAGATAGGCCAGGATCGTGCGGGCGTTGTCTTCGGGCGTCGCGCCGAAACCCTGTAGGCTGATCTCGGGTTCGATCGGCGGCTCGTACGGATCGTCCACGCCGGTGAAGCCCATCGGTTTGCCGTCCACCACCGCCTGGCGGGCTTTGGCGTACAGGCCCTTCACGTCGCGCTGTTCGCAGACTTCGACGGGCGTGTCCATGTAGACTTCCACGAAGTTCTCGCCCACCATCTTGCGGGCTTCGGCGCGGGTGGCGCGATAGGGACTGATGGCCGCGCAGATGACAGTACCGCCCGCGTGGGCGATCTCGCCCGCTACAAAGCCAATGCGGATGATGTTGGTGTCGCGGTCTTCCTTGCTAAAGCCGAGGCCTTTGGAAAGATGCGTGCGGACCACGTCACCGTCGAGGATGGCGATCTCGCGTCCGCGCTCGAGGAGCAGGGAGGTGACCACTTGCGCGGTTGCCGATTTGCCCGAACCGCTCAGGCCGGTGAACCAGAGACAGAAGCCCTGCTTGTGGCGCGGGGGATACATCTCGCGCAAAATTTCGGCGGTCTCGGGGCGGGTGAACCAATCGGGGAGCAGTTTGCCTTTGGCGAGATAATCGTCGCGCACCTGCGTGCCGGAAATGTTGAGGGTCTTGGCGCCCTTCGGCACATCCTTCTCCTCCACATAGCGGTCTTCGTCGGGGAGATAGACGAGCATTTCGAACGGCACCATCTTGACGCCGAGTTCGGCTTCGTACTGCTTCATCACTTCCTGCGCGTCGTACGGACCGTAGAATGGTTTGCCCGTGGAATCGTTGCCGGGACCGGCGTGGTCGCGTCCGACGACAAAATGGTTCGCGCCGTGGTTGCGGCGGAGGATGGCATGAAGTAACGCTTCCTTCGGCCCGGCCATTCTCATCGCCAGCGGGAGCAGGCTGAGCAAGGTATCCTTTTTACCGTAATAATTATCCACCAGCGCCTTGTACGTGCGGACGCGGGTGTAGTGGTCCAC
>CAYJLS010000312.1:0-2190 GCA_964371065.1 uncultured Anaerolineaceae bacterium | reverse complement strand
GAGGCCTTGTCGCGCAGTTCGATGCTCTTGTCCTTGATCAGGGCGCGGGTCTCTTCGCCCGATTGCGGGGCGAACAGCAGGGATACGACCGCACCGGTCAAGCCGCCGACGATAAAGCCGACGAGGAATGCTCCAAATTCATCACGATCAGACATGGTATTCTCCTTTTGTTAATTAACGACGTTTGATGCCCATTAATTCTATCACACGTTGCAAGCCAGCCAAATAACCGTTGAGTTTGATGACGGGCTGGACAATGTTCTCTCCCAGAAATTCCGCAGTACCGCGCAGGTTGTTGACGGTTTCGGTGGTGGATTGCAGGATGGGGCGGACTTCGTTTTGCAGGAGGTTGATGAGACTGGCGATCTGCGCGATCAGCACGATCAGCGCTGCGCCGATCAACAGGGATTCGAGCGCCATGAAGATCAGGAAGACGTCGCGGATGCGTCCAACTTGCTCGGCGGGGGTCTCCGGGCGGAGTAAAAAGTAGATGGCTGTAACGATGCCTGCCAGCAGAAGCACCAGGAATACGATTCCCCAAATCACAATGGCGCGTTGCTGTTTTTCTGTTTCGAGTTTCGCCGCCAGTTGCTCGGGAGTAAGTTGCGGTTGGGGGGTGGGTTCGGGAGTTGCCATGAGTCAATTATAGCATTAGTTTTTCGATAAATGATGCGCGTTCATCACCGCTTCCAATACGCCGCCTCCCACAGCCAGCGCCTTATCGGAGACGAGGCGGCACAGCGCGGGATCGTCGCGCGGGTCCACGTCGCCGAGTTTCAGGCCGCGCGTGACTTCCATGCCGTCGCGCAGTAATCCGCGCAGGACGCCCGCGAACGGACTAGTGATTTTGGATTTACGATTTACGATTTTGGATTGAATTTCAGCGATACATTGACCCTCTTCAAGATGGTCGCCGAGGTTCGCATGGGTGATGAGAACACCGTCTTCGCTCGTACGCAAGACGCGGCGCGGGTCGCCTTCGGGCTGTCCGCTGTCGGGGCTGGTCGTCCCGCTCCAGTAGACGCGCCCGAGGGTGTGGCCGCGGCGCGTCTCCACAACGGCGTGGCAGTCGCGCGGGGCGCGGAATCCAGGCCCAAGTCCGATGTGAAGCGGGACGGGGGTGGGGAGAGGGGCGGGGGGAGACTTCAGGAGGCGCGCGTCTATGACAACCTGGTAATTGGTAATTGGTAATTGGTCGGCGTGGGGGGCGATGAGGATGGGGATGAGTCCCGCGTCGATGGTATCCTGGATTTGGTCGGGCGTAACCAGTCGGGCGGTCACATCTTCGACGGTTGCCTGCCCCGCGTAGACCGCCTCCGAAAACGAGACGAGACGGCGCACCGCCAGCGGACGCGGCAGTTCGGCGATAACCACGTCGAATCCCGCGTGATGCAGGCGCAACGCGACGCCGCTGGCCAGATCGCCGCCGCCGCGCAGGAGGATGAGTCTGTTCATGCTGATTTGGGCGCGGGTTCCTGAAGCAGATGGCCGAAGGCGTAGAGGGTCAGGTAGACGAAGAGGAAGAAGCCCGTGAAAATGATGATAAACGCGATGGAGCGCAGGCTGGGGTCCCGCGTGCCGGAAAAGAACTCGCGCGCGATTCCGGCGGGGTCGGCCAGGATGTCCCAGGAATTCCAGCGGATGAAGCGGCCAATGTACACTCCGATGCCGCTCAACGCCGAGACGATGAAAACCATGGCCCAGCCTACCCAGCGCCCAAACTCGCGGTGGAGGATATCCTGCATGAGATAGAGCGAGACCACGCCCAGCAGGAGACCCGTCCACGAGAACCACATCAGCATCATCACGTCGAACCAGACCGGCACGTTGGGATTGGGGTCGGCCAGGTGGGTGAAGTCGGTGATGATGTAGGGCGCGTTGGGCAGGAAGATCAGCCAGATGAAGGCGATGAAGGGAATAACGAGGTAGAGCCACTTGCGTCCCAGCGAAAGCGCCCAGGCGGTGTAGGCCATGATGAGCGGGATCCAAGCCAGGAACAGATTCCAGATGAGGAAGGTGAAGCCGCCTTCTTCGTACCAAAACCCGCGGAAACGGTAGAGCGCCACCGAAAGCACGCTGGCGCTACCCAGCAAGGCAAAGATGGCGAGGCGGTAGCGGTTGGACAGGATGGATCGGTAGAGGGAGGTCATGGGGGGAATTATAAAGGAGGAAGGATGAAAGATGAAAGAT
>CAYJLS010000311.1:0-2197 GCA_964371065.1 uncultured Anaerolineaceae bacterium | reverse complement strand
CAGCCTTTTCCACATCACCTTTTTGGAGATACTTGAGATGTGGGCATTCACCGGCATACCGCCTTCTTCTGGCTTGGACTCATTTGCGATACGTGGGGAACCGGCATTATGTTTGACTATGTCAGCGGCATGCGCTATGACATTCACGGATTCTCGGGTGTGCTGGCCATCGCGCTGATGTTCATCCACGCCATCTGGGCGACCGTTGTGCTGGTGAGGAAAGACGAAAAGATGATTGCCAACTTTCACAAATTCAGCATTGCCGTCTGGTTGATCTGGCTGATCCCCTACCTTAGCCCGGTGGCGCTCAGGATGGCGGAAGCGGGGAAGTAAACTCGCGTAGAGGATATTGCATCGTACCTGCTTTGACAGGAATTCGCCTGTCCCTCCGCCCGCTTCGCGGAGCGCCTCCCTCAAATGCGCGAGGGCGCAGACCTGACATGTTCCACAGGGCGCGAGTCCATTGTGGCGCGTGCGTGGACATTTCAAGTTTTGTCGGAGTGATGTTCTTCCTCTTGTGAACGGTTGGGGATGGCATATAATCCTGTCTGCAAAAAGGAGAATCCACATGGCAAAAATTGATAACATGGTACAGGACTTCCTCGCCCAGAAAAAGATCGCCATCGTCGGCGTATCGGACAAGCGCGAGACCGGCTGTAACTTGAATTACAAAAAGTTCAAGGACAACGGCTATCAGGTCTACGCGGTCAATCCGCGCATCTCCACCTATGACGGCGCGCCGTGCTACCCGGACCTGAAGTCGCTTTCCGAAAAACCCGACGCGGTCTTCATCCTCGCCAGCCCAAAGGTGACCGACCAGATCGTCCAGCAGTGCGTGGACCTGGGCATCAAGCACGTTTGGATGCATTGCATGATGGGGACGAAGCCCGGTCTCGCGGCAAGCATGACCAGCGTCTCAGCGGAAGCGGTGGAGAAATGCCGCCAGAACGGGATCGCTGTCATTCCGGGGTCGTGTCCGAACCAGTTTTTGAAACCGGATTTCGGTCACGGCATGATGCGAGTGCTGTGGCGCACGTTCGGCTTCATGGGAGTCAAATAAATCCATGCCTGCCATCAAAGCCATCCAGCACGTTGCCGTCGTTGTGGAAGACATGGAGCAATCGCTCGCGTTCTGGCGCGACGCGCTGGGCATCGAACTGCGCGAACTGCGCGACGTGCCTGCCGAAAAATCGCAGGTCGCGTTCCTGCCGCTGGCGGGCGCGGAAGTGGAACTGGTCATGCCCACCACTGACGACTCGGGCATCGCCAAATATCTCGCCAAACGCGGCCAGGGCATGCACCACCTGTGCCTCGAAGTGGACGACATCCAGGGCATGTTGGCGCAACTCAAAGCGAAGAATATCCGCCTGATCAACGAGGAGCCGCGCGCCGGCGCGGACGGGAAGAAGTACGCCTTCATCCATCCCGAGTCCACGGGCGGTGTGCTGGTGGAATTGTATCAACTGTAAAAGCAGACCCTAACTCGAACAGTCAAACTTTGGCGATTTGTTCTTCGTGCGGAATCGCGGGGATATAGTCGAGCATCCCATCGGTTTGGCGCGCCAACCATTTTTTTAATTTCGTGACCCCACTGCAAAAACTTTTTCACCGCGAAGACCGCAACGGGCGCGAAGAGATTCATAAAGACTTTAAAGGGTTGAGCGAACAATCTTGAAGATTCCCTTCGCGTTTTTCGGGAATCCTTCGCGGCCTTCGCCTCTTCGCGGTGAGATTGGCTTTTTTCAGCGGTCCCTTTCGTGTCATTCACCCAAATTCTGCCCGAAGGATGTTCGCGACCTTTGCGGTGCGCCAAGAGAAACTTGGCGATTCTTGCAGGGAGAAAGACCCAGTCGAATCAGGCCAAGCCAGCCATTCGTACCGAGTGTTGCAGTGAAGAAGGAGGCCGCTAAGAGACTGTTTCTTAAAGACTCTTTCTGTACACGGATGGCACGGATCCTTCGGCTGATTCGCACGGATCAATCTTTAAAAAAATCCGTCTTTGTCCGCCGAAGGATCCGTCAAATCCGTGTACAAAGGGTTTGTAGTGCAAAGATCAAGAAGGCTAAAACGACTTAAGAAACACTCTCTAAATCAAAAACCAGGCTTCTTCAAGAAGCCTGGTTTTTGATTCGTCAACGCACGTAGATCGGATTGCTGAAGATCCAGCCGCGCCGCGCGCCCAAATAGCGGCGGTAGA
>CAYJLS010000310.1:0-2208 GCA_964371065.1 uncultured Anaerolineaceae bacterium | reverse complement strand
CGCACGGCGGCGTCAGCGGTCATGCCGCTTCCCACGATCAAGAAATTATAGGACTTCATGCTCTACTCCTTCTGTCATGTGATTCACTTACTTTCAAAGAAAAAATATATACTTGAATATCCAGGAAGATGGCTCTTACACATTCTGTCGCTGCCTAAAGATTCGGGCAGCGTTCACCATATTTTTAAGCGCAGGGATAACCTGCTCCCACCGTCTCGTTTTTAATCCACAATCGGGATTGATCCAGAGACGTTCGATTGGCACGACCTGCGCGGCTTTCGCGATTAATGCCTCCATTTCAGCCTGCGAAGGTATGTTCGGCGAATGAATATCATAGATACCGGGACCAATATCGCTGGGGTATTGATATTGTTTGAAGGTGTCCAGGAGTTCCATTTTCGAACGCGACGCCTCGACGGAAATAACATCCGCATCCATGCGCCCAATCGCTTCAATGATGTCATTGAACTCTGCGTAGCACATGTGGGTGTGGATCTGTGTTTCGTCCCGCACCCCGCTGGATGCCAGCCTGAAACACTCAATCGCCCATTGAAGATAGCCTTCCTGCTCTGCTCGGCGAAGGGGCAGCCCCTCGCGGAAGGCAGGTTCATCAATCTGGATGATAGGAATCCCAGCGTGTTCTAAATCGAGTACTTCTTCACGGATTGCCAGTGCGATTTGCCGACAGGTCAACGCGCGTGCCTGATCGTCCCTGACAAACGACCACTCCAGAATCGTGACCGGACCGGTGAGCATCCCTTTTACCGGTCTGCTGGTGAGTGATTGGGCATACGCGGACCAGGACACGGTCATAGAAGCAGGGCGGGCAACATCGCCAAAGATAATTGGCGGTCTCACCGCGCGCGAGCCGTAACTTTGTACCCAGCCATGCTGGGTGAAGGCAACCCCGGTGAGACGCTCTCCAAAGTACTCGACCATGTCGGTGCGCTCGAATTCTCCGTGAACGAGAACATCCAGGCCGATGTCTTCCTGCAATCGAATCGTTCGAGCGATCTCCATCTTCATTAATTCGTCGTATTCCTCCTGTGTGAGGCTGCCCTTATTTTTGGCAGAACGCTGTGCGCGTATTTCGGAGGTCTGCGGGAATGAACCAATGGTAGTGGTTGGCAATAGGGGTAGTGACAGCTTCCGAGCCTGTACCGTTTTACGCACCTTGTACTCATGGTTGCGCCGCAACATCGCTTCGTCCACAGCGTCAATCTGCCTACGCACTTGCAGATTATGCGTGCGCGGCGACTCGCGGCGGCTTTTCACTGCTTCACGACTGGCTGAAAATGACTCAGCCACAGCATTCATCTCCTCATTGACCGCCTGCTTAAGCAAAGCCAGCTCATATAATTTCTGACGCGCAAATGCCAGCCATGAATGCAGTTCGGCATCCAACCCGGTTTCCAAATCCAAATCATGTGGACTGAACATCAACGAGCAACTGGGCGCAACCTGGATTCGATCCGTACCCAAAGCAGAAACGGCCTGTTGAATCTGGGCGAAGGCTGCATCCAAATCACTCCGCCAGACATTGCGCCCGTCAACCACGCCCAGCGATAGGATTTTTTCAGCTGGCAGAACTGTCAGTATAGTTTCAAGTTGTTGCGGCGCGCGAACTAAATCTATATGTAAACCGGCAACGGGTAAATGAGCTGCCAGGGATAGATTTTCTCCAAGACTGCCAAAGTATGTTGCCACCATCAAGCGGATACTCGCAATCTGACTCAATTGACTGTATGCATCGGCGTAGGCGCTGCGGGCTGTTTCATCAAGATCCAAAATCAGGCAGGGTTCATCCATCTGCACCCAGTCCGCCCCGGCAGCCGAGAGGCGTTGCAAAATCTCGGCGTAAACTGAAATAAGCCCCGGCAGCGCGTCCAGGGAAACGCCATCCGGGGAAGAAGATTTGCTCAAAAGCAGATAAGATACGGGTCCCAGCAACACCGGCCGTGTGTGAATGCCCGCCTCTTTTGCCTCGACAAATTCATCAATAACCTTGGTGGAGGCAAACCGAAAGACCTGATCCTTGTCAATTTCCGGCACAATGTAATGGTAATTGGTGTCGAACCACTTGGTCATTTCCATCGCGGGAAGATTAAGATTGCCATGTTGACTTCCTCTCGCCATTGCAAAATATAAATCAAACTCGGTCGGATTCTCGAGACGAGAGTAGCGTTGGGGTATGGCGCCAACCATGCA
>CAYJLS010000309.1:0-2225 GCA_964371065.1 uncultured Anaerolineaceae bacterium | reverse complement strand
TCAGTGTTCAGTGGGCAGTGAGTGAAACCCGTCTCAATCAGAGGCGGGTTTTTGATGGGACAGGGTGTATAATCTTCACCGGAGAAACCCCATGGAAATGTTTAGCTTTACTGGCGTCCTTTGGAAAGAAGACGAGGAATACAGTGCGTTATGCCCGGAATTGGATATTGCTTCACAGGGAACAACATCTGTCGAAGCGCGCAAGAATCTGCTCGAAGCCGCGGCTTTGCATCTCGAAGGCTCTTTCGAGGACGGGTTGCCCTACCTGCGCCCCATCCCCCCATCCGAAGACCCGCGCAACTCACTTCCCGCCGAGGTGATGGAAGTGTTCAAATTCAAAGTGGATGTGGCAGTGAAGGCGTATGCCTAAACTGCCCGTCTTGAAACCAAGACAGGTGGGGAGCCGCGTTGGAAAAAGCGGGCTTTCGTCAGGTACGCCAAAAAGGAAGTCACATCCAATTCAAGCGGGGGAATTTGCTTGTAACCGTGCCAAGCCACCCTGGGGACTTGAATCCACAAGTGCTGAAGTCCATTCTGCGACAGGCACAGATGAGCGCGGAAGAACTGGATAATCTGTTGAAATAAGAAAGAATAGGAACAATCGTGAACTTCGAACAATTCAATTTGGATTCCCGCTTAATGGTAGGAATCAAAAAGGCGGGTTACGAAACCGCCACACCCATCCAGGAGGCGGCCATCCCCGCCGCGTTGCGCGGACGCGACATCATCGGCACCGCGATGACTGGCACAGGTAAGACCGCCGCCTTCATCCTCCCCATTTTGCACAGACTGCTGGACGGACCGCGGCACGTGGCGCGCGTGCTCATCGTCACACCGACGCGCGAACTGGCCGAACAGATCCACGAGGTGATCCGCGACCTGTCAGCGGGGACAAAGCTCCGAAGCGCAACCATCTACGGGGGAGTCGGAGCCGGTCCCCAGGTCAAGGCCTTGCGCGAGGGCGCGGAAATCCTGGTCGCCTGTCCGGGCCGCCTGCTGGACCTCATCAATCAAGGCCATGCAAAAATGAATCACATCGAAGTGCTGGTGCTCGACGAGGGTGACCGCATGTTCGATATGGGTTTCCTGCCGGATGTGAAGCGCATCATCAAGGCTGTCCCTGTCAACCGGCAGACCATGTTATTCTCGGCCACCTTCCCCGCCGAAGTCGAGATTCTTGCCAAGCAAGTGCTTAAAGAGCCGCAACGCATCAGCATGGGACTCAGCCGCCCCGCGTACACCGTGACGCACGCGCTGTATCCGGTGCCGCAACATTTGAAGGGCGCGCTCCTGCTCGAATTGCTCAAGCGCACCGACACTACATCGGTGCTAATCTTTACACGCACGCGTTACCGAGCCCAAAAAGTGGAACGGCAGATCAAACAGGCGGGCCACAAAGTGACCAGCCTGCATAGCGACCGCACGCAGGGACAGCGCCAGTCCGCGCTGAAAGGCTTCAAGGACGGCACGCACGACATCATGGTCGCCACCGACATCGCCGCCCGCGGCCTGGACGTGGAGAACATCTCGCACGTCATCAACTTCGACATGCCCGACACCGCCGACGCTTACATCCACCGCATCGGGCGCACGGGCCGCGCCCAGAAAACGGGCGACGCCTTCACGCTCGTCACACCCGAGGATGACGATATTATCAAAAAACTTGAACGCATCATGGGACAGCCGCTTCCGCGCGAGACGTTGGACGGATTCGACTACAAGGTTCCCGCGCCACCCCGCTCTGCTTCTAGCGGACGAGGCCGCGGCGCTCCCAGTGGCGATTTCTCCCGCCGCCCGCCGCGTCCCGCGATGACGCCGAACAGTTATGGAAAGAACCATCTCGCACCGCGCAGAAAAAAGTGATCAGTAATCTGTTTTCAGTGAACCCGTCTCGATGAGGCGGGTTTTTGATGTGTTATATTTGCGCGAACTTTTCGGGTTGGAGTTTTGATGAAACGACTGATTGGCATCCTGCTCATCGCCGTCTCCGCCGCATCTTTCGGGACGCTGGCGATCTTCGGACGATTCCTCTACGCCGACGGGCTGGACACCTTCACGATGCTCTTCCTGCGCTTCGGCCTCTCCGCTTCAATCATGACCGTGATCCTGATCCTGCGAAACGAGCCGCTTCCTCGGGGACGCGTTCTCGCCCTCCTGATCGGCATGGGCGCGCTCGGTTACGTGGGACAGTCGTTCTCGTACCTGACGGCCATCCAATATGCCTC
>CAYJLS010000308.1:0-2232 GCA_964371065.1 uncultured Anaerolineaceae bacterium | reverse complement strand
GTTAAATGAATGACGATTGCCTAGATCAGGATACCCCATATCTTCGAAGATCTATCCTCACCCCATCATCAACTTCGGACAGTACTGCAATGCCTCTGCGATGTGCACTTGCTGGCTGTGTTGCTCGGTGTTCTGGTCATGTCCCATTTTACCCATCAACAAAAAGTGGGCGAGCGGGCATAGTAATAGCAGGCCGAAATAGAAGACCGTATTCACAGGGATTTTGAAGAGGAAGATCGCGGACAGCCCAACGGCGGGAAGCAGGCAGCATAGGAGCATGATCCAGAGGTGGCGTTTGTTCATAGAATCCTTCTTTCGAGTCCGAGAGGGTTGTTTCACTCACCTTACGCAGTACCGCGAGATTCATCTCGCCCGGCAAGGCAACATGAATGTTGCGGTACGAGAAAACTGCGTAACATCAGTTATTTCAATATCCATTCAAAGACGCGTGAAGCCGCGTCCACATTGACGATGGTGAGCGTAAGTTTCGTCGCGCCTTCGAGAATGGACTTGCCGTCCTTCGTCGCGGGAAAGATCAACTTGCCGCTGACGTGGTGTCCGCCGAGCGGCGCGTCCCACAAGGTGGCTTGCACGGTAATGCCCGTGTCGGTGGTGAGGGTGGCGAGTGTGGCGAATCAAGAGATATTGAATCTGTGTGTGTTCGGACTCGGCCTTTTGCTCGCTTAGCACATCGGCATGGCGCGCTTTGGCCAACTTTTCCGCTTTCGCTTTTTCCATTTGCAGAACATCCTGCAGATTTCCGCCTACCATTAATCGCCTCGAACCAATCTCAAAGAGCAGTCCCGCAAACGCGCCAAGGTCTTTCGAGAGTTGGTCGCGCACTTCGGCATTCGTACTCAGGATCACCTCGCGCATTTCCAGGTAACTCTCCCACGAGCCTAATTTCTTATGGTCGCCAAACAAGGCATTAAAGCCGTTCAGCATGGCAGTATTGGAAGGCGGCACAATCGTCGGGTGGAGGAAATAGACGATGCTGGCTACGGCAGGGCCAAGACCCTTGATCCGGGCAGACGCGAGGCGGCTGATTTCTCTCAGTACTTGCTCCTCATTTGTGGCTGACAAAACCGCTTCCAGAAACGCGCCAAATATCTGCTTATTCGCTTCGTTCTCGTAAATGTCGGGGATTCTGAGTTTCGGCTTCCAGAAGAAGGGATGTGCCGCGCCTTCAAACACTTGTTTCTGTTCAGTGATGGCGGTCAACACCACCTCCAACGGTGAACCTTTGAAGTCATTGCCAAACGTTCCGGCAGCAATACTGTCCACGGTATCGCGCACGCCCCGTCGAATGGCGCGGAAAGCCTTCATGCGCTCCTCGCCGCCTACGAACCAGGTATTGTAGACTGACTCTGGGTCGGATTTATATTGACCGATGAGTTCTCTTAGCGCCAGCGTATCCATCCTGCACTCCTATCTTGTTTCGATCAATTATATACCCATGAGCAATAATGCCTATCAATTATGAGCGATTCTGCGCTTTGGCAAATACAGACATTCTCCTAAAATGAAAACAAGGAGAAGCCACTATGTTCCTCGCACGACGCAATCTGTTTCAAGATAAGACTCGACTGGCATTGAGCATAGGCGGGGTGGCGCTGGCAGTCATGCTGATCCTGATCATGGACGGGTTTCTGGCTGGAATGAATCGACAGATCACCTCGTATCTGGATCATTCGGACGGCTCGATCATCGTCGCCCAGAAGGGGATCAGCAACCTGCTCGGCGCGACCTCGCTCCTACCCCCACGCATCGAATCGGACGCCGAGGCGGTGGAAGGCGTCAGCCAGGCGATCCCCATCCTCTCGCAATTCATCATCCTCGACCTGCACGAAAAGAAGCAGCCCGTCTATTTGATCGGTTACGACACGGAGCAGGGCGGCGGGCCGTGGGAAATCGCGGAAGGACGCGCTCCGCAAACAGACGAGGAGGTCATTCTCGACCGCGTGCTGGCCCAAAGACATGCACTGGTCATTGACGAACATATTGAAGTCATGGGAAAAGAGTTCACCATCGTTGGCCTATCCGAAGGGACGACTTCCTGGATGACCAGTTTCCTGTTCATGCGCAAGAGCGCGGCAGAGAGTCTCTTGCGCGCTCCGGGGGCGGTCAGTTTCCTTTTAGTGGAACCGGTTTCAGGTCAGGAAAGAAGCGAAGTGGTTAATCGCTTGAACAATCTCGAGGGAGTCAATGTCCTCACCAAAGAGGAAATGAAAT
>CAYJLS010000307.1:1158-2319 GCA_964371065.1 uncultured Anaerolineaceae bacterium | reverse complement strand
AAATCATTCAGCGAGCCGAGCACGCCCTTTTTGATCGCCGCATCGAGAGGCTCGCCGGTGGACTCGATCCAAATCGGCCAGTGCCCGGCTTTGGCGAGCGCGGGGATCAAACCGGCGCGCAACAGGCTGGTCTTGCCGATGCCGTTCTCGCCCACCAGGAACGCGATGTGACTGCCCTCCAGTTTTTTTGTCAACTGCTGGATGACCGCGTTGCGTCCCGCCAGTTGATCCTGCTCGTCAACGTCGAGGGCCTCGAGCAGGTGATAGGGATTTCCCCCGGCGGGCTTTTTTTCGCGGATGGCGGCTTTGAGATTCGCCAACGCCTGCGGGACAAATTTCTTCAGCCGCGCGAGTTCCTCTTCCTCCTCCACGCTCGGCGGCGCGGTCTGGAAGACTTGCGTGATCTGCTGGATCTGGACATCGTTGTAGTCGCCCTGGATCGCGACTCCGCCGCGGCTGACGCGCCCGATCACGTTTCGATCCTCGCGTGACTTTGGGCTGGCGCGGCGGACTTTGACTTTTTGCGCGGCGAGGCGGCGCGTCTCTTTGGGCTGGGCCATGCGGACCCTCCTCAGGCTTTGCCGGCCTGTTTGGCGCGTTCGGCGATCTTCTTGAGCACCGCGCCCGCCGCCGGGACAGGTCCGCCCAACGAAGCCAGGATCACGTCCACGATATCGGGCGCCATTCGTTGGATGTTGTCCATCCAGCGTTGCAGGCTGGTCTGGTTTGCCTTTCCGCCCTGTTCCGCCACTTCGGTTTCGATGCGTTTCGCGTTTTCGGCGATTTCCTGTTTCTCGGCCGGTTCGACTTGTGGCAGGGTTTCGATGCTTTTGTAGACTTTATCGAACAGCGGCGCGAGTTCGGTTCCTTGAATCCCCTGATACACGGTGACTTTGGCGTTGCGTCCCTGCACCACGATGGCGCCACCGGAAACGTTCCCTATCGTCTGCCGGTCGCCGCCGACAGTTCCTGCCTTCCTGCTCCGCTTGGTTTTCGATGAACCGGTCATGGGATTCTCCTTTTGGACTACCGATATTTGCGACTATCCTTATCCTACATGAAATTGGGACGAAAATCAACCACCAGTTTTCGCGAACGATCCAAAGTCCATGTAGTGACGATTTCAATCGTCAAACGACTAAAGTCGTCACTACGTAGGAT
>CAYJLS010000307.1:0-1058 GCA_964371065.1 uncultured Anaerolineaceae bacterium | reverse complement strand
GATTTCAATCGTCAAACGACTAAAGTCGTCACTACGTAGGATCATTTCAATCGTCAGACGACTGACACGAAGCAGTTACCACAAAATTTTCATCCACTGATAATCGTAAATCGCCATCAATTACAAATAGACCACTACCGAAAACCGAAATCGAAATTGAGATTTATCTACCCAAAATTTCCAGCAACAAGTCGGGGCGGTCGGTGATGATGCCATCCACGCCGATGCCGATCAGCATTTGCATTTCGGCGGGATCGTCAATTGTCCACGCGTCCACCCAAAGGCCGCGGGCGTGAGCTACGCTAACAAAGCGACTCGTCAAAAGGGTGATGCCGCTATCTTCAATGGGAACCTGCACCGCGGAGAAATTGGGAGAATAGAGCCGTCCAAGGAACGCCAGGTGCATGTAGATGAAATTCTTGATCTGTCCGCGACTGCCAGAAGTGGCAACTTCGGGACAGGTCTCGCGGAACTCAACCAGCGCTTCGTCTTTGAACGACGCGACCAGCACTTTGTCTTCCATTCCGTGTTTGCGGATCAAATCGCAAAATGGCTGGACGATGGGCGGGTCGGACTGTTTGATCTCGATGTTCATTCGATAGGTTGGGAATTTCTCGAAGACCGACTCGAGCGTCGGGATGGTGACGCCCTGTCCGCGATAGGGAAACTCCGCGTCATCGTCCAGCGGTGACCAGTCGTAAGCCGCGTCGAGAGCCTGGACCTCGGAGAGGGTCATTTCTTTGATGAGGCCTTCGCCGTCCGTCAGGCGATCCACCGTTTCATCGTGGCTGACGACCAACACGCCATCCTTCGTCATGTGGATGTCCATCTCGAGCACGTCAACGCCAAGCTCGGCGGCGTGCTCGAAGGCAAAGAGCGTGTTGCTCGGCCAGAGTCCGTCCCCGCCCTGGTGGGCGATCACGAGCGGACGCGGCGCGTTTTCAAAATACGTTTTCTCAGGCGCGCGCGGCGACACAAACATTCCCACGATGACAAGCGCGACGATGACGAGCAGAATGCGAACGATCCATTTTTTCATGATGTAATCTCCTTTGGCT
>CAYJLS010000306.1:0-2373 GCA_964371065.1 uncultured Anaerolineaceae bacterium | reverse complement strand
GATATAAAACGGACACCTGCACCCACCGCACACTTGCCCTGGCGGGCAGTGCCAGGGGGTGCGGTGTAAACGGATGGGGCGACTCCTCATCCTGCTGTCTTTCATCCGTTTATCCGTTTCCCCATCCGTTGACCACGAAACCAACGCGGCAAAAGCCGCTGCGAATGGCGGTTCATGCCAGGTTGTTGTCAAAAATTTGCCGAAGTGTAAATCAAAGTGTCAATCTAACTTCCTGGGTTTCTGAACCACGCCATAATGTCCCTACAAAAAACCATGTTAACCTACATTATCATCTACTTCCTGTACGGCCTGGCTTTCTTCAGCATGGGCTTGTTGGTCGCGCTCGAAGGCGGCCGCTCCACCGATGAACGCCTGCGTAAGGCGCTTCGTCCGTTAATGGGCTTCGGCCTCGTGCATGGCATCCACGAATGGCTGGCGATGTTCGACAGAATCCTGGCGCAATTGGGGCAGGTGAGCCCTCCCTGGCCGGCCAGCCTGGCGCTGGCCCTGTTGGCTTTTTCATTTCTCTCCCTGGCCGCCTTCGGAAGTTTTCTCCTGTCCAAAACCGAGACCGCCCAACGCGTCAGCCTGATCGTGCCGCTGGCGCTGGAGACCATCTGGGTCTTTGGGCTGGCCATCTTCATGGGAAAATACACGCCGATAGAGATGCTGGCGGTGGCGGATGTATGGACGCGCTACAGCCTCGGCATCCCCGCCACCATCCTGGCCGCCGTCGGGCTGATCGCCCAGCAACGCGCCTTCCGCCACGCGGGCCTCATCCGCTTTGGGCAGGACAGCCTGTGGGCCGCGGTGGCCTTCGGCTGGTACGGCCTGGTGGGGCAGTTGTTCACCGCGCCCAGCCTGCTTTTCCCCTCCAATGTCGTCAACTCCGAACTCTTCCTGAACCTGTTCGGTTTTCCCGTGCAGGTCTTCCGCGCCGTGATGGCCAGCGCGGCCGCGTTCTTCGTGATCCGCTTCCTGCGCGCCTTTCAGGTGGAAACCGAAAGCAAAATTGCGGAACTGCAGGAGGCGCGCCTGCGCGAATCCGAACAACGCGAAGCCCTGCGCGGGGAACTCTTCCGCCGCGTGGTCAGCGCGCAGGAGTCGGAACGTCAGCGCATCGCGCGCGACCTGCACGACGAGACGGGCCAATCCCTGACCGCGATCGGTCTCGGGTTACGAGGCCTGGGCAATACGCTGACAAAGGACCCCGCCCGCGCCGCCAACACGCTGCGCCGCCTCGAATCCCTGACCGCCGACTCGCTCTCCGAACTGCAACGGCTCATCAGCGACCTGCGCCCCTCGCACCTCGACGACCTGGGCCTGCCCGCCGCCATGCGCTGGTATGCGGGCAAAGTCTCCGAACGGACGGGGCTTAAGATCCGCGTGGATATCTTCGGCGAGGAAAAAACCATCTCCGGGGCGGCCAAGATCGCCATGTTCCGCATCATGCAGGAGGCGCTCAATAACACCATCAAACACGCCGGCGCCACCAGCGCATTTGTGCAATTATCCTTCGATGCGGAGCGCATCCACATCTCGGTGCGCGATGACGGGAACGGGTTCGACCCGGACCTGGTGCAGATGCGCCAGACCAGCCACCCATCGCTGGGACTGGTGGGCATGCGCGAGCGCGCCTCCCTGCTGGGCGGGACGGCCACACTCCAATCGGGCCCGGGCCAGGGAACGCTGATCGAGGCCAGTATTCCATATTTACACGAAAGCGAGGCGCAGGATGACCATCCGTCTGTTATTGGTGGATGACCATGCCGTTGTCCGTTCGGGGTTGAAGATGTTGCTGGCCAGCGAGGCGGACGTGGAAATCGTCGGGGAGGCGGGAAGCGGCTCGGAAGCGGTATCCGCCGCGGGGTCCGCGCGACCGGACGTCGTCCTGATGGATATCGGCCTGCCCGATATGACCGGCATCGAGGCAGCGCGCGTCATCAAATCCCAGTTCCCCAAAATCGCCATCGTCGCATTGACCATCCACGAGGACGAGGAATATTTTTTCAAGATGCTGGAGGCGGGGGCTTCGGGCTATGTGCCAAAGCGCGCCGCCCCCGAGGAGTTGCTGACGGCCATCCGCGCCGCGGCATTGGGGGAGGTGTATTTGTACCCGTCGTTGGCGAAGTTGCTGGTGAAGGATTATCTCTCGCAGGAGCACGCCGCGGAGCATAAGCCCACGCTGGACGGGTTGACCGAGCGCGAGCAGGAGGTGCTGTCCCTGCTGGCCGAGGGAGCCGCCAACGACCGGATTGCCGAGTCGCTGGTGATCAGCCCGAAGACGGTGGAACGTCACCGTGAAAATATCATGCGTAAATTGAACCTGCATTCGCGCTCGGAGTTGGTGCGATACGCGATACGGAAGGGGAT
>CAYJLS010000305.1:0-2405 GCA_964371065.1 uncultured Anaerolineaceae bacterium | reverse complement strand
AATTTACGGATAACGACGGCCGCGCCTTCGCTGAATTGGCTTTGCGCGCAGACCAATTGTTGGTCTTGCACTACGAACCTGCGATGGCATAAGACTGAGTTCCGTCCCTCGAGTCCCGAATCCGCAAACAGGTTCGGGACTTTTTCATCTTTCATCTTTTATCTTTCATCTTTTCCATTGGTATAATCCCGCTACCAAAATCACCTCGGAGCAATAATGACTCGCAAACTAACCGGTAACCAAATCCGCCAGGATTTCATAGACTTCTTCGTCGAGCACGGACATACCGCCGTCCCGTCCATGTCGCTTGTCCCGGGCGGGGATTCCACCCTGCTCTTCACCAACTCGGGCATGGTGCAATTCAAGGACGTGTTCCTCGGCACGGACAAGAAGCCCTACACCCGCGCCGTGGACTCACAGAAGTGTATGCGCGTGGCAGGCAAGCACAACGACCTCGAAGACGTGGGCCGCGATGACACGCATCACACCTTCTTCGAGATGCTCGGCAACTGGTCGTTTGGCGACTACTACAAAAAGGAAGCCATCGCCTGGTCATGGCAACTGCTCACCGACGTGTGGGGTCTGCCCAAAGATAAACTCTACGCCACCGTCTTCAAAGACGATAGCGTAGCGTACCCTGTGGGCAAAGGCAACGTGCCGCAAGATGACGAGGCCGCGGACATTTGGAAGTCACAGCCTGGCTTCGTCCCTGAGCATGTCCTGTTCTTCGGGCGCAAGGACAACTTCTGGCAAATGGCGGAATTTGGTCCGTGCGGGCCGTGTTCCGAGATCCACCTCGACCTCGGCGAGGAGCGCGACAACCTGCGCGGCCAGCCGCATAAGTGCGGCGTGAACGGCGATTGCACGCGCTTCCTCGAATTGTGGAACAACGTTTTCATCCAATACAACCTCTTCGAGGATGGCCGCCTCGAGCCTCTACCCGCCAAGCACGTGGACACCGGCATGAGCCTCGAACGCATCGTCTCTGTTTTGCAGGGCGTGGACTCCAACTACAAGACCGACCTCTTCACCGGCTTGCTCGACGTCCTGCGTTCGCTCACGGGTCACAACGAAAAGGAAATGCTCGCCGACTTCACGCCCTACCGCGTCATCTGCGACCACGCCCGCTCCGCCGCGTTCCTCATCGCCGACGGCGTCGTCCCCGGCAACGGCGGACGCAACTACGTCACCCGCATGATCATCCGCCGCGCGGCCCGCTTCGGCACCAAGATCGGACTCCACGAACCGTTCCTCGCCAAAGTCGCGCAAGCCGTGATTGACGAGTACGGCGACTTTTACCCCGAGCTGAAAAAGAACCAGGCGACGATTCTCGACAATCTGACTCGGGAAGAAATCCGCTTCGCGCGGACGGTGGAGGCTGGTACCGCTCAACTGGAGAATCTACTCTCGGAGCTTCGCGCGGCCAACCAGACCACCCTCGACGGTCACCGTGCCTTCGACCTCTACGCCACCTTCGGCCTCCCCTTCGAAATCTCGCGCGACATCGCCCGTGAGCAGGGACTCGATATTGATGAAAAAGGATTCACCGAAGCGAAGGAGTTGCACAGCAAAGCCTCCGGCGGCGGCAAAGCCATGGGCAAACTCGGTGGCGAAGATTCGGAATTCTTCGCGAACATCTTGAAAGACCTGCAAGCCAAAAAGAAACTCGGCGCGAATGGCGTTGAGTATGATCCATACAATAGTCCGCGTGTGGAAGGCGAAGTTTTAGCGATAATCGTTAATGGAGAATCGGTATCTTCTGCTTCGTTGGATGATGTGGTTGAAATCATCCTGCCGAAGACTGGTTTCTATATTGAGTCTGGTGGTCAGGTAAATGACGAAGGCTATATTCGTTCGTCCAGCAGTTCAACTGCTGGACAGCCAGCCTGGGAGATCGAAATCACCTCCGCCCGCCGCGCCGCGGCTGGCATCATTACCCACATTGGACAGGTGATCTCCGGCCAGCCCAAAGTCGATGACAAAGCCGTCGCCGAAGTGGACCTCGTCCGCCGCCACGACATCATGCGGAATCACACCGCGACTCACCTGCTTCACAAAGCGCTTCACGAAGTTCTGGGAAATAGCGCGGTGCAGGCAGGCTCGCTCGTTGCGCCGGATCGTTTGCGTTTTGACTTCAATCATCCCGAAGCCATGACCCTCGAACAGATCGAGCGTGTCGAGAAGATGGTCAACGAAGCCGTGGCCGCGGATATGCCCGTTCACAAGGAAACCAAGTCCCTCGACGAGGCCAAGAAAGAAGGCGCGATGGCCTTGTTCGGCGAGAAATACGGCGAGACTGTCCGCACGATTTCGATCTTGGAGTCCGCGGGTTCGTCCAGCAGTTCAACTGCTGGACAACAACAGGGCAAATACTCGTACGAGTTATGCGGCGGCACGCACCTCGA
>CAYJLS010000304.1:0-2424 GCA_964371065.1 uncultured Anaerolineaceae bacterium | reverse complement strand
GTGGACGATGAAAAACGGCTGGTCTCCCTCGTGGAAAGTTACCTCACGCGGGAGGGCTACCGCGTCGTCAGCGCGCACGACGGGAAGGAAGCCCTCGCCGTCGCGCGCCGCGAACATCCCGACCTGATCATCCTCGACCTGATGATGCCCGAAATGGACGGCTACGCCTTCATGCGCGCCCACCGCGCCGAACAGAACACCCCCATCATCCTGCTCACCGCCCGCGTGGACGACGAGGAGAAAGTCATCGGCCTCGAAATCGGCGCGGACGATTACGTCACCAAGCCCTTCCGCCCGCGCGAACTCGTCGCCCGCGTGCGCGCGGTGTTACGTCGCGCCGGGGAAACGGAACCCGACTCCAAGGTCCTGCAAGCCGCGGACATCCGCCTCGAGCGCGAGACGCGCCTCGTCAAAGTCCGCGAGCGCTTCATTGACCTGACCCCCTCCGAGTTCGACATCCTGGCCGCCCTCCTGTCCGCGCCCGGACGCGTCTTCTCGCGCCTCGACCTGCTCGACATCATCCAGGGTGTGCGTTACGAAGGCTACGAGCGCACGATTGACACCCACATCAAAAACCTGCGCGCCAAGATCGAAGCCGACCCGCGCGACCCGCGCTACATCGAAACCGTCTACGGCGTCGGCTATCGCTTCGCGAGGGAATAATCCATGCGCTCCATCACCGTCAAATTGATCCTTTCGTTCCTGGTCATCGGGCTGATCAGCATCGTCATCATCGTCCTGCTGGCGCGGCAGAGCACCCGCGACGAGTTCAACCGCTTCGTGGCCGAAGGCCGCGGCGAAGACCTCGTCACCGATCTGACGGACTATTACCAGATCAATGGCTCGTGGGACGGCATAAATGAAGCCTTCGCGCCTGGCGTCCAACCTCCCGAAGAAGGCGTAAAGCCCTATCCGTCCTTCACCATCGCGGATGAAAACGGCCTGGTCCTCCTGGATGGCGGCGGGTTCCACACCGGCGATCCTGTCCCCGAACACGAACTCAAATTCGGCGTCCCCATCACGGTGAACGGAAATACCGTCGGCACTCTCGTCATGGAGCGCCTGCCCTTCCCCGGTAATCCGCGCGAAGAGGAATTCATCCGGCGCATCAACCTCCTATTGATCTACAGTGGCCTCGGCGCAAGCCTGGTGGCACTCCTGCTCGGCATCTTTCTCTCCCGCACCATCTCGCGCCCCATCCGCGAACTCACCCGCGCCACGCACGCCGTTTCTGAAGGCGATCTCAGCCAGCAAGTCCCCGTCCGTTCCAGGGATGAACTCGGCGAACTCGCCCGCGCCTTCAACAAAATGAGCGCCGAACTCTCGCGCTCGGTCAATGCGCGCAAGCAAATGACCGCCGACATCGCCCACGAACTCCGCACGCCCCTCAGCCTGATCCTTGGCCACGCCGAAGCCGTCCACGATGGCGTCCTGCCGCCCTCGCCCGAAAATTTCGAGATCATCCGCGAAGAAGCAACCCGTCTCGAACACCTCGTGGACGACCTCCGCACCCTCTCCCTCGCCGACGCGGGCGAACTCTCCCTCACTCCCCAAACCATTTCCCCCGAACGGCTCTTGCAGGAGGTGGCGACTCTCTACCGCTTCCAGGTGCAGACAAAAAACCTGACTCTCGACCTGGACATTGCCTCGCCTCTCGCGGACCTGGAAGTGGATCCCGGACGAATGACTCAAGTCCTCACGAACATCCTCGACAATGCCCTGCGCCACACCCCCGCCGGCGGACGCGTCACCCTCGCCGCGCGCGGGACCTTGGGCGGGGTCGCGCTTTCCGTGCGGGATACCGGCCCCGGCCTCCCCTCCGAAGATCTGACGCGCATCTTCGACCGCTTCTACCGCGCCGACGAATCCCGCCGCCGCGACGAAGGCGGCTCCGGCCTCGGACTCGCCATCGCCAAATCCATCGTCCTCGCCCACGGCGGACAGATGCGCGCCGAGAGCGAGCAAGGCAATGGATTGACGATTATCATTACGTTACCGGTAAAACAGTAACGCAAGATAATATCTTGCGCTACATCACGTTGCCGGTAAAGCAGTAACGCAGAAACGCAAATTGGCAATTTGCGCTACAAACCACTGTAGAACAAATTGCCAATTTGTTCCAACCCGAAGCAGGTCCCCAATTTCTTTGGTGATGAAAGCCAGGATAAAATGTGAAGATTTGGTAAATGACTTGCCCAATAAAACCACATGGACTATAATCCCCCCTGCTTGACCACGGAGAGGTCGCGTAGTTTGGTTTAGCGCGCACGCTTGGAAAGCGTGTAACCCAAAAAGGTTCGCGGGTTCAAATCCCGCCCTCTCCGCCACGATAACAGAACCCAGGTTTCTTCGAGAAACTTGGGTTCTGCATTTAATCTGAAGGTTCGGGAGCCCCATTCAGGGGATGATATTCAAATCCCGCCC
>CAYJLS010000303.1:0-2456 GCA_964371065.1 uncultured Anaerolineaceae bacterium | reverse complement strand
CGGCATAAGTGATCCAACTTAATGCATCCCATCCGCGTGGGTGTTGATTTGAATATTTCGGGAACATCCAGTAAACCACCCCGAAGATCAATTGAGTCAACCAGCCGAAGACCAGCAAATGAATGTAAACGGGAAAGAAACCGTTCGGCACACCCAGGGTCAACAAAATGCCAAGTAGAAGCGCAAGTAAAAGATAAACCAGCGCAGTCTTAATCAACATGCGGGTGGGGAGTGGCATGATTACTTTCCTGAAAGACTTTTTCGAATGGATAAAACGGTCATAACGATAAACATCAAAATCGCAACTTCATTTAAAAGTCCGCCCCACATACGGAGAGTATGCCAGTTTGCATAATCGGCGATCACGCGCAATGCAAGCGATGCGTGCAACAAAATCAGTTGGATATAAAAAGCGGGCTGGAAATTGATCGGCACGCCGAGAATGGCAGGGAAGATGATCGGCGAGTGACCGAAGATCATCGAAATGACAAAGCCAATGAAGACGACATGCAGAACCGCGTCATATCTTGGACCTGCAACCTGCGCGCCAAAGACGAGACTTAGTACGCCGCCGACGCCGAGCCAGGTCAGCCCAAGCGCGAGGCACCACGCAATGTAACGTGTCAGCGGAAGTTTATGTTTGAGGTTTCGCCATGCAAGATCATTCCGCACAGACCACAGCGACAGAAAAAGCAGAGCCACGCCGTTCAAGCGCCAGCCAATCTGCGGATTGAAAATGGAAATGAATATACCCGCCAAAAAGATGGCAACCATTGCCCCGAATAGAAGTTGGCTGTTACGCGATGGACGCAGAACGCGGCTCAACTCCAGACGTTCGCCTGTGATGGTGAGAATCAGGAACGCCTGCCAGAAGAAAACTACCTGGAAGATCTGCCATCCAAATAACCAGAGCAGGTTGCCTCCAAACCATGCCAGCATACCGAGCAGCATGGTGAAGGTGTGGAGTGCAAACTCGCGGCGTGTCATCTCTATCAAGATCGCGACTCCGCCCAGGCTGGCAAGGGTAAGTAGAAAAGGTCCGAGGGGCAGAGTCCGAATCAGTAACGTGACCAGCCATCCCAGTCCAGCGAGAAGCGGAGAAAGGTACATCCATTTTTGTCTCATCGCCACCGCCCGTTCGAGCGGTATCAGAGTCCCCAAAAATCCTGAGATCATCAAGGGACCGTGTAATAGCGCAAGCGAAGGTGTCAATGCGGGTATGTGCCATCCAATCCGCATCAACCCAGCCCAGAGCGCGGCGAGCAATGCGAGAATGGCAAGAAAGAGAAATGGCAGTGGAAAGCGGTTGGGAAATGACTTCATGGCTTTATTCTACCGCTTGTTGCATAGTTTAATAAACTTAGTAGAATGGATAAGAGCGAAAATTTGAATTATCATTAATTTTCTTGAAGGAGAAAGACTATCTATGAAGCAGATAAATACCTGGTATTCCGTATCGCTTGGCGATGGGATGTGGGCGCCCACAATATCCGCGCAGATCGAAGAAACATTTCTTCCGTTATTTGATGAGGTTGGCAAGCCCATGGATATGGCGGTTTTCACGCGGAGCGAATCAGAAGGAAGATTACATTGTGAGGTAATAGCCTATTTCTCGCCTGCGTCTGGGGATGTTGCTGAAGTATTTGATGCGGAACCCTGTGAAAAACCTTTCCGTGATGGACTGGGGCTGTTGGCGGGCGACCCGAATTGCTGGGGATTCTTTTTTCCCGAAGCCAAATGAAATCAGATGTTTTCTTTTATTTCCACATATCCTTGAACTGAATAATGTGAATTCTATATGAAAATTAAAGCCGTAAATACGATCTTATATTGCAAAAAATGGCAGGAAACAGTTGCCTTTTACAAAGATGGATTAAAGTTGCTTGTCATTTCTTCCAATGATTGGTTCGTGGAATTCAAACTCAATGAAAGATCCCGATTGAGCGTTGCTAATGAAGCCCGAACATCTATTGACAGCGGCGATGGAAAAGGGATCACGATCAGTCTCCAGGTGGACGATATAGAACAATTGCAGGCACAATTGTTGGAAGCAGAAATCACCTCAACGCCGATCAAGGAAGTATGGGGTTCAAAAGCGATATACATTCACGACCCTGAAGGAAACAGACTTGAGTTCTGGATGGGGCGGGTAAAGGCTTAGTTTGGCAATGTTAAGTTTGATCTCAGAAGAAAGGAGTCAATATGGTTCGTCCAAAATCTCCCCTTCGTCTTGACTGGGTAGATCCAACGGTCTGCTCGTTGGATTACCGTTTGAAGATCATCAGCCGTTTGCCATTCTTCAAACATTTGCCTGCTGACGCGATTTCAAAAATCAATAATCGGTTCCATGACCATGAAGTTTCCACCGATGAGCGGATTTATTTCGAAGGGGACGAGACTGAATACTTGTATCTCGTGGCGATGGGAAAAGTGAAATTGGTCCGCAATACCGATTC
>CAYJLS010000302.1:0-2463 GCA_964371065.1 uncultured Anaerolineaceae bacterium | reverse complement strand
TTTCCTGCTGGAATCGGTCTGCTACTCTTTATGAAATGGACAAAGTCCAGATCTAGCTACCTGACAGTTTGTCTGCAAGAGGTAAAACTGCCTCATTTGCTGACCCGGACTGCCAAATTTGGGCTAAAACAAGACGAAAACTGGCTAGAAATCGTGAAATTTGGCAATTTGGCAAAGCCCAAAGACAGTTTTTTCAGGTTCTACGAGAGCCTACTCGTCTTTTCTTAAAACTGTCAGGTGGCTAGACCAGTTATCAGTTATCAGTTATCAGTGATTGGCTTGCCAGTTGGTTCACGTCTCAGCAGGTCATGTGTTGTGGCGTGAGTGTTGGGTTCTGCAAGGAAGCGCGCATGACGCGGATTATTCGGATTCGCGGGCGCGTGTCCCTTACGGATGCGCTTCTGCTGGCGGATGAATTCAAATCCGTCCCACAGTAAGGTCACACCGACAATTCCAAAAATGGTTTTGAGGTGGATGTTTTCGGTAATCATTGAGAGATATTCAACGATCAATCCAAGCAGAACTGCGCTGATGGTGGGCGCCAGGATCGTACGTGAGACCGCTTCGATTTTGCGAACCCCCACATGCCCAAACCAAATGGCAAGAAAAGCGGTAATGGCTACTGTTAATCCCAATGTGTTCATTGCTGGTTTCCGTATTCGTGAACCATATCCACCACCGCCTTCACATTGTCCACGGGAGTGTGTTGCAGGATGCCGTGTCCTAGGTTGAAGATGTGACCAGGGCGTCCGTTTGCGCGTTGCAAAATGTCATGGACGCGCTTTTTAATTTCAGGGAGAGGCGCGAAGAGCAGGGCGGGGTCAAGATTCCCCTGAACAGCGACATCCTCACCGAGCAGTTTCCAGCCATCGTCGAGCGGAATGCGCCAGTCGAGTCCGATCACATCGCCGCCTGCGCGTTTCATCAACGGGAGCAGGGTCGTGGTATTCGTCCCGAAGTGGATGATGGGAACATTTTCCGCTTTGGCGGCCTGCAATATCTTCTGCGAATACGGCAGGACAAAGTCTTCATAATCCTGCGGGTTGAGCGCGCCCACCCATGAGTCGAAGACTTGTACCGCCTGCGCGCCCGCGCGGATCTGCGCCACGAGATAATCACTCAACACAACGGTCAGTTTTTCCATCAGCGCGTGCCAGACTTCGGGCGCGGAGTACATCATTGTTTTTGTTTTCAGGAATTCGCGTGATGAACCACCTTCGATAATGTACGAAGCGACAGTGAACGGCGCACCGCAAAAGCCAATCAGTGGGATATTTGTCAATTCGCCGCGCAGAATTTTGATCGCGTCCAACACGTATTTCAAATCAATTTCCGGATTTACAGGATGCAGGTTTTTCACATCGTCCAGCGTGCGGACGGGATTCTGCAAGACGGGGCCTTCGCCTTTGGCAAATTCAAGCCCAACGCCAAGAGGAATGACAGGCAGGAGAATATCGGCGAAGAGAATCGCCGCGTCCACCCCAAGGGCATGCACGGGTTGAAGCGTCACTTCAGCGGCGATCTCAGGGTGATGACAAATTTCGATCAGCGAATACTTCTCGCGGATGGCGCGGTATTCCGCCATGTACCGTCCTGCCTGGCGCATGAACCAGACGGGGGTGGAGTCGGTGGGGAGACGATGGCAGGCTAATGAAAAAAGGTTGTTCATTTTAGTAATTGCAAAATGCGCTTGAAGAAGTCTTTGGGAGGCGGAAGCGTCGCGTGACTTCCACCTCCCATTCTAGCTCGGTGTCCGACTTGAGTTTAGAGGAGTCTCATCCGATTTCAGGAGGCTTAGAAGCCACCGGCGCTTACAACACCTTCCTTGTACGTATCAGGATCTCCAGGGATCGGCCCGGGTTCCTGGGCGGCAATCAGCGCGTTTTTGACCTGCGCCGGAGTGGCTCCGGGATGGGTAGCGATGTAGAGCGCGGCTACGCCTGCAACGTGGGGGGAGGCCATGGATGTGCCACTGATGGTGTTGTACCCGCCACCTTTCCAGGTGGACAGGATGCACACGCCGGGCGCGGCGATGTCAACGTCTGCCCCGAAGTTGCTGAAGGAGGCGAAGTAGTCATCCTTTTCGCTGGTGCGGCAGGATGGCGCGCCACCGGTACCGCCAGACTTGCCGTCCGAGTCGGAGAGCGCAGAGACGGTGATCACCTCATCATAAGCCGCTGGAACGTGGTTGGCCGCGTTGTCGGTTTCATTTCCTGCCGCTACAACGTACGTTACACCTGCCGCTACGGAGCGGCAAATGGCTTGATGGAGCGCATCGTTGTTGGTAAGGCCATAATTACCGTCATCCGATCCGCTGCCGCCCAGGCTCATGTTGGCAACTGTGATGGGACCGCCGTTGGCTGGGGCTTTGGAGGTCACGAAGTCAATGCCGCAGATCACGGACGACCAGGTTCCCGAACCCGCGTTGTTGAGCACGCGCACCGCCCACAGTTTGGCTTCGGG
>CAYJLS010000301.1:0-2484 GCA_964371065.1 uncultured Anaerolineaceae bacterium | reverse complement strand
GTTTATTTTTCGAGAGGTTGTGGGGAGACGGGTGCGCGCCGGGCCTGGTCTTCCTCCACAGTGCGGATGCCGTTCCGCACCTGGGTGGAGATGCGCTCCAGTTCATCCTGCAAATGGCAGAGGGCGTCCAACACGTAACCGTCCGCCTCACCGCGGGTGGCTTCCGCGTCCGCGCGCGCCTGGTTGAGGATCTGTTCGCCGCGGCGCTGGGCTTCCTGCACGATCAGGTCGCGGTGGACGAGGTCGTCCGCTTTTTGGCGGGCGATGTCCACGGTGCGGTTGGCCTCCTCCTGCGCCTGCGCCAGGATGCGGTCTTTTTGCGCGATGATCTGCTGGGCTTTCTTGACCTCTTCGGGGATCGAAATCCGCATCTGGTCAATGATGTCCAGCATTTTATCCTCGTCCACCATCACGCTGTGCGTGAGTGGGACGGCTTTGCTTTCGTTGAAGAGTTCTTCGAGTCGGTCGATTAAGTGCAGGATGTCCATTGGCTCCTCCAGAAGAGGCGGCTAGATCGCAACAGTCATCATTTCAAGAAAACTGCTTGGTTTGGGAATTGGCAACTTGTCTTCCCACAATCCCTGAATATGCAGTTTGATAGCCTCGCGCATATTGCGAGTCGTGTCTTCCCGCGTTTTGCCTGTCGCAACACAACCCGGCAAGTCGGGAGAGTAGGCGGAATAATTATGACTGGCTTTTTCAATTACAACGAGATAATAAAGCATGTGGCAATTCTAGCACAATAATTCGCGCAAGCCCACAGGACAAATTGGCAATTTCAGTAAATCACGGTTTGATTCAAACATCCGTAACAACCCGTCATTGCGAGCGTTCTGTGCAAAGCAATCCCCTCGTGGAACCGGGAGATTGCTTCGTCGGGATACCTGCCCTCCCGAAGGACATCCCGTAAGAGATTCGGGACGATGTCGGGACGATGTGGCGGGCGGTGCCAGGGAGAGCGCCCTCCTCGCAATGACGAGGATTAATCTCTCAGCGCATTCGGCGGAGGCTGGTGGTCGCCGTTGCTGATCTTGTGCCTCATTGCCTCGCGCACGAATGGCGGGACCATGGACGACACGTCGCCGTCGAGCATGGCAATCTCCTTGACCGTGCTGGAAGAAAGGAAGGTGTGCTGTTCGGCGGTGATCAGCGCGATGGTCTCGATATCCGGGGCGAGACGCTGGTTCGCCAGCGCCATGCGGAACTCGAACTCGAAATCCGAAAAGACGCGCAGCCCGCGCACGACGACTTGCGCGCCGCTCTTGCGGCAGAAGTCCACCGTCAGGCCGGAGTAGCCGGTCACGCTGATCTTGGGGTTGTCCGAGCAGGACTGTTTGACAAGGGCAATGCGTTCTTCGGGAGAGAACAGCAAATTTTTGAGCGGTTTGTCATAGACGGCCATGACAACTTCATCGAATAGACGCGAAGCGCGGCGGGCGATGTCAATGTGGCCGTAGTGGATGGGGTCGAATGTGCCGGGAAATAATGCCTTAACCAATTTTTTTCTCCGTTGGATGGTAGGGGCAGACCTGCGTGTCTGCCCTGGGTTCTTGGCGCAACGAGTGGGGGCGGACATATAAGTCCGCCCCTACGAAATTATGAAATGTCTCCCGTTCCCTTGCCCCAAAATCTACCGAGCGCTTCGGCCAATAATTTGTGTTCGGGCATTTCCAGGTTGGGGTCTTTCTCAAAAAGCGACTGCGCCTGCGTGCGCGCCTTTTCGATCAACGCGATGTCGGTGATGCTCGCCATCCGCAGGCCGGACGCAAATCCCGCCTGGCGCGTGCCGAGGAATTCGCCCGGGCCGCGCTGTTGCAGGTCGCGGTCGGCGAGGATGAATCCGTCGTTGGTCTCGGCCATGGCTTGCAGACGTTCGTTCTCAATTGCATCCTCGTGGTCGGGGACGAGCAGACAGTAGGATTGCGCCGCGCCGCGTCCGACGCGTCCGCGCAATTGGTGGAGTTGGGCGAGGCCGAAATGGTTCGCGCCCTCCACCAGCATAACCGTCGCGTTGGGCACGTCCACGCCCACTTCAACGACGGTGGTCGAGACGAGCATGTCGTATTTCTTGTCGCGGAAATCAGCCATGACGCGGTCTTTCTCGTCGGGTTTCATCCGTCCGTGCAGGAGACCGAGTCTCAGTTCGGGGAAAACTTCCTTCGAGAGTTTCTCGTGCTCTTCCGTGGCGGCTTTGAGCGTGTCCAACTTTTCGCTCTCTTCGATGAGCGGATAAATGATGAAGGCCTGCCGTCCGTCCTTGACCTGCGAACGGAGCAGGGAATATGCCCTCTCGCGCTCCTGCGGACGAAGCACGTAGGTTTCAATTGGTTGACGACCTGCGGGCATCTCGTCCATGATGGACAGGTCGAGGTCGCCGTAGAGAGTCAGCGCCAGCGAGCGCGGGATCGGCGTGGCGGTCATCACAAGAAGATGAGGCGTCGTGCCTTTGTTGCGGATGGCGGCGCGCTGTTCGACGCCGAAGCG
>CAYJLS010000300.1:0-2487 GCA_964371065.1 uncultured Anaerolineaceae bacterium | reverse complement strand
CCCCGACAGTTGCCGCGGCCGCCATAAAACCGGCCACCGTGTCGCTGACAAATGTGAAGTCGCGCGTCGTATCCAGATTTCCGAGGTGGATCGTATTGTTGACCAGCGCCTGCGTGATGATGGTCGGGATGACGGCGCGGGCGGATTGGCGCGGCCCGAAGGTGTTGAACGGGCGGACGGTGACAACGGGCAGGTTGTAGGCGCAATAAAAACTTTCGGCCAATTTATCCGCGCCGATCTTGCTGGCAGAGTAGGGAGACTGTCCCTGCAGGGGATGTTCCTCGTCAATGGGCGCGCGGCGGGCGGTGCCATAGACTTCGCTGGTGGAGGTATGGATCAGGCGCGGGATGCCCAGTTCGCGGCAGGCCATCAGCAGGTTGAGCGTGCCCATGAAGTTGACCTCGGCCACTTCGTACGGGTGGCGGTAGGAGTACGGGATGGAGATCAAGGCTCCGAGGTGGAAGACCAGCCCACAGTCCCGGGCTGAATCGAGGATCGCCTGGCGGTCGCGTAAGTCGCCGGGAATAATTTCAAGGGACCCCCCTCCCGCCAATTGGGGGGAGAGTTCACGCAAAAAGCCGGGGTCGCCGCGCGAGTTGTAGCGGACGAAGGCTCGCACGCGCGCGCCTTCCGTCAGCAGGGATTCAACAAGTTGACTGCCGATGAACCCACCGGCGCCGGTGACAAGAACGGTTTGATTTTTCCAATCCATATTTGAACTCATTTTATGAAAAACTATGGCTCTCCCGTAATTAACGGGAAAAAGCCTAAACACAAAGGACACCAAGTACACAAAGGGAGAAAAGGCGCTTTGATTTAAGAGTTTTTCCTTCGTGACCTTTGTGTACTTTGTGTTTGAAAAGATTTTCTTTTAACCGGCCAATTGGGTCTGGATCGTTCCAAGAATATCGCTCATGAACACAAGACGCACGCCGGGGATCTGGCACAACTTGAGCAAGCCGCGGCGGGCATCTTCCTGCGCGTTGGAAATGGTAAACAGGATCACACCCACGTCATGTTTGCGGACCAGGTCGAGCAGGTCGCCGCTCCCGCCGAGCACCCGGCAACCGTCAATACGCATGCCCTGCTTGAGCGGGTCATCGTCCACCATGCCAACCACCTTGAAAGCCTGGCGAAGCGAGCCGCGATGCAATAACCAGTTGACGATCTGTCCCCCCTCCCCCGCGCCCAAGATCAAGACGCGTTCCCCGAAGCCGCCGCGTTCCCTGCGCCAGGATAACCAGCGACTGGCAAAGGATGTCACCAGGCGCATACGATAGCGGGCAAACAGGCAGCCCACAAGAGTCAGCACGCCAATGGAAACGATCAGTTCCGTTGGCAAAGCCGGCAGGGAAATCCAGGCGGAGCGCCCCTGCATATAGTTGACCAACAGAAGGAGCAGGAGGGACATGCCATTCGAGGAGACCAGAACCAGCGCATCCTCCGCTCCAGAGCGCGACCAGACAACGCGGTCCAATCCGAGAAACACGTTCATACTGCTGAACAGTATAGCCAGGGTAAACGCCAAAACAGCCAAAGGCCATGGTCCCCAGTTGATCGGTTCGAACAGACGCCAGACGGAACTGGTCACAGTGACGGCCAACGTGCAGATGAGCAGGTCCATCACAAACCACGAAAATTTTTGGCGCACAAGGCGAGTTAACGGCCCGGCGAACAATTCCCCCTCCCCGATGCGCTGACGCGCCAACTGGGGAAGCAGGGCAATCAGCGTCCAGAGGATGATATCCAAATCGCCCATGAAGGAATGATTCCGCACATACAGGCGATCCAGACGCAGTTTGTCCGGCAGGATGTCGCGAAAGTAGACTTCCATCACGCCTTCCGCGGGGAGCAGGCTTTCCTCGTCGCGGTACAGCACGCTGGCGGGACTGGTAATGCCGGGGCGGACCGATAGAATCTCGTTTCGCACTTCCAGCGGCCAGGTCTTTTCAATCTCGGAATCTTCCGGGCGCGGGCCCACCAGGCTCATCTCGCCTTTGAGCACGTTCCATAACTGCGGCAATTCGTTGAGCTTGGTATCGCGCAGCCACTTGCCCAGCGGAGTGATGCGCCCATCGCCTTTGGCCGTCACACGCGGACCTCGATAACTTTCCGGGCGCTCGTACATGGTACGGAATTTGATAATGCCAAAGGGCTTCCCATTCCTGCCCATGCGCGTCCCGCGATAGAAGATGGGACCGGGGCCCTCCCGGCGAAGAAGGATGGCAACCAGCAGGAAGAAGGGGGATAGCAGGGTCAGTCCCAACAGGGAGGCGAGGATGTCAAAGGCGCGTTTGATTCCATTTCGCCACCAAGGTGGCAGGAATGTCGAGCGCGGATGGGAGATCATTCGTTTGTTTTCTCTGGCGGATTCCATTTTAGGTGTCCTTTCCCTGGTGATATTCAGTGAGCAGTTATCAGTAATCAGTAATCAGTAATCAGTGAGCAGTGAGCAGTGAGCAGTAATCAGTCCTCAGTCTTCCGTCT
>CAYJLS010000299.1:0-2521 GCA_964371065.1 uncultured Anaerolineaceae bacterium | reverse complement strand
GACTTGGAACTTTCAGTCTTTTAAAAATGTTAAAATCTCAACCGTTTAGAGTATACATGTTCACCGCCGCAAACTACGAACACGTTCCCATAATGAATTCTCCTGAACGTCGTACAAATTTTCAAAAAAGGTTGCTACTCGCGTTTCAGGAAATCGAAGCAATCATTGTGGCCTGGGTCATCCTGGCAAACCATTATCACATCCTTGCATGTGTGAATTTACTGGACGATGTTTCCGCGACGTTGAGACAATTGCATGGCTCCACATCCTTCGAGTGGAATCTGGCTGACGGACTTCAAGGAAAACGAAAAGTTTGGTACAAATTTTCCGATCGAATGATTCGCGGGAACGAGCATTATTTTCGCGCGATGAATTACATCCACTATAATCCCATCAAACATGGATGCGTTGAGAAAGCCGGCGATTGGCAATGGTCAAGTTTATCAATGTATTACGAAGACCACGGGCAGGATTGGTTGCGCGAAAAGTGGAAATGTTTTCCTCCCCAGAAGGAATACGGTCAAGGGTGGGATGAGATGTAACAATCTGGACGACTGAAGTCGTTACTACGTGGAAATCCGCACACCATGTAGTGACGACTTGAGTCGTCCACGAACCAAACGACTGAAGTCGTTACTACTTGGAAAATTGCGCGTTAAATTGGCAACGTAAACACAAAGCGACTGCCCATTCCCTCCCCCTCGCTTTCCGCCCAAATCTTTCCGCCGTGCGCCTCCACGAGGTGACGCGCAATCGTCAAGCCGATGCCGCTTCCGCCGCCCGAGGCGCGCGAACGGGATTTGTCCACGCGATAAAAGCGGGTGAAGATATTCGCCAGATGTTCGGGCGGAATCCCAACGCCGGTGTCCGTCACCGCGACTTGCAAATTATTTTCTTTTATTTCCGCGCTGATCGTCACCGCGCCGCCTTCGGGCGTGTATTGGATTCCGTTGGCGGCGAGATTCGTCAGCACCTGGCCGAGGCGGTCCTCGTCCGCGAGGAAACGCGGCAGGTCGCGCGGCAGGCTGGAGGTCAGGGTGATGCGTTTGGCGCGGGCGTTGGGAGTCAGCCGTTTAATGGCGGTCGCCACCAGCGCGGACAAGTCCACTTGGCGGAAGTCCAGCGGATAGGCGCGCGCTTCGACGCGGCTGAGTTCCTGCAAATCGTCCACGAGGCGGCTGAGGCGATCGGCCTCGGCGTGGATCTGCTGATAGGTTTCCGCGTCGGCGGGCAGGACGCCGTCCATCAGGCCTTCCATCGAACCCTTGATGGCGGTGAGCGGGGTGCGGAGTTCGTGGCTCACGTCGCCGATCAACTGGCGGCGCATGGACTCCACCTGCTCCAACTGCGCGGCCATCTGGTTGAAACTTTCGCCGAGTTGACCGAGTTCGTCGGCGCTCGTCACGGCCACGCGCTCGCCATATTTTCCCTCGGCGATGCGGCGGCTGGCGGCAGTCATTTCCTGCAACGGCGCGACGATGCGGCGGCTGAGCGCCAGGCTGATACCCGCCGCAACCAGCAGCGCGGCGAGCGCAGCCACGCCAAGCGCATCATTCAAGCCATTGCGAAACTCGCTGAAATAATCCTGCATTCCCGCCTGGCCTAGACCCTGCCCCATCATGCCCGGTCCCATCCCCTGCCCCATCCCCTGCCCCATCCCGTTCATGTGACGGGTGAACGCGCTGGGCGCGGCAAACTGGACGGCAATCGCCAGCACGATCATCCCAGTTAAAATCACCGATAGGAAAGCAAGAAATAGTTTTGCGCTCAAACGGCGGCGGATGGTTTCAATCATAGCGATTCATCCTCGAAGCGATAGCCCACGCCGCGCACCGTGACGATGAACTGTTCGCCGATTTTCTGGCGGACGTGACCGAGATGCACGTCCACGACGCGCGTCTCGCCGAAGTAGTCGCCGCCCCAAACTTTTTCGAGCAACTGTTCGCGGGTGAGCACGCGTCCGCGATTTTCGGCCAGCGCTTTGAGCAGGTCGAATTCGAGGGCGGTTAATTCAATGGGAAGTTCATCTACTGTGACCTGACGCGCGCCCGAATCGATTCGAACGTGACGAAAAGCCAGCACGCTCGTCTCGGACCTCGCGCCGGCTCCCGTTTGGATGCGACGCAGCGCGGCCTTGACGCGCGCCGTTAACTCACGCGGGCTGAAAGGTTTCGTCACGTAATCGTCCGCCCCGACGGTGAGGCCGACGATCTTATCGGTCTCTTCGGTGCGAGCGGTGAGCAGGATCACATACACGTCCGATTCGCGGCGCAGGCGGGAGAGCAATTCGATGCCGTCCATGCCGGGGAGCATAACGTCCAGGATGAGCAGGTCGGGCTTGAAGGCGCGCGCGGCTTTGAGTCCCGAGGCGCCATCGGAGGCGGTCAGGACCTCGTAGCCTTCGGGCCTGAGATAGGCCTCGACGAGTTTAACGATGCTCGGTTCATCGTCTATGACAAGGATTTTTGCGTTGGACATGGGACAAGGATAGCCGCAACTGGCAAAGATGACAAGAAGGAAA
>CAYJLS010000298.1:0-2557 GCA_964371065.1 uncultured Anaerolineaceae bacterium | reverse complement strand
ACAGCGAAGTGCATCTGTTCACGCCGGAGCCCCAGCCCATGCCGGTGGCGGGATCAGTTTTAGGCAATGCGGTCAAGCAAATGCTGTCGGATCGAGGCGTTGCTTTTCATCCATTATATAAATTGAACCAGGTCAATCCTGACACCCGCGAAATTGCCTTCGACGGAAAGGAATCATTCCGCTATGATCTGCTGGTCGCTATTCCGCCTCATCGCGGACCGCGCCTCGCCCACGAAGCCGGGCTGACTAATGAGGCTGGCTGGGTCCCAGTGGATCGCGCCACCCTCCAGACGAAGCACGAAAATGTGTACGCAATCGGCGACGCGACAGCCGTTTCCATCCCCGGCCGTTGGAAGCCCGACGTGCCGATGATGTTGCCAAAGGCGGGCGTGTTCGCCCACACGCAAGCGGAAGTGGTCGCGCGCCGCATCGCCGCGGAAATCACGGGGGTGGGCGAGCGAGTCAATTTCCCGGGCGTTGGCTACTGTATGCTGGAGGCGGGCGAAAGCCTGGCGGGATTTGCGTATGGCAACTTTTTTGGCGAACCGTCGCCGCAGATCGAACTCCACAAGATAGGCAAATCCTGGCATCTTGGCAAGGTATTGTTCGAGCAATGGTGGCTGTCCCCTTACGGTTTGAAACGCGAGACACTCCGCCTGGGCATGACGCTGGGAGGCAGGATGCTCGGCATCCCGATCAGGGTTTAACCAACTTTTGTTGATTCTTTATCGAATCTTTACATTGGCATGGGAGAATGTGAAGAAACGTAATTGGAAAGACTTTTGAAAGGAGAGCAACTATGTGTGGTTGTATGTTAATGCATGCGGCGATGGATCACGAGGGACACCAGACCTCCACCCAGCCCGCGCCTATGTCACAGCCCATTGTCTTGCCTGCCGTCAGCGGACAGAAATGCGCTCACTGCGGCTTCCCCCTGGGACAGGGTTTCGCTTTCTGTCCCAATTGCGGCATGAGTCTGAAAACGGCAGAGTGTTCCGCCTGCGGACAAAAGGTTGATCCGAATTGGAGCGCGTGCGCGTACTGCGGACATCCGCTTGGGCAAACGGACGGGCGACGAATGCCCGCCTGATCGAGAAGCGATATCTTCCCGAAGTGTCAAAAGAATTGGAGGAACGAAAAATGAAAAAAGTTAATTGGACCGCAGTTGTGATTGTCACCATTGTCGCGCTGATTGTTTTGCAAGTGGCGGGATACCTGCTGGGCGGCTGGGGCTATGGCGGTTCGAGATATGGCGGCTGGGGCATGATGGGTCCAGGCATGATGGGCGGCTGGGGTTTTAGTCCCTTCGGTTGGATTGGTATGGCCTTCATGTGGCTGATCCCCGTCGGCTTTCTGGCGTTGACTGTATTGGGCATAGCCTGGGTTGTGAAGGCAATCGGCGGCGGGGCGAATCCCGTTGCATCCCCCTGTCCCTCCTGCGGGCGTGGAATACAGGCCGATTGGCACAACTGCCCGTATTGTGGCGTGTCACTGGCAAAATAATCCCCACGGACGTTCCCTCGGTGCGCGAATACATCGAAATGCTTCACGACGCGGGCGCAAAGATGTATGGTTGCAAGATGACCGTGGACATGTTCGGCATCAAGAAAGAGGATTTCCTGCCGCAGGAGAAAGTGTCGCCACATTCGGTGACTTCATGGACATGACCGAAGACGCGCAGATCATCTTCATCTAAAAACCATCGCTTTCAAAATAAAGAGGCAGTCGCTTTTGAAGTGACTGCCTCTTTTTGCGCCAAGTTATTTTAGCTCAATGGGAATCGCCGTGATTACCTTTTGGACACGGATTCTTCGGCGGACGGGCACGAAAAAACACGGATTTTTAAAAGCTTTTTCCGTGCAAATCCGTGTCATCGTGTACAGAATCATGGCAACTCCCAAAGAGCTAGCGTAAAGTATAAATGACGGTTTGTACAATTTAACATGTGGATTATTTCACAAGTTATTACTTCCATCCTCCCCTTTGCATGACTTGGCACACTGTAAACAAAGGGAACAACTTGTTATTATTTTCACGAGAATATATGAACATTCGCATATAAGGAAGTTCGAGATGAACCAAACACTGGAAACCGAAGTTATCCAACTCCACGCCGAGATTTGCGGCGGACTGGCCGATCCCAGCCGCATCATGATCCTGTACACGCTTTCGCAAAATCCCCGCAACGTCACGGAATTATCGTCAGAGTTGAACATGCCCCAGCCGTTGGTGTCGCGCCACCTCAAGGTCCTGCGCGACCGGGGCATGGTCACCTCCGAGCGGAGCGGGACAACCGTCACGTACAGTCTCGGCGACACGCGGCTGATCGAGGCGCTCGACTTGTTGCGCGCGGCCATGCACAGCATCATCACCCGGCGCGCGGCGCTGGCGGAAGCGATCTCATGAATCCCATTTCTGGAAAGGACTGACTCATGAAAACTTTTCTCATCCTGGGGGCAGGCACCGGCGGTACCATGATGGCCAACAAAATGGCGCAGGCGCTCGATTTGCAGGAGTGGCGCATCGTCATTGTGGATAAGGACGAGAACCACTATTA
>CAYJLS010000297.1:0-2575 GCA_964371065.1 uncultured Anaerolineaceae bacterium | reverse complement strand
TCTTATGCTATCCACACCTGGTTCAGCACATGGGATCTTCGTTATGTGGGAATCTGGTCATGAAAAATTCAATTGCTGGTATGTAAATCTACAAGAGCCACTTCGCAGAACACCTATGGGATTCGATACGATGGATCAACTTTTGGACATCGTTATTGAGCCTGATCTATCAAGTTGGCATTGGAAAGATGAAGATGAATTTGCAGAGGCGGTAAGTCACGGTGTTTATTCATCGGCAGAATCACAAGCAATTCGAGAAGAAGGAGAACGCGTGGTCAAAACAATGCAAGACAACAACTCGCTGTTGCTTCAGGGCTGGGAAAAATGGAGACCGCCAACGGATTGGCAAATTCCAGAATTTCCTGCCAAGTGGGATGATTTGTTTATCTACGATAACCAACCATGACCAACAAATCCATTCGCTCGTTTGTGTTGAAAAAGTCATCCCCTTCGTGCTACCTTCGTAACCTTCGTGTTTAAAAAAATCCGCGTTCGTCCGCGTAATCCGTGAAATCCGTGTCCCAAAAGGAATCAAACCAAATGTCCTCCCTCCCCCTCCGCTCCTCCGTTGACAAGAACCACACCTGGAACGCCGAGTCCGTCTTCGCCACGCCCGAAGCCTGGTCTGTCGAAGTGGACTCGATCCTCGCGTCCCTGCCCGAGATCAAAAAGTTCGAAGGGACGTTGAAAGACGCCGCGACCCTGCTCCACGCCTTCGAGACCATTGAGGGACTGATGGCGCGCATGAACCGTGCCTACGTCTACGCGGGCTTCTCCTTCTCCGTGGATACCACCGACCAGAAGGCCGCGGCGATGAATGGCAAGGCGCAGGGATTCTACGGTCAGGTCATGGCGACGGCCGCGTTCCTGAATCCCGAGGTGCTCGCCATCGGTCAGAAGAAACTCAAGAAGTGGACGAAGGACGAGCCGCGTCTCGCCGTCTACGAACAGTTTTTCAACAACCTGTTCCGCAAACACGAACACGTCCGCTCGGGCGAAGTGGAGGAGATCCTCGGGATGTTGGCCGACCCATTCAGTGGGGCGGGCGAAGCGTCCTCCCTCCTGCGCAACGCGGACATGAAAATCCCGTCCATTAAAGACAAGGACGGTAACGAGGTCGAACTGTCCGAGTCGGTCATCAACGCCATCCTCGTGAAAGATGACCGCGCCGCCCGCCGCGAATCGTGGGAGAACTATCACGCCACATTGCTCAGTTACAAGAACACGCTGGCTGCCGCGCTCTCCACATCCATCAAGCAGAACGTCTTCCTCAGCCGCGTCCGCAAACACACGAACGCCCTCGAGATGATGTTGTCCGAAATCAACATTCCCATCGAGGTTTTCCACAACCTGCTCGAAACCTTCAAAAAACACCTGCCCACCTGGCACCGCTATTTTGAGATCCGTCGTAAAGCGCTCGGACTCGAAACGCTCGAACCCTACGACATCTGGGCGCCGCTCATCCCCACGCATCCCAAAGTCCCGTTCCACCAAGCCGTCGAATGGATCGCCGAAGGCCTGCTCCCGATGGGCAAGGATTACGTCGGCATTCTGCGCAACGGCGCGCTCGAAGAACGCTGGGTGGACGTTTACCCCAACAAAGGCAAACGCACCGGCGCATTCTCATGGGGCGCGCCCGGCACGCATCCGTTCATCATGATGTCCTACACCGACGAAATGATCAGCGTCTCCACCCTCGCACACGAACTCGGCCACTCCATGCACTCGTATCTCACCTGGCAGAACCAGCCTTTTGTTTACGCGGATTACTCACTCTTCGCGGCGGAGGTCGCCTCGAACTTCCACCAGGCACTGGTGCGCGACCACTTGCTCAAATCCAACCCCGATAAAAATTTCCAGATCGCGGTCATCGAAGAAGCCATGTCAAACTTCTATCGCTACTTCTTCATCATGCCCACCCTCGCCCGCTTCGAACTCGAGACTCACACCCGCGTCGAGAACGGCCAGCCCCTCACCGCCGACTCGATGATCGAACTGATGGCCGACCTCTTCACCGAGGGCTACGGCGGCAAGGTCAACGTGAACCGCGAGCACGTCGGCATGACCTGGTCACGCTTCGGCCACCTCTTCAGCGACTACTACGTCTACGCCTACGCCACGGGCATCGCGGGCGCGCACGCGCTCGCCAAGCGCGTGCTCAACGGTGAGCCCAACGCCGTCGAAGACTACCTCGGATTCCTCAAAGCAGGCTGTTCCGACTACCCCCTCGATGTCCTCAAACGCGCGGGCGTGGACTTAACGACTCCCGCGCCCGTGGACGCCGCGTTTGAAGTGATGGCGGATTATGTGGATCGACTGGAAAAACTGCTAACCAGTTAGCCGGCAGTTGAACTGCTGGCCGAACTGTTCCGACAGCAGTTGGACTGCCGTCGCCCCTCGCTTCGCCCCCAACATTTCGCGGGTCTCCGTTTCGAGACGCGTTATCCACCCCCGAGGATGCGTCGCACCTTACCCCGAAGATTCGCCTCGCCTGTCGGGTGCGACGCACTCCCTGCTCCCTCTGTCACCCCTTCGGGGTTGGATAATCACCACGACCCACGTTCTATAATCATTT
>CAYJLS010000296.1:0-2576 GCA_964371065.1 uncultured Anaerolineaceae bacterium | reverse complement strand
GTTTCAGTATCCTCATCGGATCGTCGGGGGGTTCAAGGCCATTCGTTCAAACACAAAATTTTATATCTAGCAACCTTTTGCTGTTTTTCGTGGCTGTTAAGCCTTCCTGTTGACATTTTACCTGCATTCCTCGGTTCGATTTTCACCTCTTCCTTTGGTTTTTTCGCAAACCATCTTTTGCATCAAAACAAGCCCGATTTGCGAAGCCTGCCGCTACATAACATCGTTGCAAAACCTGCGGAATTCACACGCCAGGCACTTGTTGCGATTCGGCGTCGGTTCAGGCATGATCTCGCTGTGTAACATGCGGTGCATGGACTCAAGCGTCGCCAGGAGTTTTTCGCGCAGGCGTTGTGTGAATTTTACCTCCTCCGACCGTCTTTTGGGAATGAAATATAGATAGCCGCATTTTGCAGTCAAGCCGGACATTTCCTCGATCATGAGCGCATACGCCATCAATTGCAATTTGAAATGTTCGCCTGCAATATCCGACAACTTGTAATCCACAACAACAAATTCTCCGGGCGGCGGGTTATCAATCCAAACGATCAAATCTGCCTTACCGCGCAAGCCATAACGCGAGGAAGACAACACAACGTCAAATTCCCTTCGTCCTTCCTGCAAGCCATAAGAGCGTAACGATCTTCGTTCTTCGCGCCCTTCTTCGCTTTGACCGGCTTCGACGCCCGCTTTCATCTTATACGTTGTCGGGCGGATTTTGGGCAGGCACATGGCGTAGTATAAGACACGCGGGCAGTACGTCCATTGTTTGAGATCGGTAACGCGAAAGGGCGCTTCAATTTGAATCGGTTCGTTCATCGGCGTCTTTCCCTTTCTGGTCAATCACTTTTCGTTTTGCCCAATCTTCCGCGCACACGGGGAACATCTGGATATTGCCTTCTTTTTTGCCGAGAATTTTCTTTACCTTGAGGAATAACTCTTCCTGTTGAGTGTTCAGTAACCAACCGCTGAACGCGCTGAACTGGATGCGATCCAGGCCATAATCCAGGCAGGCATCCGCAATTTTGCCGCGCTTGCGGTCGTCTGGAATATCGTAGACAAGCAGAAGATTTGGATCTTTTGTTGACATTTACCATGCCAGGACTAGCGGCTCGTAGACTGCGCGCTCACCGCGCAGGAAGGTGGCGAGATGACGCGCCTGCATTTGGAGAATGGCGCGGATGGGATGACGCTTGCCTTCGTAGGCCGATTCGGCGTCCAGGCGTTCGTTGATCTTATCTGCCAACATGCGACGCGTTTCTTTGGTAAGCATGTGTTGTTCATCGAAATCAAAAGAAACGTTTTTGTTCGCCAAACCAAAGACGGTGCGGTCCACAACCACAGGGCGAAACTCTTCGATGAAATCGAGCGTGAGGCTGGGTTTGCCGGGACGGTCCACGTGCAGAAAGCCCGCGAAGGGGTCCAGCCCGGCCAGCACGAGACTGCGTTCCACCTGTCCGTAAAGAATCCCATACGCATAGTTCAGTGCAGAGTTGATCGGGTCGGTTGCGCCGCGTCCCGTGCGGCCCGTGAAGCCGTATTTTTCGGGCAGGGTTTGTTTGACGGCTTTCCAATAGCGCTGCGCGGCGCGTCCTTCCAAACCCATTAATTCCTGGCGCAAATCGTTGACCGTGACTGTGCCGTCTTGAAACTCGGGATATTCGCGCACGCGTTCCATCTCGATCAAGTGATCCAGAATTTCATCGGAACACAAGCGCAGTTCCTCGAACAGCACAGGGTCGGTTTCCTTGCGATACTTCGCCATATACTTGAGCAGGTTGGACTGGTTTTGCAATTTGCCCATGCCGAACGCCAGGACGAGATTCAAGCCGCGCACAGTGTTTAGGGCCTCCAGTTGGGCGCGTCGGGTGGCAACGGTGCCTGTCAGTCCCGCGCTGTATAAACTTGCGTAGGCCGTGCCAGTCCCGCTGATGAAGAAGATCGGGATGCCGCGCTCGGTGCATTCGCGCACGGCTTCGGCGCTCAGGCTCACGCCCTGGTTGGCGATCACCACCGACTCAAGATGAATGAGCGGCACTTGCGCGATCTTCTCTTCGCCTTTGGTGACGATGAGCCGTTCGCTGTGTTTTCCCAGGAACGCGCCGTACTGGTCAATCACGAGATGCTGGACGATCATACTTGCTCCTCGGCAGGACAAATTGGCAATTTGTCCTACAGCCAATATCCTTGTCTTCCTGCAAACTCCACTTGAAACACGCCGTTACCTTTGGCGGTCAACTTTCCGACCTGTGTACCCTGACCCAGCAGAAGCCACGGCAATAACTTATCCCAATGTTTGGAGCGATAGACTGCGAAGCCAACGAATCCGCCCATCGGCGTACTGCGTCCCGTGCGGCCAGACGGACCCCACAACTCGATCCATTGCGTGGACTGTTCGATCAGGCGCACCTGGTCGGCAAGCTGGTTGAGTTCGCTCACTTCCTCGGGCGGACGCCGCTCGCCGCCATTGTGCTGTTTGCCGAGTTCATCCACGCGCTCCAACAAGCGGCGGAAGAAGATACCGAAATCGGGAGCCTTTACAAGCGATTCGGAATCGATCAAACGGGTGGGGGAGA
>CAYJLS010000295.1:0-2590 GCA_964371065.1 uncultured Anaerolineaceae bacterium | reverse complement strand
TCGGCCTCATCACGCTGACCGTCATGGCCAAGGCTTGCGACCTGATCGAGAAACGTCACGGCATTAAGTTCGACCTGAACAATATTCCGCTGGATGATCCGAAAGCCTTTGCCCTGATGGGCGCGGGCAATACCGCAGGACTTTTCCAGGTCGAAGGATCGGGGATGACGCGCTACATGGTGCAGATGAAACCCGAGACGGTGGAACACGTTATCGCAATGGTGGCGCTTTACCGCCCCGGCCCGATGGCCTTCATCCCCGATTACATCGCGCGCATGCACGGCGAAGCCGAAGTGGAATATCGCCATCCCGCGCTCAAGCCCATCTTCGACTCCACCTACGGCATCCCCGTCTATCAGGAACAGTTGATGCGCGCCGCCGTCGAACTGGCGGACTACACCCCCTCCGAGTCGGACGAGTTACGCTCCGCCATCTCGAAGAAAAAAGCCAAAGAGATTGAGAAGCACCGCGCGAAATTTGTCGCAGGCGCGACTGCCAAAGGCATGGAGAAATCCATCGCCGCGGCCATTTATAGCGACTGGGAAGAGTTCGCGCGTTACGGATTCAACCGCAGCCACGCCGCAGACTACGGCGTCATTGCCGTGCAGACGGCTTTCCTGAAAGCGCATTATCCCGCCGAATATCTCACGGCCCTGCTCTCTGCCTCCAAAAGCCAGACGGAAAAAGTGGCCTACTACGTGGCGGACGCGCGTTCGATGGGCGTGCCCGTCCTGCCGCCCGACGTGAACGCCTCAGGCTGGGACTTCGAGATCGAAGACCGCGATACCGGTCCCGCCATCCGCTTTGGGCTGGGCGCGGTCAAGAATGTGGGAGAAGCCGCGGTCAACCTCATCTCACAGGCGCGCAAGGAAGGCGGCGCGTTCAAAGACCTGAATGACTTTGCCGCCCGCGTGGACCTGCGCTCCGCCGGCAAGCGCGCCCTCGAATTCCTCATCAAGGTCGGCGCGCTGGATTCGTTCGGGAGCCGCGCGGCTTTACTCGCCGGCATGGAGCGCATCGCGGCTGTCAGCGGCGCGCACTTCCGCGCCGCCGACGCCGGACAGATGAGCCTGTTCAGCGCGAGCACGGGCGTGGTCGAAAACATCCGCCTGCCCGATGTCAAGGACGTGGATCGCCGCGAAGCCCTCAACTGGGAGCGCGAACTCGTCGGCATGTACCTCTCCGACCACCCGCTCACGTCCTACCAGAAAATGCTGGCCGAACTCGTCAGTTATTTTTCGGCGCAACTGGGTGAAGCTAGCCACGAGGAAAAAGTCCGCGTGGCGGGCAGTGTCGAAGTCATCCGTCCCTACACCACCAAAACCGGCAAGCCGATGGGCTTCGTCACCATCGAAGATATCCAGGGCAGTATCGAACTCGTGCTCTTCCCCAAAACCTGGGCTTCGTACCAACCCATACTCGAGCAGGGCAAGATCGTACTAGTGGAAGGCAAAGTGGACGCGGGTTCCACCCCGCCGAAAATCCTCGTGGACACCATCCGCACCGAACTGGCGATGCTCGTGCCTGCGAATGAAGCATCCTCCCAAGCAGGGGGATTGAAACCGCGCTCCGTATCTGAATCTCCTCGACGTCCCGAATCCTTCCCGACCTCGCGGCCGGCTCCCGTTCAAAAAGCGATTCAGTCGCCCAAACCGACTCTACCGAAACGCGCTGTGGGTCGGATTGGAAATCCGACCTACGCCACCGCCGAAGACGCGCCCGTCTACCAACCCGCGCCCGTAGCGCGAGATAATATCTCGCTCTACAATGAAGACACCCCTCCCCCTCCCGACAACTTCCCCGCGGGTTGGGACAGCGAGTGGCAGCCCTCGTTCGACAACGCGGCCATTGCCGCGCGCCCCGAACCGAAACGCGCCAAAGCCGAGGAACCCGTCACACCGCCCCACATCCTCGAGCCAGCCTCTCCCCCCTCGGATGAGATTCCGCCCGACGAAACAGAATCGGCTGTAGGACAAATTGCCAATTTGTCCCCCTCCGCAAGCGTGGATTTGTCCCACACACCCATCCCGCCTCCCATCCTGCCGTCAATGTACATCCCCCTGGCCGAGGCCGAAGACCGCGACCATCCGCCGCAACAGATCACCATCCTCCTGCGCCCCAGCCACGATAAGGAAATTGACAAGCGCCGCATCAAAACGATTTACGGCACACTCATTTCGTTCCACGGGCGCGACCGGTTCTCGTTCCAGATTTTCGAGAACGGCAAGGGACACCTGATTGATTTCCCCAACGACACCACGCGCATTTGCCCCGAACTGATGGCGCGCCTGAAAAAAGTGGCAGGCGATGAGAGTTGGCGCATCGAGCCGATTTTGTTGCAGTAAAAATGCCAACTTCAAATTCAAACCACGAAGGCACAAAGACTCACACTTGCCTGGCGCTGCCCGCCAAGCAAGTCACTAAAAGAGACTTGGTGCCTTAGTGGCTTTGTGATAGGAATATAATTCTGCCCAAAGGAAAAGCACCATGAACCTCGAAACCATCTCCCGCTCCCCCAAACCCCAAACCCATTCCACCCCTCTCCTCTTCATCCACGGCATGTGGCACGGAGCCTGGTGCTGGGACGAGA
>CAYJLS010000294.1:0-2692 GCA_964371065.1 uncultured Anaerolineaceae bacterium | reverse complement strand
GCGGTTCTGGTAGACGTGGATTTTGCACGCGCGGTCTGCAAAATGTTTTGAATGTTGGTGACAGGAGATTTGGAGGTCATGCGCCGATTATAAGCCGTCTCAGACTCAATTCTCTACGCGGTGTGTAACGAATTTGAGACCTCGAAAGTTTTTTTGGGCTCTCTGGGAATTGCCATGGTTGAGCGGCAAATGGGGACAAATTGGCAATTTGTCCTACAACGCGCCGCCAAAGAGACAGGTCTGAGACCTACCCGAAAATATTTATGTTAGACTTGGCGAAATTTTTTGAAGGATGCGCACGCATGAACTATCACGGACTTTTAGACAAGTACGGCTCCCTGCTGGATTTGCCAGAACATACGCGACCGGTCACCCTGCTGGAGGGGAATACGCCCTTGATCCCGGCCCCAACGTTGGCAAACGAACTGGGCGGACGGTTTGAGTTGTTCATCAAATTCGAGGGACTCAACCCGACGGGATCGTTCAAGGACCGCGGCATGACCGCCGCCGTGAGCGAGGCGCTTGGGCGCGGCGCGACGACCGTCATCTGCGCCAGCACGGGGAACACGGCCGCCTCGGCCGCGGCCTACGCGGCGCGTGCCGGATTGAAGTCCATCGTGCTGATTCCGCAGGGAAAGGTCGCGGCGGGGAAACTGGCTGGCGCGCTCGCCTACGGCGCGCAGGTGATTCAAATTGACGGTTCGTTCGACGACGCCCTGACCCTGGTGATCGAGATTTCGGACAAGCATCCCATCTGCCTGGTCAATTCCATCAATCCCTACCGCATCGAGGGACAGAAAACATCCGCTTTCGAGATTTGCGATACCCTCGGTGCCGCGCCGGACTGGCTGTGCCTGCCGGTGGGCAACGCCGGAAACATCACGGCTTACTGGGCGGGCTTCAAACAATACGACAGGTTGAAGTCCACCGGACTGCCGCGGGTGTTGGGAGTCCAGGCGGCGGGCGCGGCTCCGCTGGTGCTGGGACACGCGGTCGAGAAGCCGGAGACAGTGGCAACCGCCATCCGCATCGGGAAGCCGGCGCGGGGCGAGCAGGCGTTGCAGGCCGCGGAAGAGTCACAGGGATGGATCATCGCGGTCAGCGACGAGGAGATTCTCGAAATGCAGAAAATGCTGGCGCGGCTCGAGGGCATCTGGGTGGAGCCGGCTTCCGCGGCAGGGTTGGCGGGGCTGGCCGCTGAATTAAACGGAGGCAGGCTAAAGGTCGGAGGGAAGCGCATCGTCGCCGTTTGCACCGGTCACGGGTTGAAGGATCCCGATATCGTCACGAAGGAAATGTCGAGTCCGAATATCGTCGCGCCGAAGTTGGAGGCGCTGGAAGAAGTCATTCTGAAGTGAAAACCTGACATGTCTCCGCGTAACATAAAAACCTGACATGTCTCCACAAGGGCCTGATTGACAAAGGCCATAGTCATCCAAAAAACCGAAATGATAGTGGCGCGGATGAGACATGTCAGGTTTGCCGAATTGACAATGGCGCGGATGAGACACTTCGGCAGGCTCAGTGCAGGCATGTCAGATTTGGAAGAGGAACCATGAAAGTTCTAGTGAAAGTACCAGCCACCACCGCCAACCTGGGGCCGGGATTCGACGCGCTGGGACTGGCGTTGAACCTGTGGAACGAAACGGAATTCACCGCCACGGATGACCGGAAGATCGCTGTCGCAATCGAAGGCGAGGGGGAGGGCATTCTGCCGCTCGACGCGAACAACGCCATCGTGGACGCGGCCCTGCAAATTTACGAGCGCGCCGGGAAGGCCTGCCCCGGGTTGCGAATCCACTGTCGAAACCGCGTCCCGCTCGGGTCCGGGCTGGGATCGAGTTCCGCGGCGTTGCTGACCGGCCTGTTGGGCGCGAACGTCGTCCTGGAGAATCCGTTCACGGCCGAGGAAATCCTGAAACTTGCCATCGAGATGGAGGGGCATCCCGATAATGTGGCCCCGGCCATGCTCGGCGGCTTGGTGGCGTCCATCGTGTATGAAGAGCGGGTCATCTCGCTCAAACTGCCCGCCCGCGCCAACCGCGGCTCCATCCACGTGACGGTCGTCCTGCCCGATTTCGATTTCCCCACCAAACAGGCGCGCGCCATTTTGCCCAAACAGGTGGAGCGCAAGGACGCCATCTACAACATCAGCCGCGCCGTGCTGGTGACCGAGGCGCTGCGGACGGGCGACCTGGACCTGCTCGGCAAGGCGATGACCGACGCCCTGCACCAGCCGTACCGCCTGCCGTTGATCCCGGGCGCGCAGGCGGCGATGGACGCGGCGCGACACGCGGGGACCGCGGCGGTGGCGCTTTCGGGAGCGGGTCCCAGCCTGATTGCGTTCTCGTCAAAGGAAGACCCAGCCGTGGGCGCGGCAATGAAGCGCGCCTTCGAACAAGCCGGGCTGTCGGCGCGCATCTTCGAGTTGGGGACGAGTTACGAGGGGGCGGAGGTGACGATCGTATAAAGAAGTGAGAAGGTTATAATGTTGGAAAGTTGAAGGTTCAAAGTTGAAGGTCAAAAGTCAAAGGTCGGTGGTGAAATGGCGGAAACGAAATTCAAATGTCCCGTTTTCATCCCTGGCACTACATGAACAGAGAGATGCCAGAGTGTATAATCAAAGCATGAACGCGCCGCAACGCCTGCCCTACTTATGGGATTATGATCTCGATCAAAATCAATTTCAGGA
>CAYJLS010000293.1:0-2737 GCA_964371065.1 uncultured Anaerolineaceae bacterium | reverse complement strand
ACTTAGAGGTATGTAACCATGAAAATACTCCGCTATGCAACTGTTTTGGGTGGTTTGGTCATTCTGGCGCTTGCCATCGGCTTTATCCTTCAAATCCAATTTGCCATCAAACTATGGCCCTGGCAGGATGGGCGTTATTCATACCTGTTCGTCGGCTCCATTCTGGCGGCGGTCAGCGCGGCCGCGTTTTGGATCGGTGGGACGGGGGAATTCGGTGCGCTTCCCGCCGGGTCGCTCAACATCTTTGTCATCGCGGTGACCACGTCCGTTTACTTTTTCCAACTCGCACGAGACGGTCGCCCGGAGTTGGTCACTTTTGGGATCACGGGTCTGGTCTCGGCGGTGGTCAGCGGCGCGGCCTTTCTGTGGAGCCGCAGACTTTCGCTGGCGAATGCGCGTCCCACCCCGGCGCTGGTACGCGTCTCGTTTGGGATTTTCACCGCCTCGTTGATTTTTGCGGGCGGCGCGCTGGTCTTCCGCATGCCAATCTTTCCCTGGACGTTGAACCCCGATTCATCCGTCATTTTTGGCTGTATCTTCCTCGGGGACGCCTTCTACTTCCTGTACGGACTCTTCCGTCCAAGCTGGCATAATGCCTTCGGACAACTGCTCAGTTTCCTGGCGTATGATCTCGTTTTGATTGTTCCGTTCCTGTCCCTGTTCAAAACCGTTGCGCCGGAATATTTGCTTAATCTGGTGGTTTATGTGATCGTGCTTGTCTACAGCGGCGCGATTGCACTCTATTTTCTGTTTATCAATCCACGGACTCGAATCGGCTCTGAATAGAGTCTGAACGAAATGGCTGGTCTGTCTGCTGAACCTCCGCTTTGAGCGGAACGCCTGCCCTGTGACCGAAGGGAGCATCGAATGGTTCACACCCACCAATTTTTAAGCATCCCGCTCATCAATTACCTGAACACGCGTGCTATAATTCCAGTTACGTAGTTTGATAGTTTCATAGTTTCGTAGTTCAACTACCAAACTACCAACTATCCAACTACCAAACCATGAGCTTCGCCCACCTCCACGTCCACACCGACTACTCGCTCCTCGACGGCTTCTCGAATATCAAGAAGCTGGCGCAACGCGTCAAGGAGATGGACATGCCCGCGGTCGCCATCACCGACCACGGCACGATGTTTGGGGTGATCGAATTCTACAACGCCGCCATCGCCAACGGGGTCAAGCCCATCATCGGGTTGGAAGCCTACATGGCGGCGCGCGGCATGAAAGACCGCGACGCACAACTCGATAAAAAGTCCTCGCACCTGCTCCTGCTCGCGGAAAACGAAACGGGCTACCGCAACCTGCTCAAGATCGCCTCCGCCGCGCAGTTGGAGGGCATGTACTACCATCCGCGCATTGACCACGACTTCCTGGCCGCACACGCCGAAGGGCTGATCGCCACCTCGGGTTGTATGGCCGCCGAGATTCCCGTTTCCATTCTCAAGGAACAGCCCGAAGAAGCCCTCCGCCGCATCAACTGGTATTACGATGTCTTCGGTCCCGACCGTTTCTTCCTCGAACTGCAACAACACGACATCCCCGAGATCCTCGAACTGAATCGCAAACTGGTCGAAATGGGCGCGCGCTACAGCGCCAAATACGTCGCCACCAACGACGTGCACTACATCGAGCCGGACGATTACAAATATCAGGACATCCTGCTCGCCATCCAAACCGGCGCGCACCTGAACGACAAAGACCGCATGAGGATGACCGACTCGTCCTACTACCTGCGCTCGCCGCAGGAGATGGGTCGCATCTTCGCCGAGGTGCCCGAGTCCCTCAGCAACACCCTGCTCATCGCCGAGCGTTGCAATGTGGACTTGTCGTTCAAGGGCTACCACCTTCCGGAATTTCCCGTCCCGGAGGGATTCACCGCGCAGACGTACATGCGCTCTCTCTGCGACGAGGGGCTGGGTCGCCGTTATGGGGAGCGGGCGGCCAGCTCCCAGGTCCGCGAAAGACTCGAGTACGAGTTGGGCGTCATCCACACGATGGGCTTCGACGCCTACTTCCTCATCGTCTGGGACTTGTGCCGTCACGCGCGCGCGGCCAACATCTGGTACAACGCGCGCGGCTCCGCGGCCGGTTCCATCGTGGCCTACGCGCTCGACATCACACTGGTGGACCCGCTCGCGCACGAACTGCTCTTCGAGCGCTTCCTCAATCCGGGCCGTCGCGAGATGCCCGATATTGACCTTGACTTCCGTGACGACCGCCGCGCCGAAATGCTCGAATATTGCGCCCGCAAATACGGCGATGACAAGGTCGCGCAGATCATCACCTTTGGCACGATGGGCACCAAAGCCGCCCTGCGCGACGTGGCGCGCGTCATGGAAATTCCCATCCCCGAAGTGGACCGCGTCGCCAAACTCGTCCCGTTCGTTTCGGGGCGCAACACAACGATGGCAGACGCGCTGGCCTTGCCGGAGTTCAAAAAGATTTACGACTCCGACCCACAGATGCGCAACCTGATTGACATCGCCGCCAAAATGGAAGGCACGGTGCGGAGCGCGGGCACGCACGCCGCGGGCGTGGTTATCAGCGACCGGCCGCTGACCGAGTACCTGCCCCTGCACCGCCCCACCTCCAACTCCGAAGAGACACCCATCAAGACCGTCACGCAATTCGAAATGGGCATTCTCTATTCGCTTGGCATGTTAAAGGTAGACTTCCTCGGCCTCATCACGCTGACCGTCATGGCCAAGGCTTGCGACCTGATCGAGAAACG
>CAYJLS010000292.1:0-2740 GCA_964371065.1 uncultured Anaerolineaceae bacterium | reverse complement strand
TGGCTGAATGTCCCAGCCTGCCTGGGTGCATCAGCCAGGGAAAGACGCGGGAAGAAGCAGTTGCAAACATCAAAGAGGCAATTCAAGGCTATATTGCCGCGTTGGAAGAAGATGGCTTGCCTGTGCCTGTTTAGGAGGATAAATGGCAAATTTATTTTGGAAAACAAAATCAGGAACGAAGAGCTTACTCGCGACCCCTTTCAAATCGGAAGAGGAATTTGAGAGGACTGTATTTGACACATCAGACCTTCTCGAAGAAATCTTTCTCCTTAAACGTCAAGTGCGGGGTGGGGGAAAAGTAGGCATTCCTGACATTATTGGAATTGATAATGATGGAAATGTTTGTATTATTGAAATGAAAAATGTGCCTGTGGATTCAAACATAATTCCTCAGGTGTTGCAGTATGCTTTTTGGGCAGAGAGAAACCCTGATTCAATAAAATCCTTATGGCTTGAAAAAGAAAACAAACCCGATGATCTGGAAATTAGTTGGGATGATTTTCAAGTCCGTATTCTCGTGATTGCGCCATCCATCCTTCGCTCGACAATGGATATTGTCGAAAAAATAAATTACCCTGTTGATTTAATCGAAGTAAAGCGTTGGGTGGATGGTGATAATAATTTGCTTTTGGTGACAAAACTAGAGCCAGAAGCAAGAACAAGAACGAAACCCGTTTCAGGTTTACCTGTGTACAATGAAGAATTCTATTTGAGCCGTTACAATAAACAAAGCGCAAAAGAGTTCATCAATTATGCCCGACAGGTGGAGCAACTTGTAAAGCAAAAAGGTTGGGATTTGGAATTGAAATTTAACAAGCACTATTGCGGTTTTAAAGCAGGATTCTTTCTTGCTTTCGGAATCCACTGGATAGGTTCAAAAACATTTGCATTCTTTGTGAAATTACCAGAGAGCGAATGTTCAAAATTTACAAAGCCCAAGATGACTCGCTACGAAAAAGAATGGAATCAAGCCATGTATTACATAACTCCAGACGAAACAAAAATTGATGACTTTATTCCGCTCTTTGAAAAAGCGTATCAACATCTTACAGGCAAATAACGATTTGACCTTCGCTAACTGATGACTGATAACTGATGACTGATTACTGAAAACTGGAAACTGAATGTCCCAAGCCCTCTATCGCAAATACCGTCCCCAAGGCTGGGCCGAAGTTGTCGGCCAGCAACATGTGGTGCAAACGCTCCGCAATGCCATCGCGGCGGACCGCGTCGGCCACGCGTTTTTATTCGCGGGGCCGCGCGGCACGGGCAAGACCACGCTGGCGCGCCTGCTGGCGAAAGCCGTCAACTGTTTGAATGAAGACAAAACCAAACGTCCCTGCAACGAGTGCGACCACTGCAAAGCCGTCAACGACAACCGCTTCATGGACTTGATCGAAATTGACGCCGCCTCCCAAACCGGCGTCGAAGACGTACGCGACTTGCGCGACAAGATCAACTTTTCACCCACGCAGGGCAAGTTCAAAATCTATATTTTCGATGAAGTCCATATGTTCTCGACATCGGCCTTCAACGCGCTCCTCAAAACCCTCGAAGAACCGCCGCCGCACGCCATCTTTGTTTTAGCCACCACCGAAATTCACAAAATCCCCGCGACGGTTCTCTCGCGCTGTCAGCGTCACGAGTTCCGCCGCGTGCCCGTGGACGAGATCGTCGGCCAACTCAAGGTCATCGTCGCCGCGGAAAATCTCAAAGCGGACGACGACGCGCTGGCGCTGATCGCGCGTCAGGCCGCGGGCGGGATGCGCGACGCCATCTCCCTGCTCGACCAACTCTCCTCGACGGGCGACACGATCACGATCGAACTCGCACAGACGGTGCTGGGGACGGCGACTTCCCAAACCGTCCTCGAACTCGTCGCATCCATTCTGGACGGGGAAGCGGGGCGCGGTCTCGAGGAGATTCACAAGGCCCTCGACGGCGGCGCCGATCCGCGCGCGCTGGCGCGTCAGGTGGTGGACTATCTGCGCGGGCTGATGCTGATTCAGATGGGCAACGAGTCTCAGGTGGAGACAACGAAGGACATCAAGAAAAAAATGACCGAGCACGCCTCCGCGTTCACGCCCGCCGAAGTGCTCCGAATGATGCGCGCGTTCAACGACGCTGCGACAGATTCGCGCGGCGGCTGGCAACCGTCGCTTTCACTGGAACTGGCCTTCGCGGAAATGCTCGAAGCGCCCGCCGAGTCCGCGCCTGTGGCGGTCATGTCCGCGCCGAAGGGGGGCGCGAAACCATCAGTGGCGAAAACGGTCAAGGCGGCGGAGCAACCCAAAGCCCAGAATGAAGCGAGCGGGACTCCGCCCGTCATCGCCGCGTCGGAAGTCATCAAGGCGTGGAAGCAAATCCAGTCCGCGGTAAAAGGCGAGTCCGCGAATTTGGGCGCGTTGCTGAACTCCGTCCGCTCGATTGATGTGCAGGGGAGCACGCTGGTGCTGGGATTTGCCAGCGAGGTGTTGATGTCGAAGATGAAACCTGAGGAGGTGGAGCGCACGCGCAAGGCCGTCAACGACGCGCTGGGCGTGACGCTCGACATCCGCTGTGAAGTGTCGAACGCCAAAGGCAAAGTCCCGCCGCATGTCTCGCAGGACGGTATGGTCGCGACGGCGATCCATCAGGGCGGCGAGATTGTGGATGTGCAAGAGTAATTTGTACACGGATTTCACGGATTACACGGATGAACACGGATTTTTTCTTGATTTAATCTTTTGGGAGGCGATAC
>CAYJLS010000291.1:0-2833 GCA_964371065.1 uncultured Anaerolineaceae bacterium | reverse complement strand
TCGTGGTTAAAGCTTTTTTATGACCCTCACACGCAAACTCACCCTCGCCTTCCTGCTCGTCGCGGTCACGGCCGCGGCCATCGTAGCGGCGTTCATCCGACTTACCAATGCCACGCGCCTCAGCCAACTCGTGCTGGAACAACAGCGCGCCAACTTTGAAACCCTGGTCGTGGATTATTACCAGCGCACAGGTTCGCTCATGGGCGTGGATGCGTTCCTGCGCCAGACGCTCCCAAATGTTCAACCGCAACCCAATCCGAACCTGCAACCCATCCAGCCCGTCCAGCCTGACCGCCGCAACCTGTTCGGCCTGGCGGACGCGCAGGGAATCGTGGTCGTCCCCATCCTGCCCGAACTGCGCCCCGGCCAGCGCGTCCCGACACAGGCGCTCGCGCAAGGCACGCGCGTCGAAGTGAACGGCGTCTTCATCGGCACGATCCTGTCCCCGCCCCTGCCGCCTGGACTCACACCGCAGGAACAGGCGTATCTCGACCGCACGAATCAAGCCCTGACCCTCGCGGCGCTCGGCGCGGCGTTGCTGGCGCTCATCGTCGGATTCCTGCTGGCGCGCACACTCACGCGTCCCCTGCGCGCGCTCACCGAGGCCACCGAAAAAATGGCGGGCGGCGACCTCAACCAACAGGTGACCATCACCAGCCGCGATGAGATTGGCGAACTGGCCGAGTCATTCAACCGCATGAGCCGCGAAGTGGCGCGCGCCAACCAACTCCGCAAACAAATGACCGCCGACATCGCCCACGACCTGCGGACGCCGCTGACGGTCATCGCGGGCTACATCGAGTCCATGCGTGACGGCGACCTCGCTCCGACTCCCGAACGGCTGGACACCATTTACGAGGAGATCGAACGCCTGCAACGCCTCGTCGCGGACCTACGCCTGCTGGCCCACACCGACGCGGGCGAGCTGCGCCTCAACCTGCAAGCCTTGCGTCCAAAAGACCTGCTCGAAAGCGCGGCCGCGCCCTTCAAACTTTCCGCCGAACAAAAAGGTGTCACGCTGACAGTCAACGCGGCGGACGATCTCCCGCTCATCCAAGTTGACGAGTCACGGATGAACCGTGTGCTCTCCAACCTGATTAGCAACGCGCTGCGTCACACTCCAGCGGGTGGGGCTATCTCTATCCTGGCTACGCGCAAGGACACAAGTACACAGGTAGACACGTACACAGGTCAACACACACAAACGAACACACGCCCTGCGACCCACACTACGCAACACGTTATCATTACAGTCTCGGACACCGGCGAAGGCATCCCTCCCGCCGACCTGCCCCACATCTTCGACCGCTTCTACCGCGCCGACAAGTCCCGCACCGACGCGGACGGCGCGTCATCGGGGCTGGGTCTCGCCATCGCGAAGGCGCTGGTCGAGGCGCATGGAGGGAGGATTTGGGCGGAGTCGGAGGTGGATATCCCTAAAGGGGGCTTCGCACAGGGAACGAGGATGAGGGTGGAAATACCTCGTCAATGAAAACCTCCCGCCAGTTTTGACGGGAGGTTCGTTACTCAAATTTTCATCACCACTTCGGGGTCATCCTGATATTTCAGTAATCGCAATCCTTCCAGACGCAATGCTTCGGGAAAAAGCGCCTTGTAGATATTGCAGTTTGGTGATTTGACATCATATCGTCCCGTCGCCCGATACGTTGTCAGCGGACATCCTCCCGCGCACCAGTGTTTCCACTCACAGGATTTGCAACCATCCTTCTCTTCCACCGAGATATTCCTAATCCCAATCTGGTCCGCACGGACAACTGCCAGCGGATCAGCCACATGGACATCCGTGATTGGCTTACGGATGTGCATCTGACATTTTGCAATTTGTCCGTTCTGGTCAACGACCAGATAATTCTGTCCCACTCCGCAAGTGTGCGTGTGTGACGCTGATAAATTTGCCCTGTCAATAATTCCGCCGAGGAAACTTCTGCGAGGGAGATTATCCTCGATCACTTTGAAGACGGCTAACATTCCATCAATTATTTTCTGCGCATCCAGTCGCATATCTTCGTGCGGGGCGGAAAGTTCGTTTTCGCGGTAGAAGTTCAGGCTGAATGGGAGCTCGCGCTCAAGGATCCACATCAAGATCTCTGGGAGACCTTCGACGGTCCGACTGCTGACCGTGACCGAGATGTTGGGCGTCAGTCCGTGTACGAGAGCAAGATCAACCGCTTCGGCCACATCTGCAAATGAGCCCCGTCCGCCCCCGTAGCGGCGATGAACGTCATGATATGCTCCCAGTCCATCTAGCGAAATCATCAGGCGGATGCCAAGGGATTTCAATGTTTCAACCATCTCAGCAGTGAGCAAGGTACCATTGCTCAAAACCACTTCTTCAAGCAACAATCCGTGCTCGTCTGCAAGTTGTTTGGCATACCCATGCAATTCCAAAATCAACGGGAAACGCAAAAGCGGCTCACCACCCGCATACTTCAGTTTCACCTGCTTGAGGCCATTCGCCAACGCCGAGCGGAAGGTGGCGTCAATCGCGGCGCGGCCTGTTTCGGATGACATATCTTCGCGGACGTGAGGCAGGTAGCAGTAGTCACAACGGAGATTGCAGCGATCCGTGAGGTGGAGCCAGGAGGTAAGAGTAGCAGGAGGAAGTTGCGCGGGTCCACAGTCTTCTTCAACCACTAAAAGCCCCAGGCGGGAGAGTTGTAGAGCGGTCTTAACGGCAACAGAAAACTTCACTTCGGGGACCTGCTTGACCGCTTCCTGTATTGAAGCGGGCTTCTGAAATGCGTTTAGAATTTGCCTGGTGAAGTCATTTATAACGACAGCGTTCTGTGGGCCTTTTGGATTGAAAATAGCA
>CAYJLS010000290.1:0-2882 GCA_964371065.1 uncultured Anaerolineaceae bacterium | reverse complement strand
ACCGCGAAGACCGCAAAGAACGCGAAGAAATTCTGAAGGATTTTAAAAATTCAAGAGAAGAATCTTCAAGAAAACCTTCGCGATTTTAATTTTTTCTTCGCGACCCTCGTATCTTCGCGGTAAAGATTCATCCGTGAAATTCGTGGCTGAGGTTTTCTTCTCAGAATTGCCGGGCGCAAACGATGTAGGTAATCACCAGAGAAAGGTTGATTGTCCTGCCGTGCGTGCTATACTTCACACAGGGATTTTACCTGCTTTTCAAGCAAAACCCCAAAACGGTAAGACAGGTGAACTACAACCATGGCGGAATCCATCAACGAAAAACCAGGCGCATTTTGGACTGGAATCGCGGCGTTTTTTGAACGCCTGCCAAAATGGGCCATGCCTGCTTTCATTGCCGCGGCAATCGTCTCAGCCGCGCTGGTCTACCTCTGGCCGTCGCCCGTCGAATTTCCAATGGACGACGCCTACATCCATTTCGTCTACGCGGAAAACCTGGCCGAACACGGAAAATTGTTTTTTAGTTTCCCCGACGAAAAAGGCGTGGCCACCTCCAGTTTTCTCTGGGTCGTCCTGCTGGCCGCGGGGGACGCGGCGGGCGTCCCCGTGCAACTGACGGCCAAAGCGTTGGGCGTGGCCTCGCTCATTGTTGTGGCGATAGGCGTCTACCTGCTCCTGCGTCCCATCTGGACTCCGCTTCGGGCGGGCGCGGCGGCCTTGCTCCTGTCCCTTTCGGGGAACATGCTCTGGTTTTCTTTGAACGGGATGGAGACGACTCTTTTCCTGGCCCTCGGCATTTTGACCCTGCTCTCGTATCGCGCGGGACGTTGGGGCTGGTTCGGTCTCCTTCTGGGTTTTCTCACGCTGACGCGTCCCGAGGGACTGTTCCTCGTTGCCGCGCTTGGCGTAGCGGAACTGGCCGCGTATGGCCGCCCGCGTCGCGGATTCGTTCTGGCTGTTGCGATTGGCCTGCTCATCTGCGCGCCCTGGTTCCTCTATCTCAAATGGCGCACGGGTGACTTCCTGCCGACGAGCGCGTCCGCCAAGCAACTCGGCTACGCGGTCGCCACCGACTTTTTGCTGAAACGATATCACCTGCCTGAATTCCTCGGTCAATTTTTGCGACTGATGTATCCCGCCCTGTGGATTGCCTACCTGCTGGAATTCGGGCTGGGAGGCATGGCGCTCCCGCCGCCCAAACTGACGATGGGAAGCGTGGCTGGCGGTCCCGGCTTTGACATTTCCATCTGGATTCTGCCCGCCTCTGCGCTGATCGGCTGGCTGATGTTCCTTGCAAGTAAGCGGTTTTTTAAATTCAAAAAATGGAAAGCCTGGATGCGCGACCCAGCCAAACAAGCGATCTTGATCCTTTTTGGATGGGCAGTCATCCATAATTTTGCTTATATGATTTTGTTGCCCATTCCCGGCACAGCCAGCCGGTACGGAGCGATCAATTACATTATCCTGTGGATTGCCATCGTGGCGGGATTCTCCAGCCTGGCGCAGATTCCCGCTCGACGCCTGGCGGTTGGACTGAGTCTGCTGGTCGTTGCCGCGGCCAACAGCCTGTACTGGAATCAAGTCTACGATGCCAACCTCGAGCACATGCTCAACGCGCGCATCGCGGCCGCGCATTACGTCCGCGAGACGTTTGGCGAGGATGACCTGTGCGCGGCCTTCGATATAGGTTCTCTCCGTTATTTCAGCGAGCGTCCCATTTTGGAAGTAGCCGCGCTGATGGAGCCGCAAGGTGGCGTGAAATTTCTCGAAGAGGGCGCGGACGATTACCTCGTCGAGCGCGGCGTCACCTGTATCGTCCTGCCCGGGCGCACGGGACAGCAATCCGAAGGCATCCTGGATTTCGCGTCCATCCTGGGACTCACCACCAGTCCGTTCTTCGATATGGAACTCGTGAAAGTTTTTGAGATTGACCGTGACCGCTGGCTGTTGGGCTACCTGCCCACGGTTAACTATCAGGCCTCGGTGACGATCTATCGTTTGAAGATGAAATAAGATTCCCTGGGACGAAGTAGGGTCTGTACACGGATTTCACGGATTACGCGGATCAACACGGAAAGTTTTTAAAAAATCCGTGAAATTCCGTGCGCTCCGTGTAATCCGTGCGCAGAAAAAAATTTATCTTACCAAATCCCGAAGGGACAGAAATATTTGCTTGACGCTACCCCCGATGTCTGGTAAACTCTGCGGGCTTTAGAAACCGATGCGGGGTAGAGCAGTGGCAGCTCGTCGGGCTCATAACCCGGAGGTCGCAGGTTCGAGTCCTGCCCCCGCTACCTAATCAATCAAATACCGCCAGGCTCTGCTAAATCAGCAAGCCCGGCGGTTTTTGATTCAGTTTGGCTCTGGCGCACGAACCGACCATCCGCTCCGCCGCCACACTGACGCCGACTCTGCCCAAAATAGGTCTGCTCCAACCGCAGGCGAAGCCCTACGTTGGCGAACTCTATCTCGCCGACATCAGCGTCCCGCCCGAACTGTACGCCAGGATGGGAATCTCAGCGTCGCCGCTGTTTGCCGCGAGCGACATCATTCAGGTGGCGCAAGTCTCAGACTTGCGCTACGACGAGCACAAATGAAAAACGCTTCTCCCCCGCGTGACAGAAGCAAAATCATCGCGCTGATTGCCTGGGCGCTGCTGCTGATTGGCTACTGGTGATACACCAGCGCAAATAACTTGACGCCCATGCAGACCATGCAGGTGTTGATCAATTTTGTTTCTGTCAGTCCCTATGGTTTTCCGATTTATGTTCTGGTGTATATGGATAAGGTCGCTCCTTCCCCTACCGAGAGCAAACGGTTATTTTTTGGCATGGTTCAAGTAAGATTGACACTTTCAAAATCATCCTTGACAGTTTTTCAGC
>CAYJLS010000289.1:0-2895 GCA_964371065.1 uncultured Anaerolineaceae bacterium | reverse complement strand
ATAATTCCTGATTTGAGTTGGAGAGCAGGGCCACTGTTGCGGCGCGGTGATGGAGCTCGGATTCGAGCGCGGCCGCGGCAGACTTCACGGCACGTTCGTCGCGCTCACCGACGAGGGCGCGCATGTCCCTTTCGTGCAGGGTGACACTGCCAAATGCGATCAGCAGGAGCAAAAGCGTGAGCGGCAAAATCGTGACCGCAAAAAGTTGAGAGAGGCCGCGCCAGCCAGGAAGGATTTGTTTCATTAATCTTCGGCGATCTGCCCTGTGCTTTGTGAAATCCATCCCAGCGAGACGCCGCGCATCACCGCCTCGGTGCGGCTGGTGGCCTGGAGTTTGGCGAAGATGTGCGCGAGATGTCCCTGCACGGTGCGGTCGCTGATGGCGAGTTGGACGCCGATGGCTTTGTTGGTGAACCCTTTTGCGGCGAGCCGAAGCACGTCGAGTTCGCGGTCGGTGAGCGACTCGACGGTTTTTTTCTCAGGCCCTTTGAAAATGTTCGACATCAATTTGCGCGTGATGGTTGGGTCGAGTGCGGACTTGCCCTCATTCACGTCGCGCACAGCCTGGATGAGTTCGTCGGCCTGCGCGGTTTTCAACACATATCCATTTGCACCCGCCTGCAAGACAGCCATCACATAGGGATCGTCGTCATAGGCGGTGAGGATCAGCACGCCCACTTCGGGCAGGTGCGCGCGCACCCAGCGCGTCACTTCGATCCCACTCGCCTTTGGCATCTGGATATCCAGCACGGCCACGTCGGGTTTGTGTTTTTGGATCAGCGACTGGGCTTCTTCGCCATCCCCCGCTTCGGCAATGACCTCCAAATCTTTCGCGCTTTCAAGCAGTTGACGAATCCCCGCGCGGACGATGTGGTGGTCATCCGCCAGGAGAACGCGGATTTTGGCTTTTGATTTGTTTGATGACTTTGGCATAACTTAATTCATCCAGTTGTTGATTATAGTCTTGTGTCTGGCTCATGTAAGGGAAGGCCAGCCAGACGATCCCGAGACCAGCCAAAAGTCCAGAGAGGAGGCGCATGAAAGAGTTGAACGAGCCGAGCGCGTCGCCCGCGTAGAACGTCGCGGGGAAAGCGTCCTTCGTCAACACGGCCAGCCAGTGATTTGTATCACGGAAGCCCTGCCCAATGCCGGCGAAATCGCTTAACATGTGCGTGCCGCCGTCCAATGCGAGGGGGAGCAGGAGCAAAACGAATCCCCACCACGCAAGCGGCCTCACCTTGCGGCGGACCAGCGACCAAATCACCGCGAACAGCCAGATGCTAGTGTAAAACGAAACCATGCGGTCCGACCAGGCGATCTTCCAGCCCATCACTTCGTTGCCGATGAACTTGCGAAGAAGGATCGGGTTGATCGTATCCTGCCACGCGGCCTGGATCTCGCCCAGGGAATACATCGTCTTTTCGCCGAACAAAAAGAACGAACGCTCCGGCAGTTGGTGGCAGAAGAACGAGTAAACGAAGTATATCGCTTTTCCCGCGCCCGTCCAGCCAAGACGCATGAAGATGGGCGCGAGGAAGGGCGTGAAGACCCACAGGCCGTAGATTACCAGGAATATTCCAAACCAGTGACGCGACAGCCAATCTCCGAAGGAGCGCGGCGCGGGGTGAATAGGGATCGCAGTGTTGGACATATTTCGATTATAGACCCGATTGGGAAAGGCTGGTTTGGAGCGCCCGTTCGATTGACTCTTGAAGGGACGAGTCCTCGTGCTGGGTGGTGGTATCAACGAGCGAGAGCCACGTCCGCCCATCGTTGCCATGCAATATCAACGTGACCGGGCTTGTGTCGAGCGGCGTCGAGACACTTGCGTTGAGCGGCGTCGAAACGTCGCTTGCTTTTCCGTAGACCAATAGGATCACCATCTGGCAATCGCATTTCTCCGTGCCGTGATTCGGGCAGGGACAATCATGCAGTGCGTGGCGCGCCGTATGCAGATCGAAAGTCCGCATGGCGCGCAGACCGGCCCGCGACAATTGCGCCTGCGTCCATTTCAAAGCCTCATCGCAGGAGCAGTCAAGTGAGCAAAAGGGGGAGAGGGTATTCAATAATGCCTGGGATGTTCCCTATTGTAGGGAATCTTCCGAGGCGCTTGAAGAGCCGCGTGGCGTATTTGCGGGTAGGCCATATTGCCTACGCAAATCAACTCTATTTTAAAGGGACGCGGGCCACGATCAGTTTGAAGATTCCTCCCATCCCCAAATCCGTTACTCTCTCGATCTCCAGCCCGGCCTTGCGGACATTTTCCACAGTCTGGCGATTAATGTTCGCGCCCATCATGCGAACGACCAGCGGGTTGAGCAAATCCATAACCTTCCCCACAACAGAGTTTGCAGAACGCGTATGTTCAAGAAGCAGAACGCGTCCGCCAGGTTTGACAACGCGTTTAAGTTCACATAATCCAAGCACCGGGTCAGGCACGGAACAAAAAACAAACGTGGCGACAGCCGAATCGAACCCGCCATCCGGGAAATCCAATTGTTGAACATCACCAAGATGAAGTTCAACCCTTGAATTTAATCGCAATTGGTCGCTACGTTTTTGGGCGCGTTGCAACATGCCGGGCGTAAGGTCAATGCCGGTGATCGAAATGTCGGCTGGATAAAACGGCATATTCTTGCCCGTCCCAATACCGACTTCCAGCACGCGCGGACCCGGTACCTGTGACCATAATTTTGCGCGCCAGGGATGATAGCGCCGCTCGGACAGTCCTTCCATTACATCGTAAATGGGAGAGAGTCGTTGATAACGGCGCCGCGTCGCATCCGTGGCGGAATGGTCAGGTTTGGGAGAGAATACATTAACCATGTTGATTACGATGACTATGAAACTGCAACAATAAATTTTTGTGGGTCATTCACAAATTCATCCCGGCAA
>CAYJLS010000288.1:0-2918 GCA_964371065.1 uncultured Anaerolineaceae bacterium | reverse complement strand
AAAAGATATCGCCCGCTATTGGAGCGACCGAATAATTGGTATTTCTCTGATGCGCACCGGCGTACCTTATGAGGCGGGTTGAAGAAAGCCTCCTCGACTTCTTCGGGAATCACGCCATGCTTCTCCTCGATTCTCTCTACAACCCAATCCAGCCATAAAAAGCTTTCAATGCGTCGGTTCATCACGCCTCCGCGATGTTATTTACATATACATTGTATATTAACGTAAGACGGTTGTCAAGTATCAAATACCAACGGCAAAAATATCCTGCGCAATCTGATAAGCCCAACCCTTGCCTCCTCCGCAGGGTTCACATTTGGACGATGGCACGCGAAGACCTCCGAGTTAAAAACAACTCGGAGGTCTTTTGTGTGTCCAGCCTGGGCGTTGACCATCAGTAAGCCGGATCTGGATTCAATCCCGCCAAACTTTCTGCCGTGTCGGGTGACAGTGGTTCGACGTGTTTTTTGCCCGCAAAACTGTCCTGCAATGTGTCCACGGTGTCCATCAGAAAATCTGCAAGCGGGGTAAGGTTTGCAAGCGAACCGACGCCGGAGAGAACGCCGATCACCAAGCCCGCGCCTGCCGAGCGCGCCATTTGCAGGTCTGCCACGGTATCGCCAATGACGATTACTTTGGCAGGATCAACTTTCATGCGGGCGCAGAGCGTTGCCACCATATCGGGCGCGGGTTTGGCGGGGATGCCGTCGTCCGCGCAGACCATGCTCGCGACCAGGTGTGTGACGCCAAATGCTTGCAACATGGCTTCTGTCGCGCCGCGGTCGTCTGTGGTGGCGATGGCGATCTGGATGCCGCGCTGGTGGATGTTGCCAAACAGCGCTTGGATGTTGGTCAACGGTTTTGCCAGGGTCACAGGGTCGGGGACAAACCAGGCCTGTTCCACAAGCGACTCGGCTTCGGCGTTTGTACATCCCAACGAGCGCGCGGTTTCGGCCAGCAGTTCGCGCAGTCGCCACATGGGCGTGCAGGTGAGTTTTCCATCCGGCAGTATTTTGCGGCGCGCGCGGTCGTATCCGTAACACTCGCACAGGGCTTCGCGCATGTTGATCTTGGCGGAAGTCTCGACCCGCTCCGCGAGTTGAAGCGTCCAGCCGCCCCACATGGCGTCGAAGTCAATCAGCGTTCCGTCCTTGTCGAAGATGATCGCTTCCGCATGAAAATTTTTCAGCAAGTTCAATTTCTATTTCCCTTCCGTTCGCATAATGCCGCCGATTGTAACACGCCGACGATTGCGCCTCCCGCATTTGAGATTGCCTCCGTAAATTAACTTGATTTTCGCATACAATGGCAGGTAGAAAGGCAGGTAAACAGGTGCATAAGTATACAGGTAAGCACGCAACACGTAACACGCAACACACATCTCCTAACCCGCAACTCGCATCACGAAATTCATCCTTCATCCTTCATCTTTCATCTTTCATCTTTCACCCCTTCCCCCATGCGCCTCAAAGCAGACCTCACTCTCCTCATCATCTCCGTCATCTGGGGTACGGCCTTCGTGGCGCAGCGCGTCGCGGGACAGATGGGAAGCGTGTACCTGTTCAACGGGGCGCGTTACCTGCTCGCCGCGCTGGCGGTTCTGCCGTTTGTAGGACGAAATATTATTTTGGCCGCCCCCCGCGCACAATTCCAATGGATGTTCCTGGCGGGCTTCCTGCTCTTCCTCGCCAGCGCGTTCCAGCAGGTGGGCCTCGTCTACACCACGGCGGGCAACGCGGGATTCATTACCAGCCTGTATGTCGTTCTGGTTCCCATCGTTTTATTCAGCCTCTGGCGCGAGCGCCTGCGCTGGCTGTCGGTGGTTGCGGTGGGGATCGCCGTTGCGGGCGCGTTCCTGCTTTCCACGGCAGGCCGCTTCGAGGTCCGCGCGGGCGACGCGCTGGAACTCGCCGGCGCGTTATTTTGGGCGTTCCACGTCGTCGTGCTGGGCAAGTTTGCCTCGCGCTTCGAATCCATTTCCTTCTCGGTGGGACAACTCGCCGTGTGCGGACTCCTGAACTTGGGCGTGGGTGCGTTCGTGGAAACGTCCCTGCCGCTGAACTGGCCGCTGGTCGGCGCCATCTTGTATACTGCGCTCTTCTCGCTGGGACTGTGCTACACGCTCCAGATTTGGGCGCAACGACACACGCCGCCCGCGGACGCCGCGCTGATCCTCAGCCTCGAATCGGTGTTCGCGGTGCTGGCGGGCTGGTGGTTGCTGAACGAACGGCTGGAGGCGATCCAGGTTTTGGGATGCGTTCTCATCTTCGCGGCGGTGTTGTTCTCGCAGTTCAAGGATTGGACTTCGGGTACAATTAACCAAACCAATCTCCCGGAGGAACGATGACCGCCAAAGTGATTCTCAACCCTTATGCGAACCGCTGGAATTCGCAAGCGCGCTGGCCGGAAACGCAGGCCGCGCTCAAAGCCGCGGGCGTGGATTTTGAGTCAGTCATCTCGGAACGCAGGGGACACGTGACCGACCTGGCCGAGCAGGCCGCGCGCGACGGGTTCTCGCCCATCATCGTTGCGGGCGGGGATGGGACGATTGGCGACGCGGTCAACGGGCTGGCGCGCGCCGCGAAATTCGCGGACGAACCGATCGGTCCGCTCGGCATCATGCCGACGGGTTCCGCCAACGATCTGGTGGACAACCTCGGCCTTCCCAAAGATTTGACCGCCGCAGCAAAAGTCATTGCGGCTGGCAAGTGCGATTTGATTGACCTGTGCAAATGCAACGACCGTTACTTTGCCAACAACTCCGCCGTAGGGCTGGAACCTTACGTCAGTACCAAGCAGGAAAAAATCCATTGGCTCAAAGGTGTGCCGAGATATTTGGTCGCCGCGATCCAGGGGATTATGGATAAGCCCGCATGGAACGCAAAACTGAAATGGGATGGCGGCGCGTTCGAAGGCCC
>CAYJLS010000287.1:0-2926 GCA_964371065.1 uncultured Anaerolineaceae bacterium | reverse complement strand
CGTTCCGAACGCGGCCAGGCCATGGTGCTGATCGTTCTCTCCATCCTCGGCCTGATCGCCATCACCGGCCTGGCCGTGGACGGGGGCATGGCCTACGCGGACCGGCGCCAGGCCCAGAACGCGGCTGACGCCGCCGTGCTGGCCGCCGCGCTCGCCCAGGTGCGCGGTGAAGACTACCAGTCCGCCGCGGTTGCAAGCGCCGGGCAAAACGGATACAACAATGACGGCGAACAAAGCCAGGTGCAGGTCCACAACCCGCCCGCCAGCGGACCGTATGCTGGCGACCTGCAATACTTCCAGGTGATCCTCAGTTCCCATCAGCGCGCCTACTTCGGGCCGGTGATCGGCATCCGAGAATTGACCAACACTGTCGAAGCCGTCGCGCGCGCCAAACCGGCCGAATGGGGCCAGATCATGGACGGCTTCGCCGTCATCAGCCTGGCGCCTTTTAGCGACTGCCAGTCCAACAAGGCCTTCTGGGTACACGGCGAAGCCACGCTCAACGTGCAGGGCGGAGGCGTTTGGATCAATTCCAACCACCACACCTGCGCCTTCCTCCAGCAGGGCAACGGGAGCCTCGCCTTCGAAGGGGACAGTCCGTTTATCATCGTCGGCGGCGCCTCCCTCCAAAAACCGCAACTGATCAAAAGACAGGTTGACGGGTTGGGCTGGATGCAAAGAGAGGCAGGCGGCGGCATACCCTTCCTGCCCACGGTCGGCGCGGTGCCGGTGCCCTACCCGCCGCCCTTCGTACTGCCCAAACCCGGCTGCGGCGCAAAAATGGCCGAAGTCAGCGAAAACGGGAGCAGCATGACCCCCGGCAACTGGGATGAGGAGTTCCCGCCCAAAGGCGTCACCACCCTTTATTCGGGAATCTACTGCCTTAATAACGGCATAACTGTCAACGGCGGCGAGACCCTGGAGGGAATGGGCGTGGTTCTGTACGTGGAACACGGCTCGGTACGCTTCAACGGCAGCGCCACCATTAATTTGGGAGCCCCCGGCGGCGGCCCCTTCCAGGGATTGCTGCTCTACCTGCCCATGAAAAATGACAGCCTGGTGGTCCTGAACGGCAACGCCGATTCCACCTTTCGCGGCACCATCCTGGCGCCCGCCTCCCTGATCCGCATCACGGGCAATGACTCAACCTATGGTTTCCACAGCCAGATCATCGGCCTGACCATCGAACTGACCGGCGACTCCAACCTGGTCGTCAAATACTTCGACAGCCAGAACTACGACGCGGTCATCAGCCCGGAGATTGAGTTCAACCAGTAAGGTTATAGTATTACCGCTCAACATTTGCCTTGTTCGCGCAAATCTTTTACAGGCGTCATTGCGAGGGTGTTCTTCCCGAAACAATCTCCTGGCAGGCGAGGGGATTGCTTCGTCGGGAAGAACGCCCTCCTCGCAATGACGGTCACTTTGGTTGCGGCTGGAGACCGCGTTATGAAATGTACACGCAAAACCCTGCATGGGATCATGCTGCTTGGGTTAATTCTTTCCGCCTTTGGCCCTGGAAATTTACCGGGCGCGCGCGCGCAGGCCGCGGATGCCGCCTCCACGGAGCAGTTTGCAAAAAACAACCCGGCTTTATCCCCCCCCAGCAATGATGATTTCGATACTTCCATATTCATCACCAGCCTGCCCTACTACGCCAACACACAGGATACCACTACAGCAACCACTGCGCTAGACGATCCGATATTTCCTTGCGGCAGCCTGACTCAGGGTTCGCGCTCAGTTTGGTACAGTTTTACCCCATTAGTGGATGGTACGCTAACCGCCACAACAAAAACCAGCAGCTACGACACCATGCTGGCGCTCTGGAAAGGAGTTCGTGGAAGTCTGATCAACGTGGCTTGCAATGACGACGCCACTTTTGGGATTCAATCCCAGATCAACGCGGTTGTGCAGGCGGGTGTGCCTTACTTCCTCGAAGCCGCCGGCTTTGGGGGCGCCTCTACGGGCGGTACCTTGAATCTGTTTGTGAATACTTCATGTCCCGGCGAACCCAATAGCCCCTTGTTTACCACACGCGACAACCAGAATAACGCGGGCAGCGGCGTGGGCGACTGCGACCTGGATACCTATCTTTACAATAATTCCCCGCTCCAGCCCATTGAATTCACCATCAATGTCCCAGATGCAACCGGCGTCACCAGCGCGGATCTGCTGCTGCTAAACTGGGACGTGGACGAGAACTCCGGCGAAGTGGATCAGGTGTACTTTAACAATAACTACGCCGGTATCCTGGTCGGTGTCAACGAGGCCTGGTCCACGACAACCCTTTCGATTGACCCGGCCTGGGTTGCAACTGGGGACAACCTGGTGCGAATTAACATTGATACTACCGGGTTGAATCTGGCAGTCAAAACAGACTGGGGCCAGCTGGTTCTCAACGATCAAGGCGGCACTGCGTTCATCCGCGCCGCGAATCTTGACAAATCCGCATATTCGCCTGGAAGCGCCGTACAGATCACTGTCGAAGTTGATACGAGCCTGGCCTCCCAAAGTTTGCGCACGGAAATCAACCTGCGCAACTCGAGCGGCCAAATCCTGGATGGAACCAGCGTTAATCATACAGTAATAGGCGCATCCAACGACTCAGTTTTGGTGAATTTAAATGTTCCGGTGGGCAGCCCGCAGGGTACCTATAATATTCAGGTGCTGGTTTACGATTTTGTCTCCAGCATCCTTCAGGATTCTCAATTGGTTTCTTTCACAGTAAAAAATTCCACCGTATGGTTACCTATCATATTCAGGTAGCGGCAATACCGTCATTGTTAGCGCGGGGACAACGCTCACCATTGAAGCATACCGTACCGCAGCGCCAGACCCCAAAACACAATCCGCAGCCGGCCGAGGTTTGGCCGGTTGCCGTTTAACCGAGGTATAATCCCGCCCGCAATTCAACCGAGGAGGT
>CAYJLS010000286.1:0-3001 GCA_964371065.1 uncultured Anaerolineaceae bacterium | reverse complement strand
TCCACTTCGGCGAGTTCGGGCAGGGGCAGGTCTGGGCGTAGCAAACCTTTGGGAGGCAGACCAGCCGCGGGGACGTCCGAAGCGGGGAAGGTCACGCCTGTCCGCCCGGGCGAGGACAAGTCAAAGATAGTCGGTTCGACAATCGTAGGGCTAGTCATGGCTCACCTCCGCGAGGACTTCCACCAGCATGTCAATTTCTTCCTTCGAGTTCATTTCCGTGACGGCGATGAGCATGTGGTTGGGCAGGCTGGGATAATCCTGGCTCAGGTCGTAGCCGCCGAGGATGCCGTGATCGAGCAGGTGCGCGTTGATTTCCGCGGCGGGCTTCGGACAGCACAGCGAAAATTCGTGGAAGAACGGGTCGCTGAAGCACAGGCCGAAGCCGGGGATTTTGCTCAGTTGCTCGGCGGCGTAGTGCGCCTTTTGATAGCACAAATCGGCGACCTGCTTCATGCCGGTCTTTCCGAGCACAGACATGTAGATGGCCGCGCCGAGCGCGAGCAATCCCTGGTTCGAGCAAATGTTGGAGGTGGCGCGCTCGCGTTTGATGTGTTGCTCGCGGGCGGTGAGGGTGAGCACGTAGGCGCGCTGGCCGCGGTTATCCACGGTCTCGCCGACGAGTCGTCCCGCCATTTTGTGGACGTATTTTTTGCTGGTGGTGAAGAAGCCGAGCGAGGGACCCCCGAACCACATCGGAAGTCCCAGCGGCTGGCCGTCACCGACAACCACGTCCGCGCCTATTTCGCCGGGCGTTTTCAGCATCGCCAGCGCGGTCGGGTTGGCAACCACGCAGACGAGCGCGCCCTTGCCGTGCGCGGCTTCGATCAGTTTGGTGTAGTCGTAAATGCGGCCAAAGAAATCGGGGAACTGGACGATGACGAGCATGGTGTTGTCGTCAATGAGACTGGTCAACGCTTCGGGGCCGGACTCGAGGTCTGTTCCCGTTTCACCGGCCACTTCCACGCCCATGCCCTGGGTGTACGTGCGGATGACGGCGCGGTACTGCGGGTGGACGGAGGGGGAAACGACTACCTTCGTCCGTTTGCCGCGGAACTGGGCGTAGGCCAGGTTGACGGCTTCCGCCGCGGCGGTGGCGCCATCGTAGTGCGAGGCATTCGAGACCTCCATGCCGGTCAGCGCGGTCATCAGCGACTGGTACTCGAAGATTCCCTGCAGAGTCCCTTGCGAGATTTCGGGCTGGTAGGGTGTGTAAGCGGTGTAGAACTCGCCGCGCCTCAGCATGTGGTCAATCACCGCGGGAATGTAGTGGTTGTACGCGCCCGCGCCGAGGAAGGAAATTAAGTCACGCGTGGATTCGTTCGAATCGGCCAGTTCCTGCAATTCCATCGCGGCTTCCATTTCGGTTAGCGCGGGGGGCAGGTCGAGTTCGGGAAAGCGATGCTTGGCGGGGACATCCTTGAACAGGTCGTCCAGGTTCTTGACGCCGATGGTCTTGAGCATCGCATCCCGCTCAGTGGGAGAGATGGGGATGTAGGTCATGGGAACTCCAGTTATCAGTTATCAGTGATCAGTTTTCAGTTGAATTCACTGATGACTGATTACTGAACACTGATTACTGGTTAGTGCGCGCGACTCTCGCAATAGGCCACGTACGCGGCGGAGTCCATCACCTCACCCGGCACGCCGCCTTCCACTTTGACCATCCAGCCTTCGCCAAATGGATCGCTGTTGAGCGTCTCGGGCTTGTCGGACAGCGCCTTGTTGACCGCCGCGACTTTTCCGCCAGCGGAGGCATAGATCTCCGCCGAGGCTTTGACCGACTCGATCGAAGCGATCGGCTTGCCGGCTTCGACCGTGTCGCCGGCTTCGACGAGCAGTTCGAGGAAGACGATATCGGAGAGTTGCGACTGGGCGTAATCGGTCAGTCCCATCGCGCCGCTGGCAGGGTCGAACCATTCATCGGATTTGGTGTATTTCAGATTGGCAGGGGTGTTCATGTTTTTATTTCTCCTATAACAAACGAGATGTTGGCGAATCAAAAGAGGACGTGCAATTATAGAATTGCGCGTCCTCTGTAGTTTGACCTGAGAGATTCATTTAGTTTTGTAGTTGGGTAGTTTTGTAGTTACGTAGTTTCCCAACTACCTAACTATCGAACTACCAAACTATCGAACTAAACTTTCACCGTCGGTGTCGTTGCTTCAGCAGTTGAACTGCTGAAGAACAATCTTTCCAGAGAGATTCGGGAGCAGGGTCCTTTTGCCTGAGAGTTTCGTCTGGTTTCGCCTGATCCAGATTTGCACCTTCGGCGCTCAACTATGTAGTAACGAATTTATTCGTCCGAACGACTGACCCTTACAGGGCGCTACGCGGAGTCGCTACTACGTGGGAGAAGAGTCTCTTCCCTGCAACCCGTTCAATTGATTTGATTCTAAGGGGCAGGGAGGATGAAGTCAAGGGACAAACGTCACCGGTTTCCTGTTCTCCCGCAGTTCAACTGCGGGAGAACAGGGGCTTTTACGCCACCTTGCGCGGGCGGCGCTTCGGCGCATCCGGCTCGACGGGGGAGGCGGGCGCGGACGGCTCGGGCGTGGATTCCGCTGGGGGCGGGAGAACCGGCGCGGGGGTCGCGCGAGGCGGGGTCTGAGTCCCGTTTAGCCGCGCGAAGTAATCCTTCACCGCCGAGTCGTTGTAGAAGATCAGCACGAGGATGCCGACCACCATCGAGAAAACGTTGCCCACCAACACCGCCACGATTTCCAAAATGGCGATAGTCTGCGAAGGCTGGACGGGTTGGGGCGGGTTGTCCAGCAATTTGATGGCGTAGGCGATTTCGAATCCGCCCAGGATGATGGGGAAGAGCGGCACGGGGAAGCACAGCAGGCTAAGACCGAACGTGCCGCCGATGAGGCTGACGCCCCAGATGAGGTTGAAGATGCCGTTGACGAGCGTCATCAGTGCGATGGCCATGACGAGCGAGGGTTTGGTTTGCGAGTTGTTTTCCATTCAGGCTCCTTTATTCTGAGGAGTTATACGCCGC
>CAYJLS010000285.1:1896-3010 GCA_964371065.1 uncultured Anaerolineaceae bacterium | reverse complement strand
TTTTAAGTGTGTTTTAATTAAGTCGCTTTGGGAAGAACACCCTCGCAATGACGGAAAATAATCAGGAGACCCCATGCGCATCAACCTCGCCTTCATCGGTTTTGGAAACGTCGCCCGTTCGCTGGCGCGACTGCTCACGCGCAAGCAGGCCGTTCTTGAACAGGATTACGGCATCACGTTCTCGGTGACGGGCATCGCCACAGGAAAGCATGGTTTCGCCGTCAATCCGAATGGACTCGATCTCGACCAGGCACTTGCCCTTGTCGAACGCGGACAATCCATCACGCCACTTACCGCTTACCAATTACCAATCACCGACTCCCTCTCTGTCATCCAACACTCTTCCGCCGACTTCATGTTCGAGAATTCTCCCGTCAACTACGAGACCGGCCAGCCCGCCATTGACCACGTGCGCGCCGCGTTAGACGCGGGGATGCACGTCAGCACGGCCAACAAGGGGACGGTGGTGCATGGCTATCAGGAGTTGACCGCGCTCGCCAAATCCAAAGGCAGAAAGTTTTTATTCGAGTCAACGGTGCTGGGCGGCACGCCGTTGTTTTCCACCTTTCGCGAGGCCATGCCCACCGCGGAGTTGATCTCGTTCAAGGGTATCATCAACGCCACCACGAATATCATCCTGTCGCGCATGGAAGACGGCGAGACCTTCGACCAGGCCGTGAAGTATTGCCAGAACATCGGCATCGCGGAGGCTGATCCCTCGGGCGACGTGGACGGCTGGGACGCGTCCATCAAAGTGGCCGCGCTGGCGACGGTGTTGATGAAGACGCCACTCAAGCCTCAGCAGGTGGATCGGACGGGAATCCGCGGCATCACACCCGAAATGGTACAACAGGCCAAAGTCCAGAGGAGACGCTGGAAACTGGTCGCGTCCGCGGAACGGGACGGGGATTCGGTGCGGGCGCGCGTCGCGCCGGAACTGGTTGAGCCGTCCTCGCCGCTGTATGGGACGATGGGATCCTCCACCGGTCTCACCTTCCGCACGGATGTTCTGCCCGATTACTCCGTCTCGGTCTCCGAGCGCCCCGGCATGAAGGGCGGCCCCGATGAAACCGCCTACGGGTTGTTCGCGGATTTCATCAACGCGGTAAAATAG
>CAYJLS010000285.1:0-1796 GCA_964371065.1 uncultured Anaerolineaceae bacterium | reverse complement strand
TCCCAGGGGCGGATTCAGCACATTGATTTTCACATTCAAACGGATTTCGATACGCGCACGCTTGGCATCCAAGCCACCTATCAACTGGATGCGCCGCGCCGCGGGCCGCTGTTTCTGGATACCTACAAGATTGACCTGCAAAAAGCGCACGTCAATGGGCGCGCGTTAAAGTGGGAGTTCGAACCCCAGGATGAATCCCTGGGTGCGCGCCTGCATTTGAAAGGCCTGGATGGCGACGCGAGTTTCACTTTGGAGTTCCGCACCTCGCCCGACGCGACCGCTTTACAATGGCTGAACGCCGCGCAAACGCTGGGCGGGGAGCATCCGTTCCTTTATAGCCAGTGCCAGAACATCCACGCGCGCAGTGTCTTTCCCTGCCAGGATACACCGTCGGTGCGCTTCACGTTTTCGGCGGAGGTGGAAGTCCCCAAAGGGCTGATCGCGGTCGTGGCGGCGGAACAGGTCAAAGGTCAGGAAAGCAGCGAGGCGTCCGTCTTCAAGTTCAAGATGCCCCAGCCCATCCCATCCTATTTGTTCGCGTTGGGAGTCGGGCATCTCGTCTTCCGTAAGTTGGGGCCGCGCACGGGGATTTATGCCGAGCCGCAGATCATCGAGGCTGCGGCCTGGGAGTTCGCCGAGAACGAGTCCCGGATGAACGAGGCCGAGAAGTTGCTGGGACCGTACCTGTGGGGGCGCTATGACTTGCTGGTGCTCCCGCCCTCGTTCCCGTTCGGCGGGATGGAAAACCCGCGCCTGACGTTCCTGACGCCGACCGCGATCCTCGGCACGCGCGGACAGACTTCGCTGATCACGCACGAACTCGCGCATGCCTGGACGGGGAATTTGGTCACCAACGCCACCTGGCAGGATTTCTGGCTGAACGAGGGTTGGACAACGTACGCCGAGACGCGCATCTCCGAAGTGCTGGAAGGCAAGGAAGCCACCGACCTGAGCGCGGTCTTCCACGCGCGCGAGATCATGGAAACCATGGGACGCATCGGCATGGACTCGCCGCAGACCTGCCTGAAACGGGCGGACTCCGCGGATTCTGATTCCGGCGCATTCGGCATTCCGTATCACAAGGGTTGTTTCTTTTTGCAGGAGTGTGAGCGCGTTGTGGGACGCAAACGCTTCGACGCGTTCATTCAGAAATATATGAAGCGTTTCAAATTCCAGTCCATCACGACCGAGATGTTCCTCGATTTTATGAAGGCGGAGTTGCCCGAGGTCTTTGAAAAAGTGGAAGTGCGCCAGTGGGTGTACGAACCGGGCATGCCCGCAGGCTGGCGCCAGCCGCAGTCGCATTTGTATGAGGATGTCCAGGCGGTTTTACAGGCCTACCAGCGGGGGACGCGTCCGACGCGGACGCAGGTGGAAAATTGGCGCGGCGACCAGGTCAAATCCTTCCTGCAAGGGTTGCCCGCCAGCATCCCGGTCAACGACTGTCCCTATTTCGAGAAGATTCTCAACCTCGAGAAATGGAATGACGCCGCGTATTTCTCGTTTTTCTATGCCGCCTGCATTGCCAGCGGCTACCGGCAGATCCTGCCGCGCGTGGAAGCCTACGCGGAAAAGATCGGGCGCATGTTGTACATCCTGCCCATCTTTCGCGCGCTGATCCAAACGGAGTGGTCGCGCGCGCATGCCCGTCCCCTGTTTGAACGCGTGAAGCCGCGTCACCATCAGATCACGGCAGGCGCGATTGAAAGGATGCTGACGAAGGCGGGGTTGTAAAGTGAGGTTGAGATAACAAAGATGCCAGTGGATTTGTCCGCTGGCATCTTTTTGATTCAAAG
>CAYJLS010000284.1:0-3016 GCA_964371065.1 uncultured Anaerolineaceae bacterium | reverse complement strand
CCTCCAGTTTGTTATTCTGGGAAAAACTCAATCGGAGGCCAACGATGAACATCACACAATCCCGAATGGTCCGCGTTCGCGCACTGCTCGTCTTTTTCATCCTTGCCCTGACCGCCAGCGGCATCACGGCTATTCCGCTTCAATGGGAATTGACTATCCTGAATCGGCTTGCCGGTCCCGAAAGCGCCATCGGCTCAATATTGCCGCGCATGGCGGAATGGATTAGTCGCGTCAACGAAGGCGTACAAACAGGCTATGGTCAATATCCCTTTCTGGCTTACGGGACCGACTGGCTGGCCTTTGCCCATATCGTGATTGCAATTGCGTTCATCGGTCCATTGCGCGACCCGGTGAAGAATATCTGGGTGATCGAGTTTGGGATGATCGCCTGCATTCTCATCATTCCCTGGACTATTCTTCTCGGTTCGTTGCGCGGCATCCCGCTGTTCTGGATGCTGATAGATATGTCGTTTGGGGTGTTTGGGATTGTCCCGCTTTGGTTTGTGCGGCGCGAGATTCTCGCGGTGGAGGGATTGAAGGCATAGTTGCTCGAAATCCCTCTCTCGACGGTTTATTCTTCCGCTTCCAAAATTTTCCTGATCTCCTCCCACAAATCGGGCGCATACAAAAGTTCCGCGTAATCTTTAACCCAGCGCTCGATGCGCGGAATGTTCAGGTTTTGATATTTTGCCGCGAGAGTTCGAATATCCTCCATATCCTTTGGGCGGTGGGCAATGGCTTTCATGATAATCAAATCCTCAGGCGTGGGCAGGCGCACCTGGAGAGTGTCATCGAACTCATGAACAGAACTGCGCTCAACGATCTCCTCCTCAAGAGGCATGATTCCCATCGAGATATCTATGTCGGTTTCTGTAATCGTGTGACGCAGGAGAAGAACGCGCTTTTTCTTCGCAAATTCCACTGCGTTTTCAACCCGGGGTTCTATCCCTTCCTGTTTTGCTTCTTCCAGAAAATGTGGAATATCCTGCGTGGAAAGCAGGAACATGGCATCGAGGTCTTCCGTGAATCGGGCTTTTCCCAGAACGCCGACAGCAATCCCGCCAATGACCACGCCTTTGTGATTAAAACGGGCAATCAGATTCTGCAACGATTCCAGGGGTTCACGATAGGGCTGTAGATTTTCTGGAAGCTTCATAATTTTCCTTTAGCATTGCCCAACGCAAAAATACTTCCATTTCGTCATCATTATCGTTCCGCGATAGTTTCAGCCGCCCGGCGCGGAGCATAATCTGATTGAGTTTGACCCAGTTCTGCCTGATTGTGGTGGCGCGCAACTCCTCCCGTTCGATCTCCTCAACGGCTTTCCAACGTCCGCGCAAGTGAAAACGGATTTCATCGGCGTTCATGACTCCTATTATAGCATCACGGGTTGCGATACAATAGGAACGATTCACCGTCCCCATTCCCTTAATAAGAGGCTCCCATGGATTACCAGACAAAACTCACCGAACTCAAATCCCTGCTCGCCGAAGTCAGTGACCTGAACAACGCCGCGGCCGTGCTTGGCTGGGACCAGGCCACGTACATGCCTTCGGGCGGCGCTCCCGCCCGCGGCCGCCAGATGGCAACCCTCGCCAAAGTGTCGCAGGAAAAATTCATTGACAAAAAGGTCGGCAAGCTCCTCGATCAATTGACAAAATACGAGGAAAGCCAGCCCTTCGACTCGGACGACGCCAGCCTGATCCGCGTGACGCGCCGCGACTACGAACGCGCCCTCAAGGTCCCGCCCGGTTTTCTGGCAGAGTTGAACATCCACGCCGCGGAGACCTACCAGATGTGGACCGAGGCGCGTCCCGCGGACGACTTCGCCCGCGTCCGCCCGAACCTCGAGCGGACCCTCGACCTGAGCCGCAAACTGGCGGACTTCTTCCCCGGCTACGAGCACATCGCCGACCCGCTGATTGACTTCGCGGATTTTGGCATGAAGGCTTCCTCCGTCCGCGCCCTGTTCGCGGAACTGCGCGCCGAGTTGGTTCCCATCGTCAAGGCCATCACTTCGCAAACTCCGGCGGACGATTCCTGCCTGCGAAAACATTTTCCCGAAGCGGAGCAACTCAAGTTCGGCGCGGAGATCGTCAAGCAGTTGGGCTACGATTTCGAGCGCGGCCGCGTGGACAAGACCCACCATCCCTTCATGACCTCTTTCTCCATCGGCGACGTCCGCATCACCACGCGCGTCAAAGAGGATTTCCTCGGCGAGTTGCTGTTCAGTAACATCCATGAGTCGGGTCACGCCATGTACGAACAGGGCAACGATCCCGCCTACGAGGGCACCCCGCTCGCGGGTGGGACGAGCGCCGGTGTCCACGAGAGTCAGTCGCGGCTGTGGGAAAATGTCGTCGGGCGCAGCCGCGGCTTCTGGGAATATTTCTTCCCCAAATTGCAGTCCCAATTCCCCGAACAACTTCGCGGCGTCTCGCTCGACACGTTCTATCGCGCTATCAACAAGGTCGAGAAATCCCTCATCCGCACCGACGCGGACGAGGTGACCTACAACCTGCACGTCATGTTGCGACTCGACTTTGAACTGCAACTGCTCGAGGGGACGCTCTCCATCCATGACCTGCCCGAGGCCTGGCACGAGCGCTTCGAGCATGACTTCGGGGTGGTCCCGCCCGACGACCGCGACGGCGTCTTGCAGGACGTACATTGGTATGCCGGCATCATCGGCGGCGCATTCCAGGGATACACCCTCGGCAATGTGATGGGCGCGCTGTTTTACGCCGAAGCCCTCAAGGCGCATCCCGAAATCCCGGACGAGATGAAACAGGGCAAGTTCGACACCCTGCATAACTGGCTCATCCAGAACATCTACCGCCACGGACGCAAGTTCACCGCGCCCGAACTTGTCCAAAAAGTGACGGGTCGCGACCTGACCATCCAGCCGTATATTCACTATCTCAAAACCAAGTACGGTGAACTCTACCAGCTCTAAAACCAATACTCAGTAGATGAAAAATTGCGCTATAGCGGCGCTTCCTGGCGTCGGGCGGAT
>CAYJLS010000283.1:0-3049 GCA_964371065.1 uncultured Anaerolineaceae bacterium | reverse complement strand
TCGACAGGGTCTTTCACCCTGCAAGAAACGCCAAGTTTCGCTTGGCGCACCGTGTTATCCGTGTACAGGTTTGGGAACGAGGTTACGCAACACGCAACACGCAATACTTATGGTATGCTTGCCCCATCCCACTGTCGGAGCGCGAGCATGTACGTTGCCATCGAAGGAGTCATCGGCGTCGGCAAGACCACCCTGGCGCGCCTGTTGCAGTCCGCGTTCGAGGCGGAGATTTTGCTGGAAGTGTTCGAGGAGAACCCGTTCCTCTCCGATTTTTACGGCGACCGGGCGCGTTACGCCTTTCAAACCCAGATCTTCTTTTTGCTTTCCCGTTATCACCAGCAACGCCGCGGCGTGACGGAGGCAGTGGCGACCGGCAAAAACCTGCTTTCGGATTACACCTTTGCCAAGGACGCGCTCTTCGCCCGCATCAACCTGCAAGGCGACGAGTTGGAAATGTATCGCCGGGTGCACGAGGCGCTGGCGGAAAAGATTCCGCTCCCCGATTTGCTGGTCTACCTGCGGGCAGACACGGACGTGCTGATGCAACGCATCGCCCTGCGCGACCGCACGTACGAACGCAACATGGAGCGCGGTTACATTGACGAGTTGAATAACGCCTACGATGAATTCTTCGTCATGCCCTACGATCACACGCCAGTGCTCACCATAGACACGAACAACATCAACATCGTGCAGAACCCCGACGATTTGAAACAGGTCGAGAACAAAATCCGCGAAACACTGGGACTGTCGCCCTACCAGCCCAGCCTGCCGATGAAAAGTTAGAAAACATTTTTAACCACGAAGGACACAAAGGAAAAACACGATAAAATTTCACTCGTATCCCCTTTGTGGACTTCGTGTCCTTCGCGAAGCACCCTGTGGGTTGTGTTTAATTTTTCTTCTTCTGGAGCAATCATGCGCGTCACCCGCGAAACCCTGATCCGCCTCGCCAAAGAAAACGCCAAAACGCGCGCCTTCGACAACAAGGACATCGTGGCGGCCTACCTGATCGGCTCGCTGCTCGGCGACGATCCTTTCATCGGCGGCGTGACCGACATTGACATCGTCTTCGTCACCGCCTCCAAACCGCCGCGCACGCGCGAGATCGTCAAACTCACCGGCGACTTCCACCTCGACATCACCTACCACGCCCGCGCCGAATACACCCCGGCCCGCGAACTGCGCGTCAACCCGTGGCTCGGCCCCGAAGTCTACAACCCCATGTTGCTCTACGAACGCGAAAAGTTTTTCGACTTCGTGCAGGCGGCGGTGCGCGCCGGCTTCGAGTTCCACGCGCCCACGCTCACCCTCCAACGTTGCCGCACACTGCTCGCGCACGGGCGCGGCTGTTGGAGCGACCTGCTCGAAACGGGCGAAACCACCGGCCCGCAGGAAGTGGCGCATTATCTCAAGGCCGTCTATCACGCGGCCTGCGCGGTGGCGGAGCTGAACGGGAATCCGCTGGCCGAACGGCGACTCCTGCTCGACTTTCCGACGCGCGCCGAACAGGCGGACCGCCCGCAAATGGCGGCGGGTCTCGCGGGACTTTTGGGCGGATCCCGCGTCGAAAGCGGCCTGCCCGCTGACTGGTTGCCCGCCTGGCAGTCGGCGTTCCTGGGCGCGGCGTCCAGCGGCAAAGCAGAGGCGCGCATCCACGCCGCGCGGCTGGGTTATTATCGCAAGGCCTTCGAGTCCATGCCCGGCATCACGGCGCTTTGGCCGTTGCTCCACACGTGGACTCTGTCCGCGCTGGTTCTGCCATCTACGGAAAACAAGGAGTGGCAGGCCGCGATTCACTTGCTGGGTTTGGACGGGGAGGCCTTCGGCGAAAAGGTACAGGGGCTGGATCAGTTTCTGGATGAGGTGGAGATTTTGCTGGACGAGATCGCCTCGGCCAACGGGCTGGAGACCTCGATGAGTATTTAGTTACCGCCGTCCTGAGCGGAGGAGCGTGTTCTTCGCTCTGACCGCAGGGAATGTCGAAGGGCAAGTACACCAGTGAACGCTTGTTGCTTTGTTTACCCGTCCTTCGACTACGGGACGAAAAGCGCGGCCCTCCGCTCCCCCTTCGGGGACTTCGCAGGACAGTGGATATTAGTTCTTATGCGAACCTGCCACATTTAGGGCTTTGCAAATTAGATAGGGTATCCCTGATTTCCCCTGTTTTGTGGATAAGTCGCGGAAAACTGTGGATAACCGCCCGTCGGTGTGGACAAAAAGCCTCCTCGAAGCAGAATCCGCCCAAAAGTCACGCGAGCGCGACCGCCAGATATGGGGGGTAGCCCGGGACAAGTCCAAAATCTGGAAACGGGTCTGCATCCCGCGGACTTATCCGATTTTGTCCGAGTTGTATTCACAAACGCGTGTGTATGGAAGTCCGCCTGCCTGACCGTGTATTTGGGGGGTAAGAGAATAGGCAACCCATAGATGGGGCAAATGGGGGTTTATCCACAGTTTCCACAGCCCCTACTAAGACGACTAATGATGGAGATATATACAAATATACTGCTTGTATTGATTCGGAAAATTCTGTACAATCAGGGTGAAAAGCATCGCCCCTTTCTTCGATGCTGGGAGGCTGTCATGGATATGATCAAAGTTTCTGCGAACTCCCGTACCTCTGCCGTGGCCGGTGCAATTGCGGGGGTGATCCGTGAACACAAACATGCGGAAGTGCAGGCCATTGGGGCCGGCGCCGTGAACCAGGCGATCAAGGCGCTGGCGCTGGCGACCGGGTACCTGAAACTCGACGGCATTGACGTGGTCTGCGTGCCGGAGTTTGTGGACGTGCAGATCGAGGACAAAGTCCGCACGGCGATCAAATTGGTGGTTGACCCGCGCCCGCCGACCAGCGAACCGTAAACTTCGTTTGCTTCCTGGCTCACCTGGAAAGAGCAAAGCGGCTGTCACTTTGCCGCGCCAATTCAACACATGAGCCTGCTTCTTTTTTTCGCCAAAGGACGGATGACCTGAAGAGGCTTCCGAAGTTTTTGCGTTTCTAAGGTAGAATCGTTTTATGCGACGAAACGTCTCTCCCGCGCGCTGG
>CAYJLS010000282.1:0-3077 GCA_964371065.1 uncultured Anaerolineaceae bacterium | reverse complement strand
GTGGAGCGTTTCGCTTCTGCGGACCGCCGGGGCATCACGGATCGGGTCGGAGACTCCATCGTGGATCGTCTCGGCTTGTCCCTCGATGCGTGGAAGCACGAATTGCTGTGGGCGCAGCTGGGCGGACTGTACGAGGGGAAAACGGTTGGGAGCGTGCTGGGCATGTCTATCCTGTTTGCCGCGGCGGGACTCGTCTATGTGCTGGCTTTCAACGCCGTCAGCCCGATGTACCTGGCAGGCATCGCCATTGCCGCGTACTACCCGTACCTGCAATTGCACGGACGCGCCAACGATATTCGGGAGGCCGTCAAGCGCGGGCTCCCGGAAGCGGCCGCGCTGATTGCGGCGGAGATGAGCGCGGGCGGCTCGGCGGAAACAGCCGTTGCGCGGGCCGCCAGCCTGCCGGGACCGGTCGGGAACCTGATCCGCAGGGTGGTGCAGGGCGCGCAGCAGGCCGGACGCTTGGTCTTCTCGCGCGACCTGTTGGAGGGCGCGCTGGTCGAGGAGTTCACGCGCTACCGGATGCCGCAACTCGAAGCCTTCGCCCGGCAGATCGACCTGGTGGCGTCGAAGGGCGCCGAAGGTCCCCGCCAGATGGGGGAGGTGGCGCGCGGCCTGGCGCGCGAGTACCGCTCCGATGTAGCCAGGTCTGCGGAGCAGTTGGGCAATAAATTGCTCTTTCCAATTTCGATCTATATCTTTGTGCCGTTCATGCTGGCGATCTTCGTGCCGTTGATGGTCAGCGTGTTTGAGTCTTTTTAGCATGAATATTTTGGGCGCGATCATTTTCGTTTTTCTCTTTCTCGTCCGCCTGGAGCAGGGCGGATTCGGCCTGCCCCTGGCCGCGCAGTCCGCGCTGGCGGCCTGCCTGCTGGTCTTCGCGCGCACCGCATCGAGCAGGGCGCCGGTTCCCATGCGCCGCCTGGCCTGGCTGTCCGTCTTTGTTCCGATGGGCCTGCAAGTTGAATCTCCCGAAGCCTGGGCGGGACTGCCAGGCTTATTGCTCTCGATGTGGGGCATGGCCAGCCTGGGACTTTCGTTCTCGATCGAACCCACGGATCGCGGACTGGTTCAGTGCGGGCCGTATCGCTGGCTGCGTCACCCAATGTACGCCGGGGAGCTGCTCTCCTGTTTGGGCGTGTGCGCGGTCCAGCCGTCGCGGTTGAACGTGGCTGTGACGCTGGTTTTTCTGGTTTCCTTGCTCGTCCGCATCCGCGCCGAGGAAGGCATTGTCGCAGGCTACGGCGAATACGCAAAATCCACCCGCTGGAGGTTGATACCAAGGCTATGGTGACAATAAGCATGGACAGCATAATCGCCTATATGAATTTCTGTATCGGGTCTTTCTCGGTGAAACAGCGCGCCATGTTTTTTCGTTGGCTGGACGAACACGCGCGTATCCTGAATAAAGATGGCCTGGTTCTCGACAGACAACTCGATAACCGATTTCGCGCCTGGTTGGGGCGCTTGCCGGATCAGGCGCAGGAGAGCGAGATTTTCATCATCTTGAGTGAGATCGCCTGGGTGAAAGCGTTCCGCGCTGAATCCTATTCCCACATAAAACCACTTGTAAGGGTATCCCCATGAAAGCAAAATATCTTCCCTTTATTGTTTCTATTCTTATCGCCGCGGTTGTGGGTACGTCGGTCCTGGCTGCTTATCTCGGCCCTGACCGCACTCGCACTGTGACCCACAGCGTATGCCATGTCACACTGCGTCAGTGTAAAAACGTGAATGGAACGTGGAAATACGTAAAGACCCAGGAATCATCCTGTGGGGAGGACAAGTGGTGGCTGGCTTATCCTAGCACAGAGCAAACGTGCAATGCCGCCAACAATGGCTATGAGTATTACGAAAAAGGCGATATTACCGTAACTGAACTGGTCACATACCCGCCTGCCACCATCGCGGACGCGCTCCTGAATTGCAACCTGCATAATGGCTGGTGCAATACCAGTCCCAGCCTGTCGCTGTCGGGAAATGAACCGGTGGCGGGCTACCAGATCACCGCCATCGAGGGCACGCGCAACGGAGTTGGATTTTCGAACTCCGGCGCGACGCATAGCATTTCCCTGGCGCAAGGGCAAAACGATTTCACGTTCTGGGCGCTGTCATCCTGGGGCGATAGTTCCCTGATGGGATCCCTATCCGCAAAGGTGGACACGACGCCGCCGGACGTGAATGGAATCGCAAGCGGCACAGCGGGCAACCATGGCTGGTATATCTCGCCTGTTGGATTGTCTGCATCCGCCTCCGATAGTGGGTCCGGCGTGGACGGCTCTCCGCTTGTATCCCAGGATGGCGGGGCAACCTGGGTTTCTTCCCTCAATCTTGGGTCGGGCATTTTTAATATTCTCCTCCGCGCCTATGACGTGGCTGGGAATGCAGCCACGGGTTCGCTAACTTTCCATGTGGACACGGTGAAGCCGGACATCTCCGCCTCCTCCGTCGGAACACCTGGCAACAACGGATGGTATATCTCGCCCGTTGAGTTATCTGCGACCGCCACAGACACCCTATCCGGTATGGACGGGTCTCCGACGGTTTCCACGAACGGCGGGACAAACTGGTTCCCCGTTCCCCTCAATCTCGGATCAGGCGTTTATCCCAACATCCTTTTCCGCGCCCGCGACATGGCCGGTAACGAGGGTCTCGTCGCTTCCTCCATAAAAATCGACACAGCGCCGCCGCAAATACTCCTGGACATCGGAGGCACGGCAGGCACATCTGGCTGGTGGGTCTCCCCTGTAACCGTTTCGACAAGCGCGGCAGATACGCCTTCCGGGGTGGCGTCTGCGGAAGTGTCCAGCGGCGGACTTCATGCGCCATCGCTGACGCTGGCAGACGGCATCCACACCGTAGGCATGGTTGCGGAAGACGTGGCCGGGAATGTGGCCGTGGGCTCGCAAAAAGTCTATGTGGACACGACGAAGCCAGTTGTCTCAACAACAGCCACAGGCGTACATGGCGATAACGGTTGGTATATCTCGTCCGTTGACCTGTCTGCATTCGCGACCGACAACCTCTCTGGGGTTGCAAGCGTCCAGCATCGCGTGGATGGCGGCGCGTGGACGGGC
>CAYJLS010000281.1:0-3143 GCA_964371065.1 uncultured Anaerolineaceae bacterium | reverse complement strand
AATAGAAATTTGGAAATCCCAGGTAAACCTTATGAACAACGAACAAACCCGACCCATCGCCCTCACCGAACAGATGACCGCCCTGCGCCAGGTCATCCAAAAAACGGGCGCCGCCTTGCAATCCGCGCGTTACGAAGTCCCGCCCGAGGCGCTGGAAGGGCTTTCGCAGGCAGACAGCGAAATTGAACGCCTGGCCAAACTCATCGCCAGCACCGAAGCGCAATTCCGCCACATGCTGGCGCTGACGGAGATCGGGCAGGTGGTCAACTCCACACTCGAATTGGGTGAAGTCCTGCGCATCGTGATGGACAACATTGTGGGCTTGTCGCACGCCGAGCGCGGCTTCCTGATGCTAAAGGATGAAAAAGGCAGCCTGGTGACGCGCGTGGCGCGCAACTGGGAAAAGGAATCCATCAAACCCGCCGAGTCGGCCATCAGCCACACGGTCATCCAAAAAGTGGTGGAATCGGGCGAGGCCATCCTGACCACCAACGCCCAGCAGGACCCGCGCCTGAGCGGGCAGGAAAGCATCATCGCCTTCAACCTGCGCTCCATTTTGTGCGTGCCGCTTAAAGTGAAGAACGACCTGATCGGCGTCATCTACGCCGACAACCGCATCCGCGCCGGCATTTTCAGCGAGACTGAACGCGACCTGCTCTCGGCCTTCGCCAACCAGGCCGCGGTGGCCATCGAAAACGCGCGCCTGTTCTCCTCCCTTAAAAACACGCTGGCCGAAGTGACCGGGCTGAAGAACCTGATGGAAAACGTCTTCGCCTCCATCACCAGCGGCGTCATCACCACGGACGTGCAGGAACAGGTGACACTCGCCAACCGCGCCGCCGAGACGATTTTGGGACACGCCGCGCGGGACCTGCTCGGCCATCACCTGGACGAGGCGCTGGCTCCCGTTTCGGAGGCCATCCGCCCGCACCTGGCCTCCGTCCGCCAAACCGACCGATCGGTGGTGGACCTGGAATTCAGCCCGACCCTGCCCAAGCGCGGCAACGTGGACTGGCGCTTCAACCTGTCGCCGCTCAAGGACGCCGCGCAGATAACCCAGGGACTGGCCATCGTGCTGGACGACCTGACCGAGCGCAAACACCTCGAGGCCCAGCGCCGACTGTTCGAGCGCATGGTCTCGCCGGCGGTCATCCGCCAACTCGACCCGAACCAGCTGCAACTGGGCGGCAAGCGCGCCGAGATCACCGCCATCTTTGCCGACATCCGCGGCTTCACCAGTTTCAGCGAAAAACAATCCCCCGAAAAACTGGTGTCCATCCTGAACCGTTACCTGGCCGCCATGGCGGAAGCCGTGCTTTCGCAGGAAGGCACGATTGACAAGTTTATGGGCGACGCCATCATGGCCTGGTTCAACGCCCCCATCCCGCAGGCAGATCACACCTTGCGCGCCGTGAAAGCCGCGCTGGCCATGCGCGCCTCGGTGGAAAACCTGTACACGGAACTGCCCCCCGAGGAACGGCTGTTCTTCGGCGCGGGCATCCACACCGGCGAGGCCGTGCTGGGACTGATCGGCACCGAGAAACGCCTGGAATACACCGCCATCAGCGACAGCGTCAACATCGCCAAGCGCATCCAGGAAAACTCGGCGAACAACCAGATCCTGATCAGCCGCGAGGCCTACGAGCGCGTCAAGAAACAGGTGGAAGTGCGCCCCGTCGCGGCGATGACCTTGAAAGGCAAGACCCAGCCCGTAGATGTATTCGAGGTGGTGGGGGTGAAGTAAAGGATGAAAGATGAAAGATGAATCGTGCGCAAATGTCCCGTAGGGAAAAGCCGAGATTAATTACGGCGAATAACCTGCGGGATTTTGTTTGCGGCGAGAGTAGCGCGAGATATTATCTCGCTGTACCGACTGCATGGCGCGACTCCGCGAAGCGTACCGCAACCAAATTAAACGGAGTCAAAAGTCTTTGCGCCAACGTCTGGAGACGTTGGACTCCGCCCCTCGAATACGGACTCCAAAGTCTCCAGACTTTGGATGGTCGCAGACGTCAACAACTGGAGACGTTGGACTCTGCCCCTCGAATACGGACTCGTTGGACTCCGCCTTAACCAAATCCATGCCAGGCGCGAATTGCTTCCATCATCTTCGCGATGTCCGGTTCCCTGTGCGGAGACTTGTCTCCGGGGTCAACAAACGCCTCGCCCGTCAGCGCCGCGAAGACCGCCGCCGCGCCATTGGCCACATTGCGCGGACGGTATCCGCCCTCCAACACAAAGACGATTTTCCCGCCGCAAAATTCCTCGGCCAATTCCACCAGCCGCTTCGAGACCGCGTAAAACCCCGCGCTCGAAAGTCCCAGTGACGTGAGCGGATCGTCCCAGTGCGAATCAAATCCCGCCGAAACCAACATCATCTGCGGGCGAAATGACTCTACGGTGGGTTTGATAATTTTTTCTGCGATCTGCGCGAAACACGCGTCGCCCGCGTAAGCCGGAAGCGGCACATTGACGAGGCGTCCCCTGGCGTGCGGCGCGTCGTCCATGCGGCCTGTCCCCGGATAGATGCCCCATTGGTGAGTCGAGAGGTATGCCAGCCGCGCATCTTCAAGGAACGCGGCCTGCGTCCCGTTGCCGTGATGCGCGTCGAAGTCCGCCACCAGCACGCGCCCCGCGCCGCGCGCCAGCAGGTCACGCGCCGCGATGGCAATGTTGTTGAACAGGCAGAATCCCATCGCCCGCGCGGGTTCGGCATGATGCCCCGGCGGGCGGACGATGGCGAACGCGTTGGTCGCCTCACCCGCCCAGACCGCGCGCGAACAGCCCAGGGTCCCGCCCGAAGCGAGCAGGGCGTCGTCAAATGATGTCGGCGTCACAAATGTCGGGGCGTAGTCAATCATCCCGCCGCCCGCGCGGCAGGCCGCCTCCACCCCCTCGATCATGCGCGGCGCGTGGACGCGCGCGATCTCGTCGCGCGTGGCGGGCGCGGCCTCCAATCGTTGCGCGTGGAACGAGTCGAGCCGGCCTTCGAGTTCGGCCAGCCTACCCGGCTTTTCGGGATGATCGGGATATTCGTGCGCGGGGGCGGGCGCCCAAGCGTAGGCGGTGGTCATGCGTAAATTTTACCTTAGGACTTGTGTAAAAATAAGTTCCGTGTTTCCGTCAGCAGTTGGACTGCTGAC
>CAYJLS010000280.1:0-3165 GCA_964371065.1 uncultured Anaerolineaceae bacterium | reverse complement strand
CTGATTATAATCAGCGCGTTCTTATCGAATGACTTCTCGAAGGAGGAAGTGAAACCATGCAAAACCAATACTTCGTCGCCATCGTGGGCGCAGGCCCGGCCGGACTTTTCGGCGCGCGCGAACTTGCCAATGCAGGCGCGCGCGTCGTCCTGTTCAACCGCGACATCAAACCGGGCGGACTGGCCGAGTACGGCATCTACCCCACCAAACACATCATGAAAAATGGACTCCGCAAGCAGTTTCGCGGCGTACTCGACCACCCAAATGTTGACTATTACGGCAACGTGACCGTCGGTGCGCAGGGCGATCTCTCGCTGGACGATTTGCGCGCGCTCGGCTTCCAGGCCATTCTCGTCACGGCAGGCGCGCAGGGAACGAAATGGCTCGGCCTGCCGGGCGAGCAGTTCACGGGCGTCTATCATGCCAAGGACGTGGTCTACTTCTACAACAAACTCCCGCCGTTCGCGCAGAAGCCGTATCGCTTCGGCAAACGCTGCGCCGTTGTGGGCGCGGGCAATGTAATGGTGGATATCGCCTGTTACCTGATCCGCGAGCAGAAGGTGGAGGAAGTGATCGCGGTCGTGCGGCGCGGCCCGGCCGAGGTCAAGTTCGACAAGAAGGAGATGGAGCATATCATCGCCAACCTGGATCTCGCCGCGCTGGATGCCGAGTTGGCGCGCGTCGCGCCGATCATGCAGGCGGTCGGGCAGGACCCGGCGGCGGCCAAGGCCACGATTTTGGAAGCCCTGCCGCGCGCCGAGACGAAAGTCTCCGAGACACGCTTTCGCTTCGAGTTTCTCGCCTCGCCAACGCAGATGTTCGGCGATGCGAACGGCTATCTCACGCAACTGGAACTCGAAGACAACACGCTCACATTGAAGGACGGTGCGACCAAAGCGCGCGGCACGGGGGTCAAACGCCTGCTGGATGTGGAGACGGTCGTCTTCGCCATCGGCGACAAAGTGGACGAGTCCTTCGGACTGCCGGTGGAGTGGAACGAATTTGTCAAGAACCCGAATCCGCGTTTCCCGATTGAAGGCATCTCTTTTGAGTCCACCTTCGAGGATGTCTTCGTCGGCGGTTGGTCGCGCAAAGCCAGCGACGGGCTGGTCGGTTATGCGCGCAAGGACGGCACGAACGCCTCGAAGGCGGTCTGGCAATATTTGCAAACACTCTCCCCCAGCGCGGCGGACACAGACGCGGTGACCGACAGAATCCACGGGTTCGACAAGCCTGTTGTCACGAAGGAAGACATCCAGCGGCTGGAGGCGGTCGAAGCCGAAGAGGCACAGAAGCGCGGGTTGGAGGAATTCAAGTTCGATAACAACGAGGAGATGCTCAACGCCATGGGATTGACGATGATGGCGTAAATCGAACAAATTGGCAATTTGTTCTACAACATGTAACGCAAATTGCCAATTTGCGGCGGAGCGGAATAAGCAAAACTCCGAGGTCACAAGCCTCGGAGTTTTTTTGCAAGTTCGCGCGCCCGCGTTGGCGCGTCGCCCACGTAGCCCGCGTAATCCAAAACTTTTCGCATCTCCGCCTCGGACAAAAACTTTTTCAACTCCGCATCGTGGACGAGCGACTCGACCAGCGGATTCACGTCCGCATGGCGGATCGCGTCCCACGCGGCGAGACTGTGGGCGCGGATCGCTTCATGCGCGGACTGTCGGTCTGCTCCCGCTTTGACGAGGCTCATCAGCAGACGTTCGGTCGCGGCGAACGGACCGTAGACCGCCAGGTTGCGGGCGGCCGCGTCCGCGTCGAAACGGAGGCCCGCCAAAACGTCACGCGCGGTGCGGAGGATTTCGTCCGCGGCGAGGAAGGCTTCGGGCAGGAGAATGCGCCGGTTGGCGGAGTCGTCCAGCGTCCGCTCGAGGAGGGAATGTGCGGCGTTGTCCCAGGCGAGACGGGGAAGCGTCGCAAGGTAGCGGGCGAGGGAATCGATTTTCTCGGCGCGGATGGGATTGCGCTTGAACGGCATGGCCGACGAGCCGACCTGTTTCGAGCCGAAGGGCTCGCTGAGTTCGCCGATGGGCGGGGACTGGAGCAGGCGCAGGTCGAAGGCGAATTTGTGGAGCGAGGCGGCCAGTGAGGCCAGCGCGTTGACGACAGTGAAATCCTGGCGGCGGGGATAGGTCTGCGAGGCGATGGGGAAGAAAGGCAAACCTAGTTTTTCGGAGAGGCACGACTCGAATTCAGCAAGCTTATCTACGCCAAGCAATTCAGCATAACTCGCGGAGGTGCCGACTGCGCCCTTGAATCCCTTCCCCCTGATCTCTGTTCTCTGCTCACTAATCTCTTTGAAATCTTCGAGCAAATCCTGCGCGTACATGGCGAGACGATAGCCGAGCGTGGTCGGTTCGGCGGGTTGGAGATGCGTGAAGGCGATGACGGGCGTGTCGGCGTATTGCTCGATGAGGTCGGCAAAGCGGACGAGGAGTTTGGCAAGCGAGTCGAGAACGAGATCGAGTGCGGCGCGGATGCGGAGCGCGTCGGCGTTATCTTCGATGTCCATCGAGGTCGCGCCGAGGTGGATGACTCCCCCGCCGACGGGACATTGCTCCGCAAAAACTTTGACCTCGGCCATCAGGTCGTGGTGAATTTCCGCTTCGATGGCGAGCGAGCGTTCAACGTTGATCTCGTCCATGTGGTAGCGCAAGTCTTCGACTTGCGCTTGCGTAACGAGGCCAAACTCGGATTGTGTCTCAGCCAGCGCGACCCAGATGCGACGCCACAGTCGGCGCTTGTGTTCTTCGCTCCACAGGCGGCGCATCTCGTCACTGCCATAGCGCCAGGAGAAAGGGGAGAGGTAGGAGGAGAAGTTGGGCATGAATTACTTTTGCTGGTAAGCCCGCGCTTTTGCCATGCGGACAAGATGTTCCAAATTCAAGATTCTTTCCAGTTCGGCTTCTTCTTGTGTAGTGATATTCCCCGCTTTGCTTCGCGCCAGCAATTCACTCGCACGCGCTTGAAGTTGAGGAGAAGGCTGAATTGCCAACACCTGTTCAGGTGTCGAACAATTGGTAAGCAGTTCAATGATTTCTGCAACTTCAATGATCATCTGTCTCCTCGCGACTTCACCCATTATAATTCCATCATGCCCAAACGAAACCTCGACTTCCCGCGTCGGCGGGGGATTAAAATCCCCGCCTCAGCGCA
>CAYJLS010000279.1:0-3171 GCA_964371065.1 uncultured Anaerolineaceae bacterium | reverse complement strand
CGGGCGCGGGCAGGGGCTGGATCATCCCAAGATAGAACAGCGACTCTTCGAGTTTTTGCCGCGTCTCTTCGAGCTGGTCGTTGACTTCGAGATAGGCGCGCACGCTGATCGGCCCCACCGCGACGCCTTCATTTTCCTCATCGAGGAATTTGACGCCCGTGCTCTCGGTGACAACGCCATTCGGCGCGAAGCGTGCTAAAACATCGGCCACCGCTTCCGCGAGTTCGCCGTCCACAATCAGAGAGACTTCAAGCCAATTCACTTTTTGTCTGCCTTATAAAATCGAATTTGCGCTTTTTCCATGGTTACCAACCCCGCTCCAATATGCGGTTCGATCAAGTCGAGGAATTTTTCCAGTTTTTCCTGAGTATCCACGATCTCGATCACGATTGGCAAGTCTTCCGAGAGCGTGTCAAAGCGAAAAGTTTGGATTTTGCGCGTGTTCGCGCCGAAGCCCATCATCCCGCGCAAAACGGTTGCACCCGCCAGTCCCTGCTCACGCGCTTGCAGGACGATCCACTCGTAGAGCGGCTTGTGTTCATATTTATCCGCTTCGCCGATGAGAATGCGGAGCAAATATCCTTCCTGTGGAAGTTGCATAGATTTCTCCAGTGGTGTGGTCTCGATACGCTCCGAACTGCACGGGGCTACTCGACCACCGCTATTTCCAAATCCAATATGCGACCGTGTGTCCGAGCCACACCAACGCGAGACCGAAGATCACGTTCGCGCCAATGTTCAGCAAAGCATTGACCGTCTCACCGTCGCGGAGCAGGTTGATCGTGTCATTCCCGAAAGAGGAAAAGGTTGTGAACCCGCCGAGGACGCCGAAGAAAACCAACGCACGGATCTCTGGCGTGAACACGCCACGCGCTTCGGCTAGTTGGGAGAGCAGACCGATCACAAAACAGCCGATGAGGTTGACCTAGAGCGTGCCGTAGGGAAAGTCAATGCTCTGACTGGATGATTGAATCCACGTGCCGAGCAAATAGCGGGAGACCGATCCCAACGCGCCGCCGAGGGCGACGAGGGTAATGTTGAGGAAAGATGGCATAGAGTGGGGTGATTATAAAGCAAAGAAAAAATCACATCATGGTTTTTGACGCAAAACCCCCGCAACTCGTCGGATCAAACCTTTTTCTGTAAATAGCATGGGCGGCAAATCATTGACATCAAAATACTTCATCTCAGATATTTCCAGGCTTTCCCTGAACGTACCATCTGCAATTTTGCACAGATAAATCAAACTGACATGCTGATCCTGTTTGGAACTATCAGCCAACAACAATTGTTGAACCTGAATCTGCATGCCTGTCTCTTCAAGCATCTCGCGGACAATTGCATTTTCAGGCTGTTCATTGTATTCAAGACTCCCCGCAGGAATCCCCCACTCAAACTTTCGATAGGTGTGCTTGAACAGCAGAACCCGTCCCTCCTCATCGAAGATCATTGCCGCGACCGCCACGCGGAATTTCGACCGTACAATTCGCGACGCGAGGATATGCGCCCAGAGCGGAAACTTTCGCCAGAGTCGCAAGAGGAATGGCATCATAAAGTTCTAAACATCGTAATCGTCATAAATGATTGTTTCCGGTTTTCCCGCGAAACCGTCCTGCACGCGCATCCTGTCCATTCCGTGCATGTCGAGTCCGCCAGTTTCGGTAAACGAGAAAAAGCCAACTGCAGAGGCTCCCTGATTGACAGTCAACTCCCCTTCCACGATCTCGGCTTCAAAATGCAAATTGACTGGTTGCCACTTATTCCCATCAGGATAAGTTAACAAGCGATGCGGAGAAGTATAAACACTCAACAACCGATTGACTATTACCTTTAGCCCTGTTTCTTCAAACACTTCCCTCTGACAGGCCTCCGAAAGACTCTCGCCTGCCATCATTGCCCCACCGGGAACAGCCCATTTTCCATCATCGGATCTTTGAAGAAGCAGAACCTTTTCCCGTTGGGCATCGAAGACAAATGCCGAACACCCAATTCCGAGGCGTCCCTCTCTCCCGATTCTATTTCCTGAAATGACTTTTACCATGAAGGCATTATAAAGCAACGTGAGCGGAGTTCTTCTGTTCACCTTTGCTTGTCCATTTTCAGAAAAATCGAAGTAAACTTCAGATAAGATTACCTTATGAAAACAAATGACCGCGAACACGAAATGATCAACAGCCCTTTCAAATGGGTCGGCGGAAAATCGCGCCTGCGAAAGCAGATCATTCCATTATTACCAAAACACACCTGCTACGTTGAATTATTTTCTGGCGCGGCCTGGGTTTTGTTTGGCAAGCCGCCAAGCGATGTGGAAGTGCTAAACGACATTGACCAGGAACTCGTCACGTTCTTCCGCGTCATCAAAGAGAAACCCGAAAAACTTATCGCTTCATTCGAGTGGGAGCTCGCCTCACGCGCCGAATTCAAACGACTGGCAGAATTAGACCCGACACAACTCACCGACATTCAGCGCGCCCATCTTTTTTACTACGTCATTATGGCGGGCTGGGGCGGAGAATTGAAATATCCTCGCTTCCAGACCAGCATCTCCGATGGCGGACATGGCAACCGGTTAATTGGTGCGCTGGAAACACTCAAACAACGACTTACTCCCGTTCACGACCGACTAAAAACCGTCATCATCGAAAACCTTGACTGGCGCGCCTGCCTTGACCGATATGACCGGCCCAACACGGTCATGTACATTGATCCGCCTTATCCCGACAATGGCGCGAACTATTTTCACAACATGCGCGATTGGAAAGAACATCAAGAACTGGCGGAGCGACTACACAAAACAGAGTGCAAATGGATTCTTTCCTCGTACAATATTCCAGAAATGCGCGTGCTGTATCCCGAAAATTACGTTGTCGCCGTGCAAATGGCGTCTGGGATGAAAGCGAAGAAAAACGGTAGTGAGCGCGTCATCAACAAGGAAGTGCTCATCACAAACTTCCTGCCCGATAGCACAGCAGTTTCGCAGTTCAAAGATCAAGAAGTCCGTCAAATGCGGATGGTTCTGGAAAAAGACGAACCTTACAAAGCGTGATTATAGCATGGCGAGAATAAACCCCAGGAAAAATAAAATCCCGGGGTTTTTCATTCACCATCCGTTCGCTGCTTTCTGCCTTCTGCCTTCCGAATCATCCCCCAAACGTCTCTCCCAACCAATCC
>CAYJLS010000278.1:0-3175 GCA_964371065.1 uncultured Anaerolineaceae bacterium | reverse complement strand
TACTGAGTCTGACAAAGTAGAAAAATATGTTTCTTATGACGCCCAAAATCTGAACACGGATTTCACGGATACGACAGATTTAGACAGATTTTTCTTAAAAAATCCGTGAGATTCCGCGTAATCCGTGTCACATCGTACTTTAGTATCCGTGTACAATGGTTTTCTCTGTTTTATCCAACTCTAAACTCAAGTTAAACAATTGCGTATTATTTTTTTGCCGACAATTTCTGTAAACCAATGACAAAAAACATCTTAGGCACACGCGTTGACCCCACCAGCTATGAATCTGCCACAACGCAAGTTCTTAAATGGGCGCAACAGCGCGAAAGCCGCTATGTATGTGTGGCCAATGTCCACACAGTGATGGAAGCTTACGACTCGCCCGAATTCCAGGGTGTGGTTAATGCCGCCGATCTGGTCACTCCGGACGGTATTCCATTGGTCTGGATTTTACGTTGTCGGGGCTATCCGCAGCAGGCGCGCGTTTATGGACCTGAATTAACCATAAAGCTTATTGAGGCTGTGGCAATGCGACAGATTGCCGTAGGCTTTTATGGGAGTTCAACTAAAACGCTGGAACAACTGATAGCGGCGTTCAAAGAAAAATACCCGAATCTGAAAATTGCGTACCATCATAGTCCGCCCTTCCGCCCGTTGACCGCAGAAGAGGATCAGGCTGTAATTCGCGCGGTTAATGCCTCCGGAATCAAAATTCTATTTGTTGGTTTGGGTTGCCCAAAACAGGAACGCTGGATGGCGGCGCATAGAGGTAAAATACAGGCCGTCATGCTTGGGGTCGGCGCGGCATTTGACTTTCACTCGGGGGCCAAACGCCAGGCCCCGCTTTGGATGCAACGCAGTGGCTTGGAATGGTTATTCCGCTTTTCACAGGAGCCAACCCGCCTGTGGAGACGCTATCTGGTTCAAAACCCGCGCTTTGTGATTCTGATCTTGATGCAGCTATTTGGCCGCAGGCTGTAATTGGGTGAGAATATGTTAAGACGCTTTTCAATAAACTTCGCAATTTTTTCAATGGTCGTGGATGGGATTTCCGTCTTGACCGTGTTGTGGGTGACCGGGCAAATTCGGCCCCTTCTCAGTACAAGCATGATCAAGGCGATTGACGCCCCGCAGAGTTTGCCTCCGCCGGTCTATTTTTTGTTCCCGATAGTATGGGTTGCCATCATGATATTTTTTTCGGTCTATGATGGTCATAAAAATTTACGGATTGTGGATGAGTTTACGAACCTGACTTTGAGCTCAATTCTGGCGGGAATCACATTGGCCGGAATCTTGTATTTCACATACCGGGACACTTCCCGTTTCCTGTTTATCTCGTTCGCTCTGATAACCTACGTTACCCTCCTGCTTTGGAGAATACTGGCGCGCATATCATATTGGGGTCGGAATAACTCCATGGATCATACGCAGCGTATCTTGGTCCTTGGAGCCGGTCCGGTTGGACAGGAAATCCGGGATCGGATTAACGAACATGCTTACTTAAATATAAATTTCACCGGCTTTCTGGATGATAACCAGCAAAAAAAGAAAAACAACCCGGAAATTCTGGGCAACCTGGACGATACCCGCACCCTGATAAAAAACAATCAAGTCACCGATGTGGTAATTGCCTTGCCGACTCGCGCTTATCAGCGAATTAACCAACTGGTTCAGGAATTGCAGGATTTGCCGGTGAAAGTTTGGGTGGTTCCGGATTACTTCCAATTTGCATTACATCACGCTAAAGTAGAGGACTTTTTAAATATCCCCATGCTCGACCTGCGCGCCCCGGCATTATCGGAAAATCAACGCATGATCAAGCGCATTTTTGATTTGGTTTTCGGCATATTAATGATGTTGTTTGCATTGCCTCTCATGGGCCTGATCTCTCTTTTGATCTTGTCGGACGACGGCTTGCCCATACTTTTCAAGCAAAAACGCGTCGGTGAAAACGGACGCTTGTTTACGATGTATAAGTTCCGCACGATGGTCAAAAACGCTGAACAGATTAGGCGCCAGGTGGAACAGCCAGATGGAAAAGGGAATATCGTACACAAATTTCAAAATGACCCGCGTGTTACCCGCGTCGGAAGCATCCTGCGGCGATTAAGTTTCGATGAATTTCCTCAATTGTTTAATGTTCTTCGAGGCACAATGAGCCTGGTCGGCCCACGCCCCGAATTGCCTTACCTGGTGGAAAAATACCAACCCTGGCAACGGAAGCGTTTTGCCATCCCGCAAGGATTAACCGGCTGGTGGCAAATCCATGGGCGCAGTGACAAGCCCATGCACTTGCATACCGAAGATGATCTTTACTACGTTCAAAATTATTCCATCTGGCTGGATATTCAAATTCTGGTGCGTACCGTCTGGATTGTAATTCGCGGCAAGGGCGCATATTAACTCACCATCCGCTGAAATTTTTGGTGACATCCAATCTCGACCACCTCACCCGCATCAACCTCGACGATCTCGTCGCCTCCTTCGGCTGGGAAGATCGCCCGCTCCTCGCGCGGACGTTGCGCGGACTCTTCCTCCGCCCCGCGCGGACCTTCGCCGCGCACATGCTGGACTTCGACGCGGCCGTCGGTGCGCGCGGCCTGGCAGACGCGGCGCGCGGGATGTTGCGAAACTACACCCGCGAGGTGCGCGTCTACGGTCTCGAACATGTGCCTGCTTTCCGTCACCCGTCTCCCGTCTCCCGTCACCCGTCCTTCCTGGTCTTATCCAACCACCCCGGCATGGCCGACACCCTCGCCCTGTTCGCCGCCCTCGACCGCCCCGGCTTGAAGATCATCGCCCTCGACCGCCCGTTCCTCATGGCGCTCCCCAACACATCGAAACAACTCTTCTACCTGAAAGATGATCCTGCCGCGCGCATGACCCTCGTGCGACAAGTCAGCGCGCACCTGCGCGCAGGCGGCGCGGCGCTCACCTTCCCCGCGGGCGAGATCGAACCCGACCCAAATGTTTATCCTGGCGCGCTCGAGTCGCTGGACAACTGGACCGACAGCGTCGGCGTCTTCGTCCGCATGGCGCCAGAGACGGCGATTCTTCCCGTCCTCGTGCGCGGCGTCATCTGGGACAAGACCGCCCACCACCCACTGATCCGCTTGAAACGCGACCGCATGGGACGCGAAAAACTGGCCGCCGCCTTCCAACTCCTCGCGCACGT
>CAYJLS010000277.1:0-3184 GCA_964371065.1 uncultured Anaerolineaceae bacterium | reverse complement strand
TACAAAAGATTTCAACCACAGCGTTTCACAGAGAGCCGAAGAATACCATCAATAAACTTCAACCGCAACGTTGTATAATCACTCAAATTCGCCTCGGAGGGCACAAACATGGAACAAATCTACGATTACGTGATCGTCGGTTCTGGATTCGGGGGAAGTGTGGCCGCAATGCGGTTGACGGAAAAAGGCTATTCGGTGTTGGTGCTCGAAAAGGGCAAGCGCTTCACCGAAGAGACGTACGCCAAAACCAACTGGCAATTCTGGAAATATCTTTGGATGCCCGCCTTGCGTGCACATGGCATCATGCAGATCAGCATCCTCAAGGGTGTGATGGTCTTGCACGGCGCGGGCGTGGGCGGCGGCAGTCTCGGCTACTCCAACGTGCTGGAAGTCCCCAACGACGAGACCTTCACGACGCCCGCCTGGAACACCCCCATCGCGTGGGGACAGGCGCTCCGTCCGCATTACGAGACGGCGCAACACATGCTCGGCGTGGAGCGCAACACCAAACTCTGGAAAGCGGACAACGTCCTGCGCGAGATCGCCGAGTCGCGCGGCATGGGTCAGACCTTCCGCGCCACCGACGTGGGCGTGTTCCTCGGCGAAGCGGGCGTGACCGTCCCTGACCCGTATTTCGGTGGCGCGGGTCCCGAGCGCACGGGCTGTATCCACTGCGGCGCGTGCATGGTCGGTTGCCGCTACAACTCCAAGAACACGCTCCCAAAAAATTATCTTTATTTTGCGGAAAAGAACGGGGCGAAGATCCTTGCGGAAGCGGAAGTCGTAAACGTTCAACGTTTAACGTTAAACGGTGAACGTTATGAAATCACATATCACAATCCAACTTCCCTTTTCAAGAAAAAAACGAAAGTATATGCAAATAACGTGATCTTCTCTGCGAGCGTGCTCGGGACGATGCGCCTGCTCCTCCGTCTGCGCGACACGTCCCTGCCGAATCTGTCCCCGAAACTCGGTCACATGGTACGGACCAACTCCGAGGCCCTGCTCGGCTCATTGGCGCGCAAGTCGGACGTCAACTATTCGGAGGGCGTGTGCATCTCGTCCATTTACAACCACGACAAGGTGACGCGCGTCGAGCCAGTGCGCTACCCCGACGGGTCGTCGCTGATGCGCTTCCTGGCCGCGCCGTTGATTGACACGGACGTGAGCGTGCCGATGCGCCTCCTGCGATTCTTGGGTTGGATCATCACGCACCCGATTGATTTTGCGAAGGCGATGTTCCTGCCAGGCTGGGCGCACAACACGACCATCCTGCTGGTGATGCAGAACACCGATACGCGGATGCGCTTCCGCATGGGACGGAGCGCCTTCACCCTGTTCCGCCGCGGACTGCTGGCGGAGGAGGAGCCAGGTTACAAGATCAACGCGCAGGTGGCGGGATCGCACGAACTGACGCGCGACCTCGCGGCGCGGACGAACGGCATCGCGCTCGGCTCCATCGGCGAAAACCTGCTCGGCCTGCCGACCACCGCCCACATCCTCGGCGGCGCGCCGATCGGCCGCGACGCGTCCGAGGGCGTGGTGAACGAAAACTTCCAAGTCCACAACTACCCTGGCATGTACATCATTGACGGCTCGATCATGCCTGCGAATCCTGGAGTCAATCCGAGTCTCACCATCACCGCGCTGGCGGAATACGCGATGAGCAAGATTGAGAAAAATTCTTAAACACTAAGGACACAAAGTACACGAAGGAAAAGCCGAAGGATTTCTTAAATTAGGTTTCACCGTCATTGCGAGGGCGTACTCGCCCGAAGCAATCTCCTCGGAGACGCGGGGATTGCTTCGCTCCGCTCGCAATGACGGGCTTAGGCAAAGTGTGAAATCAAATTCGTGATTTACTGAATTTCCTTTGTGCCCCTTCGTGGCCTTTGTGTTTAAAAAGAGTAATGATGCAAACCTTCTCCCCCTCCCGTTCCTTTGCCCTCGAGCTTGACTCGCAGGACGAACTCGCCTCCTTCCGCGAGCAATTCGTCATCGCTGACCCCGACCTGCTCTACATGGACGGGAATTCGCTTGGCCGTCTCCCCAAGGCTTCGGCGGAACGCGCCCGCGCCGTCATCGAAGACGAGTGGGGCCGCGACCTGATCCGCGGCTGGAACAAAGGCTGGTGGGACGCGCCCGTCCGCGTCGGCGAGAAGATCGCGCGTCTCATCGGCGCGGCGGAGGGACAGGTCATCGTCAGCGACACGGTTTCGGTGGATCTGTTCAAACTCGCGTCCGCCGCGCTCGGTCTGCGCCCCGACCGCAAGCGCATCATCACCGACCAACTTAACTTCCCGTCCGATCTGTATATTTTGCAGGGTGTGGCTCAAATTTTCGGCGGTCATCATGAGATCATCCGCATTGGCTCAGAGGATGGCGGCCTCACCCCCGACCTCAACGAACTCGCATCCGCCATTACCCAAGAAACGGCGCTCGTCACCCTGTCCCACGTCACCTTCAAGAGCGGCTACCTCTACGACATGCAACGCATCACCGACCTGGCGCACAGCAAAGGCGCGCTCGTCCTCTGGGACCTCTGTCACTCCGTCGGCGTTGTGCCAATCGAACTCGACGCGTGCGGCGCCGACTTCGCGGTCGGCTGCACCTACAAGTACCTCAACGGCGGTCCAGGCTCGCCCGCGTTTTTATACGTCAACAAAAAGTGGCAGGAGCAGGCGCGCTCGCCGCTCTGGGGTTGGTGGGGACAAAAAGACCCGTTCGCCTTCGGGCTGGACTACGCGCCCGCGCCCGGCATGAACCGTTTCCTCGCAGGGACTCAGCCGATGCTCTCGATGCTCGCCCTCGACTCCGCCCTCGATCCTCTCCTGGACGCCGGGCTGGCGCGCGTACGACGCAAGTCCATTTTGCTGACGAATTACCTGACCTACCTGACTGACACGATTCTCGTCCCGCTCGGATTCGAACTCGGCTCGCCGCGGGACTCGGAGCGGCGCGGCTCGCACGTGAGTCTCCGCCACACGGACGCGTACCGCGTCATCCGCGCGCTGATCGAGGAGATGAACGTCATCCCCGACTTCCGCGCCCCCGACAACATCCGCCTCGGCCTCGCCCCGCTCTACACCACCTTCGCCGAAGTCTGGGACACGGTGGATCGCATCCGCAAGGTGATGGTGGAGAAGCGCCACGAGAAATATTCGCGGGAGAGGCTGGCGGTAAC
>CAYJLS010000276.1:0-3218 GCA_964371065.1 uncultured Anaerolineaceae bacterium | reverse complement strand
GATTACACGGATGAACACGGATTTTTTCTTGATTTAATCTTTTGGGAGGCGATACTATGCTGCCGCGTTTCAAAAACGAAAAGAGGAAGTTTGAGGGGAAACATGCGGAGTTGAGCGAGAGAATTATTGAAGTGTTTTATGCTGTGCATAACGAGCTCGGATTTGGGTTTAGCGAGAAGGTCTATCAAAAAGCATTCGGCATCGCGTTACGCGAAGATGGGATGAAGGTTGATGAACAAGTTCCGATTAAGGTTTATTTTCGTGGGCAATTGGTTGGCGAGTTTTTTGCAGATATGGTTGTCAATGGTTTGATTATGCTGGAACTGAAATCCACGAGCATGATTGTTGCGGAACACGAAGCGCAATTACTTAACTACTTGAAAGCAACACAGATTGAAGTTGGTTATGTATTAAACTTTGGCAAATCCGCAACCTTCAAACGCAAAGTTTTTGACAATGAGCGCAAAGGCTCTCTGCATTGGATAAAGAAATAAAAAATCCGTGTGAATCCGTGAAATCCGCGTAATCCGTGTACAGAAAAAGGAGAACTTATTTATGGCAAAAGGTTTCAATCGTCCCGTTGGCGGAGCAGGTGGACAAGGTGGCATGATGGCGCAGATCCAGCGCCTGCAAAAACAAATGGAAGAGGCGCAGGCGCAACTCGCGGATGAGACTGTCACCGCGAGCGCGGGCGGCGGCGCGATCAAGGTCACCATGACGGGCGACCAGAAGTGCCGCGCGGTCGAGATCAGTCCCGACCTGCTGAAAGACGCGGACGCCGAGATGTTGCAGGATTTGGTTTTATCTGCCGTGAATATGGCGCTCGACCAATCGCGCGAACTCGCGGCTGAGAAGATGGGTCCGCTGGCGGGCGGGTTGCCGTTTTGACGTTAAACGTTGAACGTTCAACGTTTAACGTTAACCCAGACACCTATGTTATTACCTGAACCTATTCAGAATTTAATTAATGCATTGGAGCGTCTGCCAGGCATCGGGCCAAAGTCTGCTTCGCGGTTGGCGTTTTATTTTCTGCGCGCCGACGAGTCGCTTTCGTCCGAGTTGGCCGAGGCACTGACGGGACTGAAAGACAAGATCGCATTTTGTTCGGAGTGCTTCAACATCACCGAAGCGGGACGCGAACGCTGTGAGATTTGTGAGAATCCCAAACGGGACGCGTCCATCATCTGCGTGCTGGAAGACGCGCTGGATGTGCTGGCGCTCGAGCGCATGGGCGCGTATCAGGGCAAGTATCACGTTTTGCAGGGTGTGTTGAATCCCATCGAAGGCATCGGTCCCGACGATATCAAGATTCGTCCACTGATTGAACGCGTGATGCGCGGCGGAATACGCGAAGTGATCCTGGCGACCAATCCCAGCATGGAAGGCGACACGACGGCGCTGTACCTGCAACAGCAGTTGCGCGCGTCCGGTGTTCAGGTCACGCGGTTGGCGCGCGGCCTGCCGATGGGCGGCGACCTGGAATATGCCGATCAAAGTACGCTCCTGCGCGCGTTGCAGGGACGACAGGAAATGAGTTAGTTGTGTAGTTCGATAGTTACGTAGTTTGGTAGTTAATGAAGATAACGATCCTCACCTACGGCTCACGCGGGGATATCCAACCGTTTATCGCATTAGCGCGTGGACTGCAAAAGAACGGTCATCAAGTCAAACTTGCCGCGCCGCATCGCTTTGCGGATTTTGTCGCGGGACACGGCGTTTCGTTTGTCCCTCTTGCAGGCGATCCCGAAGAGATCAGCAAACGATTCAACGACGCGGGTCACAACGCTTTGAAAATGGTGAGCGCTATTCGCGACTACGTCAACGCCATCGCGTTGGAGGTCTCGCGCGTTGCGTTCGCGGCCTGTGACGATGCCGATCTCATCGTCCATTCGTTTTTGTTCACCACGGGCGGGCACTCGCTGGCCTACATGCGCGGCATCCCCGACGTTTCGATTCAAACTTTTCCCATCTTCGCGCCCACACGCGCATATCCACCAGTTGCGCTTTCTTCGTTGCCTCCTGGTCTGCTCAGTTATTTTGGCCACTGGCTGAATACGCAAATTTTCTGGCACGGCGGCAACAGCGGATATAACCAGCAGCGCAAACAGCACCCCGACATTTTTTCGTTCGACCTTTTTTGGCCCTTCGACGAAAAGCCGCCGCGTCGCGCGACCCCGTTGCTGTTCGCTGTTTCCCCAACGGTTCTCCCGCCCGCGCGTGATTCGTCCACCCGCGCGGACGTGGTCGGTTACTTCTTCCTCGACTCTCCCGCGGACTATCAGCCGCCCGCGGAGTTGACGCGCTTCCTCGAGGCAGGTCCCGCGCCCGTCTGCGTGACATTTGGCAGCATGATTCATCGCGCATCGAACCGCATCGCAGATTCAGTGTTGGACGCGATTCGGACCACAGATCAACGCGCGATTATCCTGACAGGTTGGGATGGATGGAAGGGGAGAGATTCCTCCGACGATGTGCTCTTCCTCGAGTCCGCTCCGCATGATTGGTTGCTGCCGCGTTGCAACGCGGTCATCCATCACGGCGGCGCGGGGACAACAGCCGCGGGCCTGCGCGCGGGAATTCCCAACATCGTGATTCCATTCGCGGGCGACCAGGCGTTCTGGGGAAAGCGCGTCCACGCGATCGGCGCGGGGCCGCGTCCGATCCATGTCAAGTCACTGACGGCCGCGCGGCTGGCGTCCGCGTTGGCCCAGGCGGAGGAGTCCGCGCTTCGGAGCCGCGCCCAGCTCGTGGGTCGCGCGATCCGAGGCGAGGATGGGGTGGGGGAGGCGGTGCGTGTGGTAGAATCGCATTATGAAGGTTGAATCTGAGCGCGATATTTTAAGGTTAAATTGCCTAATCAGTACTCATTTATCCTTGACAAAGCAGGTGAAAAGCATATAATCACCGTTCGCCAGTGAAAACGAAACAGATCTCGTCTCCCCAGACAGATCGTTGACAACTGAGAAGAAGTCTCAAGTCAGAGACACAAGCCTGATGGATTGCAGTCTGACGAGCCGATGTGGAATGAAGCATCGGCGCTTTCGTCTGTATGGGCTTGACTAAACAGTGGCGTTGCACCTTAACAACTGAAAAGTGATAGGAAGACAGCAGTGATGTCAAATAACCAGTTAATTCTTCCGTACCTTTCATCCCGCAAGGGATGTTTTTGCGGAGAGTTTGATCCTGGCTCAGGATGAACGCTGGCGGCGTGCCTAATA
>CAYJLS010000275.1:0-3256 GCA_964371065.1 uncultured Anaerolineaceae bacterium | reverse complement strand
TCCTTCATCTGCTTCGCCAAAGCGGGTTCGGAAGGATACAGGTCGGTCATCTCTTCGGGGTCGTCTTCCATGTTGTAAAATTCAAAGCCTGAATAATAAGGATATTGATAGTGGATTAGGCGATGGTTTTGTTTCGTGATGGAAATGGAAAACTGATTAATGGCAGAGAAGGCGGAGGCTGTTTTGGCATCCATGGAATAGATGGGGCGATTCGGGTCTGCCTCCCCACCGAGACCGGGCAGGAGCCGCCCCTCGGTCCAGGCGGGAGGCGGCGCGCCCACCAGGCTGGCAATGGTCGGGAGGAGGTCCACGCTGCTGGTAAAGGCGTGAACGTCCGTGCGCTGGGATTGTCCCGGCAGGGAAATGAGCAACGGGACTCTTACCACGGGAGAGGACAGCACGAAGGTATTGTGTCCGATCTCGCCGCGCTCGAAGAGTTCGCCATGGTCGGAAGTCAGGATAACGATGCTGTTATCCAGCAGGCCGGAGGTTTCCATGTAATCGAGCAGGCGGGCGAACTCGGCATCCCAGGCGGCCAGGTACTGGTCGTAGCGCAGGCGGTTGTAGAGAATCTCCTCGAGGGGATGGCGCGCACGCGAGAGCGGATGAGTCGGCTTTTCGAGCGGGACCCACCCATCGTCAAAGAGCGAGGCGTACTCCTTTTTGGGCGCGTAAGGTTCGTGCGGCGGGAAGACGTGGAAGTAGGCCAGGGTGGGAGAATCAAATTCCCGGATGGCGTTCGTCATGCCATCCACGAGATCATCCAGCAGGAAGACACCGCTGGCAATCGGAACGCCAGTGGGATATTGCTTGAGGTGCGACTTGCGAATGGCGGCGTAATTGGCAAGCCCGGCCAATCGGGAGATCATTCCCCAAAAGAGGGAGCCGCTCGTGCCTTTGCCGTTGCGAATGATGTTGTTCTCGAAACTGGCAAAAGCGATCTGGGCATCGTTCTTGAAAATAGGCAGGCTGGAAATCTGGCGGCGTTCCAGGTTGAATTGCCCCTCCGCCAGATACGTATCGAGGTATTTCTCGAACTGGTAGAGGAAAATGTCCGCGTAGGGATTTTGGGAGTACCCAAGCGCGGAATGTGAACCTGCCAGCGCGGCAAAAATATTGTGATCCCGATGGGCGGGCGCGACCCCGCCAGCGGTCAACTGGACGGCGCGGTGGGTCCACGGATAGAGTCCCGTCAGCAAGGAGGCTGTGCCAGGCACGGTAAAACTCCCGGTCGAATAGTGATTGTGGTACACAAAGCATCGTTCCGCGAAGCGCTCGAGATTCGGCATGGTGCGGCGGGGATAGCCATGCAGTTGCAGGTTGTGAGCCGTCCACGCATCGAAGACGAAGACCAGGATGTGCGGCGCGTTCGCGGCGCGGGATTTTTCGAGCGCGGAAACCAGCGGGCGGGCGGCCAGCGCGGCCGGCGCGAGCGCCATCAGTTTAAGAAAGTCGCGACGCGAGAATTTTGAATTCATGCGCTCACCATAAAAGTCGGACGATGACCACGAGCAGGGAGATGATTCCCAGCGGAAGGTAGAGGTAGGAGAAAATCGTCAGGCGGTCCAGTACGTCGAGGACGATCTTGCGGAGGAAGCCCACGTAACGCGTCAGCAGGACGGGAACCAGCCAGAGTGCGAAGCCACGCCCCAGTTCGAGGAGCAGGAAGTTGATCTTCGGCTGGTTGGTCATCACACTCTGCAAGTGGATGGAGACCACAGCCAGCGCGAGCAAGGCAAACGAGGCTTTGTAGGCGAAGCCGTCCCTGAACAAAACCGCGGGCAGGATGACGGCAAGGGCAATCATGAAAAGCGTCGCCAACAGGGTTTCCAGCAGGGCGAAGCCCAGCATGTAGGCGGCAATCGAGAGGATTTCCCACAGATTATAGGAAAGGATAAAAGCAGGCACCTGGTAAAACAGCGTCCGCAACGACCAACTGAAAACAAGAAACGCCGCCAGGGAAAGAACGAGCAGGGTTTCGTTTCGGGCGGGCAGGCGGCGTTTGAAAAAGTCGGGGATGGTTTTGAACATAACAATCAGAATCTGCGGGACTTCTCCCTCAGGGTGGCAAAATTATACCAGAGCGGGATTCGCGCCGTCGGGTATAATCGCGGCACTTCAATTATCAGGTTCTTCCGTTTTACGGGAAATCCTTTTACCACAAAGGACACGAAGTACACAAAGGGAGAAAAGAGCCATATTAAAAAGGTCTTCCCTTCGTGGCTTTAGTGTTCTTCGTGTTTAGGCATTTCCCGCCAGGTACAAGTGGAACATCAAAGAGGTCAAACATGGACATGCAATATCGCCGCCTCGGGCGCGCGGGAGTCAAAGTCAGCGTACTGTCGCTCGGGTCGTGGGTCACGTTCCACAACCAGGTGCAGACCGATGCGGCCGTGGATATGATGAAGGCCGCGTACGAAGCGGGAGTCAACTTTTTCGACAACGCCGAAGTTTACGCGGGCGGGAAGTCCGAAGAGGTGATGGGCGCGGCGTTGAAAAAACTCGGTTGGCGGCGTTCCAGTTATCTCGTCTCGACGAAATTTTTCTGGGGACTGAACGAAGGCCCCAACGAGCGGAACACACTGAACCGAAAACGCCTGCTCGAGGGGATGGACGCTTCGCTCCGACGTTTTGGGCTGGATTACGTGGACCTGGTTTTTTGCCACCGCCCGGACCGCGAGACCCCGGTCGAGGAGACCGCGCACGCGATGCACAATATCGTCGAGTCGGGACGCACCATTTACTGGGGAGTCTCCGAGTGGAGCGCGGACGAGATCCGCGCGGCGTGGTCGGTCTGCGACAAATACGGCTGGCACAAACCGACGATGGAACAGCCACAGTACAACCTGCTCCATCGCGAGCGCGTGGAAATCGAGTACGCGCGACTTTATGAAGACATCGGCCTCGGCACGACAACCTGGAGTCCGCTGGCCTCGGGTATGTTGACTGGCAAATACCAAAACGGAATCCCGCAGGACAGCCGCGGCACGTTGAAAGGCTACGGCTGGTTGAAGGATAAACTGACGAACAAGGACAGCCTGGCGAAGGTTAAGAAACTGGAGCCGATTGCGAAGGAACTGGGATGCACGCTGGCGCAGTTCGCCATTGCCTGGTGCGCGAAGAATCCGAACGTGAGCACGGTCATCACGGGAGCGAGCCGCGTGGAACAGGTGCGCGAAAACTTGAAGGCGCTGGATGTCCTGCCGAAGTTGACGGAGGAGGTAATGAAGAGGGTGGATGAGGTAGTGGGGAAGCC
>CAYJLS010000274.1:0-3271 GCA_964371065.1 uncultured Anaerolineaceae bacterium | reverse complement strand
CGCATCTTCATCGGTCATCGAAAAACAATTCACGCCCACTTCGGTCAGGCCGTAGCCCTGACGCATTGCCACACCCTTCGACTTGCTCCACGCTTCGATTAGTGACGGCGGGCACGGCGCGCCGCCGCTGATAAAAAAGTGAACGTGGCTGAAATCTGTTTTTTCAAATTGCGGCGAATTCATCCACACTTGAAACAAAGTCGGCACACCGAGAATCACAGTGCATTTTTCTTCAACGATCAATTGCAGCGAAGCATCCGGGTCAAACGAACGCGCCATCACGATCCGTCCACCCGCATAAAATAATGGCACAAGAAAAACAAACAGCCCACCCGAATGGAACATCGGCGTCAGGATCGGCGACACATCCTTTTCACTCAGCCCCCATGAAACCACCGTGTTGATGGCGTTCCATAAAATCTGTCTATGCGGAAGGACTGCGCCTTTGGGACGCCCCGTTGTCCCGGACGTGTAGAGGATGCAATAAGCATTGTCCGCTTCGATGAGGGGCCGCATCGGTTCGGACCCTTCGGCCTGATCCAGCGATTCTTCATACGACTCGGCGCTTGAGACATTTGCCCCCTCGAGCGAAATGAGATGCTCCACATTGATCCCGCCATGCATCTCTTCATACACAGACACGAACTCGGGTCCCACGATCAATACTTTCGGCTGGCAGTCATTTACGATATACGTCAACTCGCGTGATGTGAGACGCCAATTCAATGGAGCGAAGATCGCGCCGATCTTTCCAAGCCCGAATAATAAGTCAACATAAGCAATGCTGTTATGCGCCAAAATGGATACGCGGTCGCCTTTTTGCACGCCATATTTTTCACGTAAAAAATTCGCGGCACGGTTTGCGCGCCGATTGAGTTGCGCGTACGTGTAACGGACCCCGCTCGTTAGGTCGTACAACGCCTCACGGTCGGGAGTTAGATTGGCTCGCTTGCTTAATAGGTCAACGGAGTGAATCATGTTGTCAATGAAAAAACGGAACACGTAACACGATTTGTTACGACTGTTACGTATTCCGTAAATTGGTAACTACGTGCCCACCACGATCCCGCCATCCACACGCAGGACTTCGCCTGTAATGAATGAGGCATCATCCGAAGCGAGGAACAGATATGCATTCGCGATATCGCGCGGCTCGCCAAGCCGTCCCAGCGGCGTATGCGATTTCATGCCCTCCAATATTTTTTCGGGCATGGCGGTAACCATTTCAGTGGCGGTGAAGCCAGGGGCCACAGCATTGACGCGGATGTTGAATTTGCCCAACTCGCGCGCCCATACCTTGGTCATGCCGATGACGCCGAATTTTGTCGCCACGTAATTGGTCTGGCCAAAGTTTGCATCCAGGCCAACAACAGATGACGCATTCAAGATCACGCCGCCGCTCTGCTTGATCATCACAGGCGCAACTGCTTGAGCGCAATTGAACACGCCCTTCAAGTTGACCGAGATCACCAGATCGAAATCAGGTTCAGACATCTGCCCTACGAGTTGACCTTCTTTCACCTTGACCAACTGTCCATCGCGCAGAACGCCCGCATTGTTGACGATCACGTCAATGCGACCGTATTTAGCGACCACATCATCAATCCATTTTTGAACGTCCTCGCGGCTGGTTACATTGACCTTGTAAAACGCCGCGCCTTCGCCGAGTAATTTCACTGTCTCCTGACCCACCGTTTCGTTCACGTCACAAATCACAACCTTGGCGCCTTCCTCGGCAAAACGCAAAGCTGTAGCCTTGCCGATCCCCGCCGCGCCGCCCGTCACGAGTACAACCTTGTCTTTCATTCTCATGTTTTTTCTCCTTGAAGAAAAGTGAAGGCGGGCAGTTGTTTCCTTATTGGCAGTGATGACCTGCCCACCATTCACGCATTCACGCATTGTCTTTTTATCATTCCGCGGTTACCTGCGGGTTACACGACTCAGTGATCAGTTATCAGTTATCAGTCATCAGTCGTCCAATCACTGATAACTGTCCTAGCCACCTGACACTTTGTTCAAAAAACGCCCCGTTGGTCGAGTAGGCGGTGCTCTTCCGCCGTATCGAGACCAACGTACCGGCAAACTACCCGCAAATGTGGTCTCGATACGCCCCAAGAAGAGCACTTGGGGCTACTCGACCACCGGCATCTTGAAACTGTCAGGTAGCTAGATAACTGTCCACTGATCACTTGAGTATCTTCACAAACGCCGCCATGAACTCCTCAGGTTTTTCAACGTAGGGAGTATGACCTGTGTCTGCAATGACGATTTCTTCGTAACTACCGCCCTTCGACTTGTACGCGTCCAGGATGTGACGGGTCTGGCTCACCATTGGCTGCGGAGGGTAGACTTCCTCGCCGGGCCAGCCGGGGACGTAGCCAAGTTTTCCGAGTGTGCCGAAATCGAAGAAGGAACTATCGGAGACGATCAAATCCGAGTCGCCGCGCACCCACAGGATGAACGGCTTGCTCGAAGCGCCGACGAATTTCTCCACGCTGTCGCCAACGTACTTGGGCGAGAGCGCGTTGATCGGGCCATATTTACCTGGCGCGACGTTCGGCCAGTTGCCAGAGGGAACGAAATCGCCTGGGTATTTCTGCTCGCCAACTTTCTCGGTTAGTAATGAAGAGAGCAAATCCTCTTCACGGGCAGGGACAAACGGTGGCTTCCAATAGAAACTGTTCATCACTACTCGTGGCGAAGCTTGCGGGTTATCGCTGGAGCGATCACCTGCGGCCATCAGCTTGGGAAAATCCGGGTTGACGATTCCGCCGCCTGAACCGGCGAAGTCATCGTAGTTGGGCTTACCATCCACATCCTTGGAGCCGCCAAAACCATACATCGAACCGGGGTTGACCACTGTGCCGCTCAAAACGCGTTCGCCAGCCGCGGCAATTAAACCAAATACAATCGTCCCGCCCATCGAATGACCAACGACATGAGTCTTGTCAATCTTGAGTTCGTCGAGCAGGCAGACCAGATCATCCATCCAATCACCCATGCCGCGCGTCGCGTCAATCAATTTGTCTTCGGTGTCGCCATAACCGCGCAAGTCAGGCGCAATGCCGCGGAATCCCGCAGGCAGCTTGAGCATAATCTCTTCCCAGTATGTGGCAGAAGAGGCATTACCGTGAACAAACAGAACCGGCGTGCCATTCTCGGGTCCGCTGAAGAGAACGTGCATTTTCAAGCGAGAGGTATCCACCATCTTTGATGAGATACCGGAAAGGGTTGGAACGGTAGGCATATTATTCTCCTTATAAGGAATCTA
>CAYJLS010000273.1:0-3303 GCA_964371065.1 uncultured Anaerolineaceae bacterium | reverse complement strand
CATTTGATTTGGGTGCGTTCCATTTCAGTTAAAAATATCAGAATCATTTGAATCATACTCAAATCCGAACATCGAAAGTTGCCAGATCGCCAATCCCGTAGGGATGCCATGATTGTAAACGGATGAACCGCTGGGAACATAATCCTGAAGGGATGACATGATTTGGCGGAAAATGTCAGCCCTTCGGGGTTAAGGATGAATGAATTCCCGGTCAAGAATCAGATCACCCCTTCGGGGTTGGGAATAATTGTTGCGAATTGTCCCAACTCAGTTGAACCCCCCCCTTTTGATTTTTCCGGCTCAAAGGGGATTTGTAATCCCACTGTGGCAATTCGGTGTAAGTCCTTTCCGAAAATCCTATGCTTCGTTAACAGGATTCTTTTACAGCGGGGGTAAATTAGAAGGGACAAGAATCAAACCACAGGAATAACAACCTGAAACAAATGAGGAGTGACTTATGGGAAAAATAATCGGTATTGACCTCGGCACGACCAATAGCGTTGTAGCCATCATGGAAGGCGGCACGCCGACCGTCATCTCCACCGCGGAGGGCGGCAGGCTGTGCCCGTCGGTGGTGGCGTTCAATAAAAACGGCGAACGACTCGTCGGTCAGACTGCGAAGCGGCAGGCGGTCATCAACTCGGAGAATACCGTCTATTCCATCAAGCGTTTCATGGGACGGCATTTCGAGGAAGTGGCAAACGAGCGCGCCATGGTTTCGTTCCAGGTGGTACCGGGCAACGCGGATGACGTGAAGGTGAAGATTCCCATCACGAACCGCGAGTATAGCCCGCAGGAAATTTCCGCCATGGTGCTGGGCAAATTGAAGTCGGATGCGGAAGCGTATCTGGGACAGCCCGTCACGCAGGCGGTCATCACCGTCCCCGCGTATTTCAATGACAGCCAGCGGCAGGCCACCAAGGACGCGGGCCGCATCGCGGGCCTGGAAGTGATGAGAATCATCAACGAACCGACCGCCTCCGCGCTGGCGTACGGCCTCGATAAAAAGAAGGATGAAACCATCCTCGTCTTCGACCTGGGCGGCGGCACGTTCGACGTGTCGGTGCTGGAAGTGGGCGAGGGTGTCATCGAAGTCAAAGCCACCAACGGCGACACGCATCTCGGCGGCGATGACTGGGACCAGCGTATTGTCAATTGGGCCGCGGACGAGTTCAAGAAAGAGCAGGGCATTGACCTGCGCTCCGACCGTCCCGCGCTCCAGCGTTTGCGCGAAGCCGCGGAAAAAGCCAAGATCGAACTCTCGTCTGTGATGGAAACCGAGATCAACCTGCCGTACATCACGGCGGATGCGAGCGGTCCGAAGCACCTACAACTTAAACTCTCCCGCGCCAAATTCGAGCAGTTGACCGGAGACCTGCTGGAGCGTTGCCGCAAACCGTTCGAGTCCGCCCTCAAGGATTCGGGCTTGTCGGCCAGCAAACTGAATGAAGTGGTGCTGGTCGGCGGTTCGAGCCGCATGCCGATGGTTCAGGATCTCGTCCGCAATTTGACCGGCAAGGAGCCCAACAAGGGTGTCAACCCCGATGAAGTAGTCGCGATCGGCGCGGCCATCCAGGGCGGCGTGCTGGGCGGCGAAGTCAAGGACATCCTTCTGCTCGACGTTACCCCGCTCTCGCTGGGCGTGGAAACGCTTGGCAGCGTGATGACCGTGATGATCGAGCGCAACACCACCATCCCCGTCAAGAAGACCGAGACGTACTCGACCGCCGCGGACAACCAGACCGCGGTGGACATCCACATCCTGCAAGGCGAGCGCACCTCGGCCTCCGACAACATGTCGCTGGGACGCTTCCGGCTCGATGGCATCCCGCCCGCGCCGCGTGGCATCCCGCAAGTGGAAGTGACTTTCGACATTGACGCCAACGGCATCCTGAACGTAACCGCGAAAGATAAGGCCAGCGGCAAGGAGCAGAAGGTGACCGTCACCGCCTCCACCAACCTGAACAAGCAGGATATTGACAAAATGGTACAGGAGGCGCGCGCCCACGAAGCCGAAGACAAGAAGCGCCGCGAACTGGTGGATGCGAAGAACACGGCCGACAGCCTCGTTTATCAAACCGAGAAGGCCCTGCGTGACCTGGGCGATAAAGTGCCTGCCAACGACCGTACCAACATCGAAGGCAAGATCAATGACCTGAAGTCTGCCGCACAGACCGAGGATGTGTCACGCATCCAGAAAGCCAGCGAGGCGGTGCAACAAGCTTTCCATGCCCTCAGCCAGCAGTTGTATGCCCAAGGGGCACAGGGAGAGCAAACCCCATCTGCGGGTGCGGACCCGTCCACGCCGCCTCCGTCCCAGGATGGCGATGTGATTGACGGTGAAGTGAAGGACGCGTAGGAGTGTTGCGTAGCGCGTATAAAAACGGGCGACCATCATCATGATGGTCGCCCGTTTCTGCTTGTAGAGCAAATTGCCAATTTGCTTATGGAACAACTTGCCAATTTGTCCTACCGTGTCGAGAGTGGAGTCGTGGGAACGGAGTTCGAAGCCGTCATGGATGGGGAAGCGGCCGCGTTGGGAATGGGAAACGGCGCCGAACGAGGAATGGAAGCGACGGGCGACTGCGGAGGCGGGCTCTTTCGGGGAGCCGGTCGCGCGGGGGCTAACTTGTCAACGACCACTCCCACGATTCGTCCAACCAGCAGGAACAGCAGGCTGCCGCTCGAGATCCAATAATAATTCTGCGCCCAGGGCGTAGTGACGTCCGTGCCGCTGAACAGGCCGTGGAAGAGTCCCATCAGGTACATGGCGAAACTGGCATAGTGGAGCACGCGCCAGGTCTTCTGGCCGATCGAAGAACGGATGTAAAAACTTAATGCCACAATCAGCCACACGTAAAACCCAACCTGTCCGACGCCGACCCACAGCGGACGATAGCCCACTGTGCTGAAGGGCACCAGCAGTTGGAGAAGCGTGAAGTTGATGTAGTGGTCGCCGAGGATGACCACCGCATGGAAAGCGGCAAAGGCCAGTCCCAGCAGGCTGACGTATTCATGGACGGCGAAGGCCGCGGCCGCGCCCGGCCAGGCGCGCGCCATCTTGTTGGTGATGCCTATGCCCAGCGCCATCGAGAGCCACAACAGGCTCAACGACGCGAAGGCCGTGGCGCGTGACATATACCAGTAGGCCTTGGGCGCATCCCCGCCCAGTGAAAAAGCCAGGTTGGGCAACCAGGCGGGCAACACCAGGATAGCCAGCAATAGTCCCAGCGTCATTGCAAGAAGGAAGAGTAAAAAGGATTGCATGTTGACCGAGGAGTCGTTGAATTCGGTCGTAGGTTG
>CAYJLS010000272.1:0-3390 GCA_964371065.1 uncultured Anaerolineaceae bacterium | reverse complement strand
TTAGGACTTGTGTAAAAATAAGTTCCGTGTTTCCGTCAGCAGTTGGACTGCTGACGGCTCGCAGTGCAACTGCTCGCGAACTTTGAAATCGGGAAGTTATTTTTACACGGCTACTTATGGTGGGGTTAAAGATTATGCGGCATGTCATTGACATGCCGCATAACCTTGAGGGAGGGACACCACCGTTGGCAAGCATGGGGGGACATGCGGGCCGTTGCCGGTGGCCGACACCCAATTACCAATAAAAGGGAGGGCAGGTGTCTTGCCGATAATATACACCGGATTACTCCGGATGACATTAAATGAAGGTTAGAATTTAGATGGTGTTTGTCTGAATTAGCGTCATTTTTCACGAAAGAGGCGCAGCCATTCTTCGACTTCCGCCTCGGACATGCCCGCCTCTTTCGCGGATCCTTCGACACGCTCTCCCTTCGGGGACTTCGCCCCCTTCGGGGACTTCGCAGGCCGACGCCCCGGGGCGGGCGCGCGCGTGGACGCGTTTACCCGCGCCGCGAACGCCTCGGACGAGACGACCGCCGCGCCCGCGCCGCGCGCGTCCGCCTGCACCTGCCGGTCGGAGGTGACCACCGTCCAGTTGCGCGCCGCGCGCCCGAGAGTTTTCAGCCGGGCGCGGATGGCCGCGTCGGCAGTCGAGCCGAGGCGCACGAAGTGCGCGCGGACGAGCCCGAATTGCCGCGTCCCCACCTGCCCCGCGGGCGCGCCGTCGAAGTAGACCTCCACCGATTTGCGTTCGGCGCGGCAAAAGGCTTGCAGGCGCGCGACCAGTTGCATCTCATCGTCCATCGAGCGCAGGTTGAGGCCGAGTTTGGGAATCAGGTTGTGACCGTCAATCAGGGTGGACATGTTTCATATTGTACCCTCCCCATTGAAGAACTTCCATCTTCTGTAATTATTTTTGGCTCTCTCCAAACTTGTAGGGAACAAAGCGCCGCATTGGAGGAATGCGCTCAACGCGAATACCGCGAAGAAGCGAATGCTAAAGCACGATGTAACGCGAATTTTTGAAAATATTTGCGAAATTCGCCCATTCGCGCCATTCGCGTTAAAGCGCTTCCCACAAATCTGATGAGAACCTTATTTTTTTACCGCGAAGAGCGCGAAGGAAAAAATTAACCTTCGCGCCCTTCGCGTGCTTCGCGGTGAGGAAAGAGTTACGCCACTGCGACTTCCTTCGTCACGATCTCGAATTTCGGAGGATTCTCCAGCGTCTTCTTCACCTTGCACAAATCCGCCGAGCGGATGAGCGCCTCGTGATATTGTTTCGGGAAGGTGGACGGCACCTGGATTTCCATGCCGATCTTTTCCATCATGCCGGTCGTCGGATTGGCGGTGTGACGCTGAACGATGCGGATACCCTCGGTGGGAATGCCGCGCTGGCGGCAGAAGCCGAGGATGTAAATGCCCGCGCAGGTGCCGATGGAGGCAAGGAACACCTCGAACGGCATGGGCGCGGAATCTTCGCCGCCGCCCTGCGCGGGTTGGTCGGTTGGGAGGGTGTGGCCGCGGAAGTGCGCGTCCACCCGCGCGCCGCCGGGGAAGTCTATGATCATTTCCATGTTTCATACTCCAAAATTGGTTTATTGTGTCGAATATGTGACACCTCAAGCCGCACCGACCTTACCCATTCAGCGTATAATCTATGTAACCCATTTCGATAGGAGATTCACATGTCTGAAAAGAAACCCGGCGATATCATGATTTCCCCCTCCGGCGGCGTGATCAAAGACATTATCGTGCGCCTGAAACTCGTCCTGCGGTTGATGGGCGATCCCCGCGTCAACTTCTTTTTAAAAATCCTGCCAGTGGCTTCACTGGTCTACCTGGTTTTTCCCTTCGACCTGGTTTCCGTCATCCCCGGTCTCAGCGCGCTGGACGACATTGCCATCGTCTCACTAGGCAACTATTTGTTCGTGGAGCTCTGTCCACCCAACGTGGTGAATGAACACATGAAAAGCCTGACCAGCAACCTGGATCCCGGACCCGCGTCCAATGAGATCGTGGACGCGGAAGCCACCGACCTGCCCAGCGACAAGAAATAGACGATGCGCCGACTCGCCTTCCTGCTTTTTGTGTTGACCTTTGCCGCGTCCGCCTGCCGTCAGGTCCCCGAAGGGGGCGGACCGACTGCCACGCCTCCCGCGACGCTCGCGCCTGCCACCGTACCCGCGACGATTCCCCCACCCATAACGGAAACCGCCTCCCCCGTCCCGGTGACGAACGTGACCGATTTCCCGGCCCCGGAGTCCTACCAGTGGGAAGTCGTCGCCAGCGGATTCGACCGTCCGCTCGACATCCAGCACGCGGGCGATGGTTCGGGACGGCTGTTCGTTGTCGAGCAGGGCGGGCTGATCCGCATTCTGCAAAACGGACAGATTCTCGAGCCCCCCTTCCTCGACATCACAGAGCGCGTGGATGACACCGGCAATGAACAGGGTTTGCTTGGCCTGGCGTTCCATCCCGATTTCGCGAGCAACGGATTCTTTTACGTCAACTACACCGAACAGGGCGGCAATACCGTTATCGCGAGGTTTACCGCCACGGGGAACACCGCCGACCCGAATAGCGAAGTGCGCCTGCTGGGCGTGCAGCAGCCGTTCCCCAATCACAACGGCGGCGGACTGGCCTTTGGCCCGGACGGTTATCTCTACATTGGGCTGGGTGACGGCGGTTCGGGCGGCGATCCGCAGGGCAACGGACAAAACCCGAAGACCCTGCTCGGAAAGATTCTGCGGATTGACGTGAACAGCGGCGACCCGTATGCCGTCCCATCGGATAATCCATTCGGCACCGAGGTCTTTCACTACGGCCTGCGGAATCCCTGGCGCTTCTCGTTTGACGCGCTGACCGGTGATTTGTGGGTCGGCGATGTGGGACAAGGTTCCTGGGAGGAGATTGATTTCCTGCCCGCGGGTACTGCGGGCGGAATCAACTTCGGCTGGAACCGTTACGAAGGCATGCACGACTACACTTCCGGCGACCAACCTGAAAACTACCGTCCGCCTCTCTTTGAGTACAGTCACACCGAAGGTTGCTCGGTGACCGGCGGGTACGTCTACCGCGGCGCGATGCCCGAATGGCAGGGCGTCTATTTTTACGGGGATTTTTGCTCGGGCAAAGTGTGGGGCGCGTTGCGACAGGTCACCGCGACGGAAGAGACATCCGTTTCCACCGTCCTCTTCGAGACCGGCGCGTCAATCACCTCCTTCGGCGTAGACGAATCCGGCGAAGTCTATTTTGCCGATCGTGGCGGGAACATTCTGCGCCTCGCGCGCCGCTGAGAGAAATAGAATTGCGCTCAAGCGGTCGCTTTGACGTTTGGATGGAGATGTCCACAGCGATTACGGTAATAATCGGAATGGAAAGAATAAT
>CAYJLS010000271.1:0-3414 GCA_964371065.1 uncultured Anaerolineaceae bacterium | reverse complement strand
CCCACCGACGATCCGATGAGGATTATGAAACGTCGCTTACGCATACTTGTTTTTGACTTTCTTCGACAGCTTGAACCCCCCGACGATCCGATGAGGATACTGAAACGTTCCGTTGTCATCCCGTCACCTCGTCGGCTTCCCATGCTTGAACCCCCCGACGATCCGATGAGGATACTGAAACGCTTACTGTCTCCGCTACCGCCAACGGCTTTAGTGCTTGAACCCCCCGACGATCCGATGAGGATACTGAAACTCAAATCAGCGCGGCGGCGTACACTGATCTGTACGACTTGCATCACCCCCCGATCCGATGAGGATACTGAAACAATGGACGAGCCGCCCGCGCCGCAGAATTGATCTGTTCTTGCATCACCCCCCGATCCGATGAGGATACTGAAACTGCGTTCTCCATCAACCCCTCGGCGGTCTTGGTGAAACGACTTGCATCACCCCCCGATCCGATGAGGATACTGAAACAAAAAACCAATCATCGCCGCCCTGTCTATACACAGTTGCCGCAATAAAAACAGGCTGACTCCTCTCAACGAGTCGGCCTGTTTCAATTCGGCGACCCAAAGGCCGCGCCCCAATCCCCTATTTTTTCGTCCCCTGGGCGGCCACCGCCGCGGCGCTGATCGTCATGGGCATCATTGCGACTTGGCGTGAATGGGATGTCTGGTACTAACTCCCCATACTCTTTACTTCCGTCAATACGGCCGTTCAATCTTCAAGTTTGGAAGAGGACGGAAGTGTTTTTCGTTCAACGTAAAAACAGTCAATCCATAATGAAATGCACTGGAGCCGATCAGGCAATCTAAAAATCCAACGCCATGGCTCAGACGAAATTGGCGATACCATTCCAATGCGGCCGCGGACATCGTACCAGAAATGTGAACCACCGGGTACAGGGAAATTTCCTTTTCAACAAGTTTCTGCTCCCTCTGATTACGGCATCCCGCGAAAAGTTCGGCGGCGGTCACTACGGAAATCGCAAGTTCGCCTGCGAGGAAACCGTTAATCCACGCCTTGGATGTCTCGTTTCCGCGCAGATAGTCAATCAAAATTGATGTATCCACCAAACAAGAGATTTCAGCCATCCCGCCTCGTTTCGATTTTTTCACGAAGGGTCAGCGAGAACTCGGCGGGGTCGTTTGCTTCGGGATAATCGGCCCAGATTCCAAAGGCAGAATGCGCGCCAGAGCTTGAAGATTGAATGGGAAGCCTCTCGCGGAATTTTAAAAACTCGATGAACTGGGCGACTTCCGCCAATCCGTCCTGTGATAATTTTTCTATCTGGCGGACGATGAAGTCTTTAGACACTTGTTGGGAAAGCATGGCTACCTCCAGAATCGGTTTCTTCCTCGCGATTTGCCGACAGCGTGATTATACCGTTTATTTCGCCTTGCCCTGATTCGCCACGGCCGCGGCGGCTTTGGCAACCGCTTCGGCGTCACCGAGGTAGTAGTGCGTGATCGGCTTCATCTTTTCATCCAGTTCGTAGACCAGCGGCACACCCGTCGGGATGTTGAGTTCGGTGATCTCGGCCTCGCTGATGTGATCGAGATATTTGACGAGGGCGCGGATGCTGTTGCCGTGCGCGGCGACGAGTACGCGCTGTCCCGACCGGATGGCGGGGACGAGCGTCGCGTGCCAATAGGGCAGGACGCGTTCCAGCGTGATCTTGAGCGACTCGGTGGCGGGCAACTGTTCGGGAGTCAACGCGGCGTAGCGCGGATCGAAACGCGGGTGGCGTTCGTCGGTCGGTTCCAGCGCGGGCGGCGGGGTGTCGTAACTGCGCCGCCAGATCTTCACCTGCGCCTCGCCAAACTTTTCGGCGGTCTCGGCCTTGTTCAGTCCCTGCAACGCGCCGTAGTGACGCTCGTTCAACTGCCAGGCGCGCAGGACGGGAATCCACTCCTGGCCGAGTTCCTCGAGAACAATCCAGAGGGTCTTGATGGCGCGGCGCAGGACGGAGGTGTAGGCCGCGTCGAAAACGTAGCCGCCCTCGCGCAGGAGTTGCCCCGCGCTGTGCGCTTCCTCCCCACCCTGTTCGGTGAGACCCACGTCGGTCCAGCCGGTGAAGCGGTTTTCCAGGTTCCAGGCGCTTTGGCCGTGACGGAGGAGGACGAGTTTGCGCATAGGGAACTCCTGAAAATGTGAAAGAAAATTGGCGGTGGTAAAAACAAAAATTGATTTGAGCGCGACTAAAATCAGTTGATGCCGCGGGCTTCAACAACCTGGTCCGCATCTTCGGGGTTGCCTGCTTTGTCATTTCAGCGGCAAATACTCGACCAGGTTGAACAAGTCCCCAGGCTCGTAGACCTTGGCGATGATTTCCAGATCTTGGATACAGTCGCCGATATTGATCTGCGTCTGGCGGATACAAATCACGCCACGGAAGAATGTCCCGGATTCCTGCCGGTTCGCTGTCTCTACAAGTAAATCCTGGTCTTGTGTCACCAGCGCCCGCTCCAATTGGCCAGCTCGATCTAACAGTTCGGGGTCGAGCATCTGGTCGGAGCCATCCTCATAAGCGGTCAGCACGTTTACGCCACGCGCTCGCAAGCCTTGCGTGATTGCGCGTGGCACGTGGTGATCCATGTAGAGGTCGAGACTCATGTCAGCCCCTGTGCTTTGAGTTTTCTCCGTCCTGGTGAACCAAGCGATGCCGCGCGCAGCCGGTTGTATTCCTGTTCCTGGCCTTCGATCTCCTGGTCCATCTCCTGCTGATGGTTCCAGTAGTATGTCAAGGCGGCATAAACCTGTCCCATACTCAGGTAGGGGTGTTGGTACTTAAGTTCCTCAGGACTCCAGCCATAGACCAGGTGTTCGATGACCAGCTCGATGACTTTCATGGTCGTTCCGGCAATGAACGGCCTGCCTCGCTCATCGCACGCAATCCCGCCGGTCGAGACAGGCGCGACAGCCTCCGGCTGTTCGGGGCTGACTTGCTTGATCACCAACCGGTTGCCATGGACGCTCATTTCCACATCGTCTTCCAGACCGGCCTGTTCGAGCAAGGAACGCGGGATGCGTACGCCTCGGGAGTTGCCGATGCGGACGATTTTAGAGTGAATTGGAGGAGTGTTCATATCGCAAGCCTCATGTAATTACAATTTATCGAATTGTAATCACCTATTTGGGGTTAGTCAAGTTCATCTTTTTCGTCAGCACCTCCTGAAAAAGCAACGCCCGCCCTGTGAATTGCCAGTCACTTTGCCGCATTATGAAGACCCAGTAGATGAAAATTGACGATTGAAATCGTCACTACATGGCTTGTGTTCCCTCCACGTAGTAATGACTTTAGTCATCCGCCCGACGCCAGGAAGCGCCGCTATAGCGCAATCTTTCATCTACTGAGACCGCATCAGCGCTTCGCAAATTCCCTGTCGGCGGCATTGAGTGTTTCGAGCA
>CAYJLS010000270.1:2298-3434 GCA_964371065.1 uncultured Anaerolineaceae bacterium | reverse complement strand
ACAGCGAGAAATCACCATATATAGGGATTTTTTTGACACGCTATACATGTACGTCTCGTCGGTGTCCGACTTCAGGAAATTCAGGTTGTACGGCTTGCCGATCTGGGCGAGGGAGAAAGCCGCCACATCCTCGCGAATCTGCTCTTCCATTTCGCGCGAGAGTCCGCGCCCCTCCAGCGGATACGCCGCGCCGTAGAAGGTGTCCACGAGCAGACCGTGTTCGGGCATGGTGTGCTCGGGTTCCCAGAATCCGTTGTGGACCTCGAACGTCACCACACCCAGCGCGCCCGACTCGATGCAACGGCCCTCGGGACCAAGATACATTGCCACGTGATCCACGTCGCCAGGCACGAGCCGTCCCACCAGCCGCCAGAATTCGCCGGGCAGGATGTTGGGCTTGCCGTTCATCGTGCAGATAATGTCGCCTGTCTGTAACGGCAGGCCGTGGATTTGATAAGTGTGTATCATTTTGTTTGTACTCATTATACGGACTTCCGCCCGCTTTGTTTCACCAGAAAATCCATCTGATGCGCGATATAAACCAGTTCGCCGCGCTCGATCTGCGCGCGCCGCTCGGCAAGCCAGTGGGCAAACGCGGCCGCCTCCAGCGCGGGATGTCCCGTCAGCGACTGCTCGAAGAAGCGCAAAATAAAATACAGAAAATATTTTTCGTCCGCGGGATACGCGCCATTCACCGCGTGCACCACCCAGTCTGACGCGCCCGCCGCCAGAATGTCCGCGCCCGCGCCGCGCAAGTGCCCGAACAGATGCCGCCCCGCGCGGCTGTCGCCGCCCGTCTGGCGCGTGTCCATCGTCTCGTGGTACAGCCGCTCGATCTGCGCGTCGAGCGCCGCGTCCACCGTCGGCTCCAGCGTCGTCACGCCGTCGAAGTTCACCGTCAGCCAGGCGAGCGACTTTGTCAGCGAAAACAATTTCGGCAGACTCTCGGGCATGGGGAGCAGGTCCAAAAACGCGTGCGCGATCAACAGGTCGGCAGGCGTTTTATTTTTTTGGACAAAATCGAAGACGTCCGCGCGCTCGAAGCGGATGCGGACCTCGCGAGTCTGGTCGAACACCCGAAGCGAATCCTGCTCGATTCCTTCCACGCCCAGGCCTGCCTCCGTTGCCCATTGCGG
>CAYJLS010000270.1:0-2198 GCA_964371065.1 uncultured Anaerolineaceae bacterium | reverse complement strand
GAGTCGTTTGGCTGGATGAGATAGCCCGTCTTCCCATCTTCGATGATCTCGCCCGCCGCACCCGCAGTCGTGCCGATGGCGGGCAGGCCGAATCCCATCCCTTCGAGATAGACGATGCCGAAGCCCTCGTAGGAAGATGGCACAACGAGAACATGCGCTTGCTTGAGTTTCGTCGCTAGTTCCTGATTGTCGAGTGGGCCATGAAGAAAGACGAAAGAAGAAAGATTGTTGGCGGCGATTTTTTCGCGCATGGCTTTGGTATACGCGGGATCTGTTGTCAGTGAGCCGATCACATCCAAACGGTAAAGCGAGATATTATCTCGCTCTACGGCCAGCGCATCAATCAATGTGTGCAGTCCCTTGCGCTCGATGACATTGCCTAAAAACAAAATCCGCAATTCGGGGCTTTTTGCGCGTTCAACGATTTCCTCCTCGGTGACTTTCATCCCAAAACGATCCGTTGGCGGATGGGCCACCATGGACGGCTTACTATTCACTAATAAACCATTCACTACTCTCTGCGTTGTTTGCGAGTTGAAGATGAACCCGTCCACGCTTTGCAGGTATTTCTGTTCGACGAGGCGGTACAAGTCGTTTTGCCATTTTGGGCGCAGTTCGGAACAGCGCAAATGGTGGACGATGGAGATTATTGGATACGGATGTTTCCCTGCGTTGGCGGCGATCAACGAGGGATGGTTCAACTCATCTTGAATCAAAATGTCGAACATCCCTTCGCGAAGGGATTCCTTCGCCGCTTCGCGGCTCGCAATGACGGGTTGACGAGGAAGCCGAAATCGCAAATTATCCATCAGATGCGCGGCGTAATTCCGCCAGGGCAGAGAGATGATCTCCACCGTGTCTCCCTGCGCGCGCAGATACTCGACCAGTTTGCGGTCATAAAGGTAACCACCGCTGAGGGTGTCGAGCGAGCCGTAGATAACCAAACCCAGTTTCATAGAAAAACGTTGAACGTTAAACGTTTAACGTTCAACGTTGTAGGCCGCCCACGCGTTCGCATGTTCCCACAAAACTACTTTGAGCGCGGTGATGTTCTTTGCTTGGATGCGCTCGTTGAGTGACGTAGCCAGGATGCGCGCAAAGTTCTCGAGGCTCGGGTTCAATCCCGCAAACTCAGGCTTGTCGTTCAGCATCTGCTCTTTGTAATAGCCGACGATCTCATCGAGATGCTTTTCCACATCCATGATGTCCACGAGATAACCGTGCTGGTCGAGATCGTTTCCAGACAGTTGCAGTTCCAGCACGTAGTGATGCGAGTTGGGGAAGTTTTCCGCGCCCCAATCCTCTCCGATGAGGAAGTGACGGGCGATGAAGTCGCGGCGGACGGCGAGGGTGTACATGAGCGCTCCAGTGTCAGGTGCGAGGTTTCAGGAATAGGTAAAGATAATCTGGATTGTCTCTTGCGGACGTTCATCCAATAGCCGATACGCGTCCGCGGCCCGATCGAGCGGGAAGCGGTGCGTGATCCACTTTTCAGGCTGGATGCGGGCGAGCGCGTCCCACGCGACCTCGAAGCGGCGGGACTTGTCCCAGCGGGCGGACAACTCTGGCGCGATGGTGCTGACCTGTGACGAGATGAGTTTGATGCGCGAGCGATGGAACGCGCCGCCGAGGTCAATGGGCGCGCGCTTCTCTCCGTACCACGAGCCGATGACGACGCGTCCCGAAAAACGGGTGAGCGCGATGGCATCATTCAGGGCTTTTGGATTCCCGCTCAACTCAAAGGTCAGATCGAATCCGTCCTGCGCGTAGCCAGATAAACAAGAACGGAAGTCGGGCGCGTCGGGGTCGAGCGAGAGGAAACGTTGAACGTTAAACGTTGAACGTTCAACGTTTAACGCATCGCGTCGAAGTTCGTAGCAATCCGCGGTGACCAAAGCGTCGAGCGGAAATTTTTTCAGCAGGGAGGCGGTCAGGAGGCCAACCACGCCCTGCCCGAAGACCAGCACACGCTCGCCCAAAATCGGCGCGCCGTCTTGCACGAGGTTGACGGCGGTTTCCATGTTGGGGAGGAAGCAGGCAGATTCGGAGGGGAGTAATTGGGGAATGGTAATTAGTAATTCGGGTTTAGTGATGAAATGAGAAGTGTGCGGTTGGAAGGCAAAGACAAGGCGATCCATCCAATTACTATTTACCGATTTACCAATTACCTTTATTCGTCCCACCGTCGCATACCCGTA
>CAYJLS010000269.1:0-3443 GCA_964371065.1 uncultured Anaerolineaceae bacterium | reverse complement strand
GCGAGCCTCTCGATGCGGCGATCAAAAAGGGCGTGCTCGGCTCGCTGAATGATTTTCCCGCGCTGGCACGCCGCCCGTTGAAAGACGTTCTGCGTTTGTCCGCCGCGTTCCTGCAACAGGAAAGTCAGATCGTCCTGCTGTTGGATAACGTGGAGGAATTTTTCCGCCAGCCCGCCGAGGCGCAGCAAACTTTCGCGGACCTGTGGAGGGAGTGCGTCAACGACGCCAGCCTGCGGGCGCGCTGGCTGTTCAGCACGGTGGACGTGAAGCATCATCTCAACCGCTTCCAGAGCGGCGAGAAAAATCCATTCGGCAACCTGACCGCGCTCGGCCCGCTCGACCGAGTCGCGGCGCGCGAGGCCATCCTTGCCCCGGCGCAATCCGCAGGCATCCGCGTGGACGTTTCGCTGCTCGAGTCCCTGCTCGATGACCTGGGAAACGAGGAAGTGGACCCCACCCACCTGCAGATCGTCTGCCACACTTTGGCGGGAGGCAACGCCTCGCTCAACACAGACTTGAACCTGCCAGCCTACGAAAAACTGCATCGCGCCGACGGAATCCTGCTGGCTTATCTCGACCGCGCCGTCCGCGAACTCGCGCCGGACGACCGCGACCCCGCCTGGGAAATCCTTTCCATCCTTGAACAATGCGACAACCAACCCGTCACAGCGGAGCGGCTCGGCAAACAACTCTCCGCGTACGGATATAAAAAATCCGCGCCGGATTCGCTCCTCGAGACTCTGCAACTCAAACATTTGGTGAGCGTCGCCGAAGACGGATTCCGTCTCGCGAGTGAAAGCCTGAAGCCGCGTATCCGCGAGTGGCGCGAGCAGGAGGCCGTGCCGCGGCAGATTCAAAAAGAGGCCGCGCGGCAATTGGAACAGATTCGTAATTCCGCTTTGCGAGGCTTGCTGGGCGGCGCGGTGGGGTTTGGCGCATTCCGCTGGATCGTGGGAAGTCTCATTCGAGACCCAGCCGCGGCCATCTTTCTCACCCTGCTGTACGCAACCGTCGGCGGTCTGATCGGCCTGCTGCTGACGTTTTCCATAGATGTTTCCAGCGCCACTTTTCTAAAAGCGCGCCTGGGAATGCGCTACCTCATCGGCGGGCTGGGAGGCGCGATTACGTTCGGCCTGGCGCTGGCATTGTTCGTTTACCTGAGCATTTCCAGCGAAGACCCGCTCATGAATTCCTTCCTCGCCGCGCTCGAAGGAGGCGCATGGGGGCTGGTAACAGGTCTTGGGATCGCCTGGGGTATGAACACCTCGCGTCCTGCATGGATCGCGATCCTTTCCATCGCCGTCGCAGGCGGGATTACGCTCGCGCTGACGGATAGCCTGCTCAATGTATTGACGCGCTCCCTGCCTTTTCAAATCGCGGCGGGAGGGCTGGTCTTTCCTTTGTTCATCGCCATCGGCGCCCGCCTCGGACGCCGGGCAGGAGGAATCCCATGAAACCGTTGCAACCCACCATCGCATTTTTTACCGTTGTCCTCACCGCCACTTTGTGTTGCCACAATGGAGTGACAACGCCCGAACCCGAGCAACCGATCGGGACGATCGCATTGGTCCGCACGCGCGTGGAGGCCGGGCGGTCGGGCCAGGTCAAAGACGTGGAAAGTTCGCGGGATTTTTACGACAATGAAAGCGTGCGCGTGCGGGATAATGGCAAAGGCAGGATCAGTTTCAATGACGGCTCGGAAATCACGCTTTACAACAACACCAGCGCGGAACAGGTCGTTGCCCAATTCAGCCCGCCAGAAGTCAAACTTTTACTGACCGAGCAGGGATTTAAAGGTTACGTGCCGAAAGGGAGTAAATTCATCGTTGACATGCCAAATGGCGCACAAGTGACGATCCTCGGAACCCAGTTCTTCATCGTTTTCAATGAAAGCACGCAATACACCACAGTCGGCAACTTCGACGGCACGGTTCGATTTAGGCCCCCGGGCGGCTCCGAGCAGGGACTCCCTCCCGCCACGATGGCGGATATCGCCCCCGACGGCCGCGTGGATTTCTATGAACTTCCCTACGATCCCGAAACCTTCGACCGCACCGCGGACAGCGCCGGTTCGCCTTTCGATGGATTGAGAGAATTGCGAAACGAATTCCAACAGCCGCAACCGGGCGAAGGGACTCCGGTCGAACCAACAGCCGCGCCCGTTCAAACAGTGACGCGCTATCTGGTGGTCCCCCAAGGAGAACTCTTCGGGCCAGACCTGGCAGAAAGGTGGTCCGAGGACCCCGATGGTTACGTCATTGATTTCTTTTTTCGGAAAGATGTCTTTCTCCCGGACGGTTCACCGTTCACAAGCGCTTACGTAAAAGAACGTCTCACAGCGGAGTGGGCTTATGCCATAGAAGGCCACGTACAACTCGAGGTGATTGACGATTACGTTATCCGTTTCAGCCTGGATTCTCCGTCCATTTTCTACGCGCTGGATGAAATGTCCAGATTTGAATTCGAGGTGCAATTGGGCGGCCCTGGATAAACCTTACGCGTCCCAAAATTTATCGGGAAGCAGTTCCGTGGATTTCACGGGACTGCTTTTCCAATTTAAAATTTCGCCAAGGAGACCGATCCATGAAAACTTTTTTTCGCATTGTGCTTGTCGTCGTAGCGCTTCTGGTCGTAGGAATGCTCTTATCCCCACGCGCGCCGGCGCGTCCCTATTTCGAACACGTCAACCGTCCGCTCGTCATCGCCCACCAGGGCGGGGACGGACTCTGGCCGAGCAATACGCTCTTCGCCTTCGAGCGCGCCGCGGCCCTCGGCGTGGACGTACTCGAAATGGACGTCCATGCAACGAAGGACGGCATCCTCGTCGTCAGCCAGGATGAGACGGTGGAGCGCCTGACGGACGGCAAGGGCCTCACCAAAGAGAAGACCCTCGCCGAGGTACAGTCCTTCGACGCGGCCTACGACTGGTCCCGGCTTGACGATGGCACAGAATTCTCGTGGTAAGTGGTGGTCCCATAATTACCTCCATCACTACGGCGATTCCTAAAGAATCATTAGCGCGCCAAACCGATGGGGCGGCAGTTCAACTGCCGCCCGAACAGGCGAACACCCCATCACTTTGGCGTGCGTATAAGAATCTGGAAGATATACTACAAGTATTATGATAATTGTGGTAATATGATTATTAATATCTTTTATATGCAATACCGCAAAACTCACTTTTAGTCCTAATAGGAGATGGCATGATCTATCCACCACATCTGACCGAAATGAAAGCAGATAGGCCATTTACCCTACATCTGGCGGTGGGTCACTGCAATTTCAAATGAGCCAACAAGCGCACGATGGAACTCAATAGTGACTTTTGCGGTAGTGCTTTTATATGACAGTTTCGTAGCCGTAAAGGAGTGAATATGATTTCCGAAGAAGTCAAAAAGACGTTAGAACAAGGATTCTCAGCAGAGGCACAAGCCAGTAACCTC
>CAYJLS010000268.1:0-3450 GCA_964371065.1 uncultured Anaerolineaceae bacterium | reverse complement strand
GTATGAAACTCTCATTCACTACACCTTGCCGGTTTTGACCGGCGCACAAGGGATGTCATACCCGAGCGCGTTGCAAGAAAGGGAAATTTCGCGCCATTCGCCTATTCGCGAAATTCGCGTTGAAAGGATTCCCCTTTGTGCTCCCTTCGTGTTTAGAAAGAAAAATCCGTGCGCGAAGCGTCCGTCCAATCTGTGAAATCCGTGTACCAATCCCCCAAATGGTACAATAGCCAAATCTAAAATCCAAAATCTGAAATCGGAAAATCTCTCATGCCTCAAACTCAAGTCTCCTGCCCGCGCTGCCGCCAACCCGTTCCCGCCAACGTGGAACAACTTTTCGACGTGACCTCCGACCCAGGCGCAAAACAACGCCTGCTGGGCGGCGTCTCCAACTTCATCCGCTGTCCCTACTGCGGATACGAAGGCCGCCTCGCCACGCCCGTCGTTTACCACGATAACGAAAAAGAACTCCTGCTCACCTTCTTCCCGCACGAACTGGGACTGCCGCTCAACGAGCAGGAGAAGATGATCGGCCCACTCATCAAACAGGTCATGGAGCGCCTGCCCGCCGAAAAGCGCAAAGCCTACCTGCTCAAGCCAACGGCCAACCTGACCTACGAGTCCATGGTCGAGACCATCCTCGGCAAGGACGGTATCACGCCCGAGATGATCAAGTCCCAGCAGGAGCGCGTCACGTTGATTGACCGCCTGCTTCAGGCCACCAGCGCGGACGTTCGCTCGGAGATCATCAAGCAAAACATCAAACTGTTCGATGAGCAATTTTTCGCCCTGTTCAGCCGACTGGCCCAATCCGCCGCGGGGAGCCAACAACCCAAACTGGCCGAAGCGCTCGCGGCGTTGCAAGGACAACTGCTCAAAGAGACCGAGTTCGGGCGCGGGCTGGCGGAATCCGTCGGGGAACTGGAGGCCGCCACAAAGTCCCTGCAAGAGGCGGGACAGGGACTCACCCGCGAGAAACTGCTGGACATGGTCATCGCCGCGCCGAGCGACGCGCGCATCCGCGCCTACGTCAGCCTGGCGCGCGGCGGCATGGACTATTCCTTCTTCCAGACGCTGACCGAAAAAATCGAAAAGGCCTCGGGCGACGAGAAGGCGAAACTGGAACACGTGCGCGAGAAACTGTTGGACTTCACCAACGAAGCCGACCGCCAGATCGAAGCGCGCTACAAACAATCCCAAAAATTCATCGAGACCCTGCTGGCGCAAGAAGACATCGCCAAGGCCACCCAGGACAACCTGCAAAGCTTCACGCAGGAAACGGTGGATCTCGTCCAACAGATGCTGCGTCAGGCCTCCGAAAAGAACGATTACGCCACGATGGGCAAACTGCAAAAAATGGTGGAAGTGCTCCAACAGGCCAGCGCCCCGCCGCCCGAAGTGGCTTTCATCGAGCAACTGCTCGAAGCCCCCGACGCGTCCGCCCTGGGTAAAATGTTGAACGAAAACGCGGAGGCGGTCACCGACCAGTTCATGGAATACCTGAGCGGGTTGGTCACTCAGATCGAAACGCAGGCAGGCCAGGGCAATGCGGAAGCCAAAGCCCTCGCCGATAAATTGGGAGAGGTGTACAAGACCGCGCTGAAGTTTTCGATGAAGAAGAAGATGGGATGACGTTCATCCGTCATTGCGAGGAGGGTGCTCTTCCCGACGAAGCAATCTCCTCGAACCAGGGGATTGCTTCGCAAAGAGCGCTCGCAATGACGGGATGTGACAAATAGCTGGAATCAAATCCATGGTTTACTGAAGCCAGATAATACCGACGCCCACCGAAAGGTGGGTCGTCTCTTTAATTCAGCGATTACCTCAACCCCTCAAACAAATCCGTCTCCACCCTCCGTCCCCCATTCACCAGACTGAATACCCGATAGAACGTCCCCTGCAACGCCAACACCTGCGCGGCTGTTTCTTCGGGAAGTTCCACCAGCGGCGCGATGGTTGCCAGTTGACTCTCGTGGCATTTGATCGCGCGCAAAGCTGTGATGCAATGCACGGACATGTCTATGCGCGTCGTCACCATCCATTCCTTCCAGGCGACTTCGCCGCGCACGTGATCGTCCACAGGGAAGGACATGTCGCCCATCAGCGGCGCAATGAAGTTGACAAAGTTCTCCGAGTCCACCATGAAATATAGTTTCGAGACGCGGTGCGCGGGCAGAGAGCGTGCGTCCGCGTAAGTCGCGTCCGCCGCGCAGACGATGGCCGCGCCGGTAAATTGTCCGATGGCAATGTGGTCGGGATGGCCGTAGTTGCCGTCGGGAGGGAAGGTCACAACCACCTGCGGCTGGATGGCGCGGATGTGCGTCACAATTTTTGCAATTGCTTCGGCTGGATTCGCCTGGTCTAGGCCGCCGTCAATGATGTCGAGGAAGTGGACCGCGCGCAAGCCAAGCGTCTCCGCAGCGCGGCGCAACTCACCCTCGCGCAGTTGGCCGAGCGCGTCCGGGCCAGGATTCTGCTGCTCGGGGCCGAACCAGCCGCGTTCGCCGCGCGTGGCGCAGACGAGGGTCGTCTCCACTCCTTCGGCGGAATACTTCGCGAGCGTCGCGCCCATGCCCATTGACTCGTCGTCGGGATGGGCGAATACGGCCAGTAATTTTAAGTCAACCATGAAAGCCTCCCAAATCAAAACCCCGTTTTCTCGCCTTTTGCGGAAAACGGGGTTTTCAAAACTAAGCAGGCGGATTGTCCAACCGTATGCCGTGGCCGCGGACTGTATCAATGTATTGATGTTTCGGGTCGAGGGCGGCAAGGCGGTCGCGCAGGCGGCGGATGAGCGCGTCGAGCGCCTGGTCCGAGACGCCCACAGACTGGTCTTCGCCCCACACCGTTGCCACCAGTTCGAGGCGATTGATCACCTGTCCCTGTTTTTCATAAAGCATCCACAATAATTTAAATTGTTGCGCCGAAAGCGGCGGCGCCACCTGTTGCTGGTTCACCCATACGCGCCGCGAGCGCAGGTCCATCATCAGGCGGCCGGGTTTGCCCGCGCCCTCTCCCAGCGGCATGGTGGAATCGGACGTGAGGAAAGCAAACTCCTGCGCCAGCGAGACCTGGATCACGTCCCCATCCTGAAGCATGACGGGCGCGGATAATTCGTCGCCGTTGCGATGCGTCCCGTTCTTGCTGCCCATGTCCTCGAGGATGATCCCCTCCAAGGTCGGGGTGAGGCGGGCGTGGAAACGCGAGACTTGCCGGTCCGCGATGGTCACGTCGCATGAGTGGTCGCGTCCGATCAACAACGCGCGTGAAATGGGCCAGCGCTGTCCCTTCAATGGGCCTTCCTGCGCGATCAACAGGGGAAACTCTTCAGATTTTTCAGGCATAAGCATTTCCCTAAAGAATCGTTACGACTCAGCCATCCTTGTAAAGGAGACCCTAAGGACTCGTGTAAAAATAAGTTCCGTGTTTCCGTCAGCAGTTGGACTGCTG
>CAYJLS010000267.1:0-3473 GCA_964371065.1 uncultured Anaerolineaceae bacterium | reverse complement strand
GGCGGGACGCTCTCCCTGTGGGTTTGAAGGCTTGTTAATGGGCGCGCAATGCGCTCGCGTCCTGCGCGGCTATGGCTGGGACCTTACCGCAGGATTAACGGCAGGAACAAATAATAGTCAAGGCCAACCACTTTGTAGATTATCCCGCTGGAATAATCTGCAAGATACAGGCTTCCATCTTCACTTTCGCCAAAGGTCGAGATGCTGAAGTTGGTGTCGGTAAGTTCCACGGCTGCCCATGAACTGCCGCTTGGTTCAGCGCCCCAAATTCTGCCCGTGCAATAGTCTCCATAGAAATAAATCCCAGCCATGTTCGGATATTCGCTCCCGCGATACCTATAGCCGCCGCTTATGGAACATCCAATACTATCCGATGTGCCATGATTGTATTCTGCCACAGGAGCAGCGATCGTTCCTATGGTACAAACGGTGGAACTGCCAGTGGCGTGCATTCCCTCGAAACAGGGCCAGCCATAATTTTGTCCACCTGCGCTGGAACTGGCTTGAAAATTTACCTCCTCCCACGTATTCTGACCTACATCCGCGATGAACAAGTCGCCTGTCAGATTGTCAAAGGAAAAACGCCAGGGGTTGCGCAGGCCCAAAGCCCAAATTTCATCTGCAACTGCCGGATCTGAAACAAATGGATTACTGGCAGGGATCGCATACGGAGCAGCGCCGTCAACGTCAATCCGCAGAATCTTTCCGAGCAAAGAGGAGCCGTTTTGTGAATTACCCCCGCCTGTGCCGCCATCGCCGGTACCGACATACAAATATCCATCCGGCCCAAATTGAAGCTGACCGCCATTATGGTTGGTAGCGCCCGGGTGGGGAATGGTCAAAAGGATGGATGCAGAGGACGCGTCCGCCACATTTGGATCAGATGAAACGTGATAGCGCGCGATCACCAGCGCCCCATCTGATGAACGCGTGTAGTATACATAAAAAAATCCATTGCTTTCGTAATTGGGATGAAACGCCACGCTTAGAAGTCCCCGCTCACCTCCGCTGACAACCAGGGATGTGATATCCAGAAATGGCGTGGCTAAAAGCTGTGTTCCATCATGGATTACGATTTGCCCGGCCTGCAGTGTGATAAATAAACGCCCGGATGAATCTCCTGCGTGGGTGATCGCAATCGGTGACGGTAGGCCACTGGCGATTTGTGTAAATCCAAGGGACGGAGGCGAAACAGTCAGCGAAGAAGCAGGCAAAGCGGATGCAAGGCCCACCGGTCCAACAAGCCCAAACAAAAGCGTAACAACCAACAGTTTGCGGATCATAGCATCCTCCAAAATTTTGTTATTAATTATGACATACTTTGTCGTAAATTGTATCCTATTTGCCCTAATTGTGAACCTTTTAATTGCAAAATTGTTTCGCCATGAAGATGATTTCCGCCATTGTTTTTTCATTTTTTGAGACCGTTTCCAGCATACGCGGTTGTACAAAAAACCGCCTCGCGGCGGTTTGGGAAGAGGCGCCCCCGGACAGACTCGAACTGTCCTCTTCGGCTCCGGAGGCCGGCACTCTGTCCACTGAGCTACGGGGGCGGACGCAGGGATTTTACCACGTGTCAAAGACCTGCCGAAGGTGTCTCACAAGGTTTTGGTTAATCGTGAACCATGTTTATGCCGGCATCACGATTAATCATGGCGCGGATGAGACATGTCAGGTCTGCTCGAGGTCATGCCATCGCCTGCGGGCTGAGCGCCGTCATTTCCTGGCGCAGTTTTTCGATGATGGCCGTGTTGCCAACTTCCTCGCCCAGCCGGGAAAACTGTTCCCTTTTGTGCGCCAACTCCCCGCAGACCTGATAGAAGCGAGCGGTGGATCGGTACCTGCCGCTGGTCAGCGAGCCGAGCGTGACGAGGCTGGCGCCGAAGGGCGAGGCGGCCGTTTTCAGTTGCGCGGCCGTCAGGTGACCGGCGGTCACTTCCTCCCGCAGGTGTTTGGGGAGCAGTTGTCCCTCGCGGTGGATCATCCAGATGGCGAAGATCAGCATGATGAACCAGCCGCTCCAATCCAGGAAGGTGCCGACCGCCAATCCGCCCCATCCGCCTACCAGGGTGGCGAAGGTGTTGTGGAAGGAGTGGGTGAGTATGGCCACGGCCAGTCCCGCGAGCGGGGCGAAAAATTTGGCGAAGCCGTTCCTGCTCAGGCGGGAGGCGGCAAAACCGATGCCGGTGAAAGCCGTGTAGAACGGATGTTGCCAGCCAACCAGGATAACGCGCACAAACACCAGGAACCAGAAACCTCCCCAGCCCGATTCTGAGAAGCCGCGGTCGTAAATGTAGAAGGCGTTTTCGGTGGCCGCGAAACCCAGCGCCACGATACCGCCGTAGATCATGCCGTCCAGGATGGAGTCGAATTCCTTGCGGAAGAGCAGGAATACGATCAACACGGCCAGTCCCTTCAGGGTCTCTTCCACGAGCGGGGCAATGATGGAGCCGGTCATCAGGTCGGTGGCGGTTTCGGAGCCGGTAAATATGTAGACTCCGATTCCCAGCACGGTGTTGACGATGAACGCGCCGCCCGCCGCGACCAGGAATCCCCACACGAAGGCCGCACCCAGCAGAACCTTGGGCTCCTTTTCGTAGCGGTCCAGCCAGTACAGGAAACAGGCGAACAAAAAGGTCGGAACAAACCCAAAGAAAATTGCGCCGAAAAGTGCCATGGTTTTCTCCTCAGAAAAAATTTGCGGCTATTGTACTGTTTAACCCTGAAAAATCAAACGGGTTCTTTCCACGCGGACGGACTCGGGCGGGATGCCCAGCGCGGACAGGACTTCCTCGGGGCGGCCAGTCGCGCCCTCGCGCGCGCTGAGGCGCATCCGAATTCGCCACTTCCCTGATCCTTCGGCAGGCGCGGCCTCGAGCGACTCGATCAGCGGCCTCAGGTCGTACGGTTTGCCGCGGCGCTCGCGCGGCAGGGACGCGGCCTCCATAATGGCGGACAGGCGCGAGGTCAGGTCTGAGGCGAATTCGTCGGGCAGGGTGGCTTCATATTCGGCGGCGATGACCTGGGTCTGGAGAGGGGGAACGCGGTCGTCCACCGGTTCGATGTCCAGGATTTGGATGTCGTTGGGGAGCGCGGCTTGAAGATCAATGCGAAGTCTGGAGACTTCGCACTCCGTTGTCAGCCACATGTCCATGATTTCGGCGCGGGAGGAAAATCCGAGCGGCAGGGCGGAGGCGAGTTGGATTTTGGGCGAGGGATGAAAGCCCTGGCTGTAGGCGAGGGGCAAATTGGCGCGGCGGGCGGCGCGCTCGAGCAGGGTGTGCAGGTCGAGGTGACCGGTGTAACGCAGCGCGCCCTGTTTGGAAAAAGTGATGCGGATGCGCATTAATCCCCCACCACCGTCAACTGATTACTGATCACTGAAGACTGATTACTGCTCCGCTTCGGGCTTTTCACATCGGGACATTTCCAGCCCTCGCCGGGGTGGTCGCGGCGCATGTCAATGAAGGTGG
>CAYJLS010000266.1:0-3475 GCA_964371065.1 uncultured Anaerolineaceae bacterium | reverse complement strand
CGCATTCGGATGGCATATCTGTTCGACCCGTGGATGGCGGTGCATCTTTCGCAGGTGGAGCCCCTTCCGCATCAGATCACAGCCGTTTATGGGGAAATGATCCCTCGTCAGCCATTGCGCTTTCTACTCGCGGATGACCCTGGCGCAGGCAAAACCATTATGACAGGCCTGTTCATCAAGGAACTGATGTTGCGTGGAGACCTGCAACGATGCCTGATCGTTGTTCCAGGAAACCTGGTGGAGCAATGGCAGGACGAGTTGTACCAGCGTTTCCAATTGCCTTTCGAGATATTGACCAATGACCGAATCGCCGCGGCGCGGACGGGGAATGCCCTGAATGAAATGTCGCTGGTGGTTGCCCGCCTGGATAAACTCAGCCGCGACGAAGAGTTGCAGGCGAAGTTGTCCCAAACTGAATGGGACCTGATCGTGGTGGACGAAGCGCATAAAATGTCCGCTTCGGTTTTCGGTAGGGAGATTAAGTACACCAAACGCTACCATCTGGGGGAACTGCTTTCGCAACGCACGCGCCACCTGTTGTTGCTCACTGCCACGCCGCATAATGGTAAAGAGGAAGACTTCCAATTATTCATGGCATTGCTTGATCCCGATCGGTTTGAGGGCAAATACAGGGAAGGCATCCATGATACAGATGCCTCGGATCTGATGAGACGACTGGTAAAAGAAAGGCTTCGCAGGTTCGACGGCACACCTCTTTTCCCAGAGCGGCGTGCCTATACCGTGACTTACGAACTCTCAGACCTCGAAGCCGCCCTTTACGAACAGGTGACCAGTTACGTCCGTGAGGAATTCAATCGCGCCGATAAACTGGATAGCGACCGCCGCGGGACAATCGGGTTCGCGTTGACCGTTTTGCAGCGCCGCCTGGCGTCCAGCCCCGAGGCGATCTACCAGTCCTTAAGGCGTCGTCGCGAGAGGCTGGAAAGCCGATTGCGGGAGGAGAAACTTCTCAAACGCGGCAGGGACGCCGATCTGGCCGACGATCTGCTTGCCACCCTGCCCAGGCTCGATGAAGAAAGCCTGGAAGATTTCGAAGAGGCTCCCGAGGCGGAAGTCGAAGAGACCGAGGAGCAAGTCGCCGACTCGGCCACCGCGGCGCGGACCATCGCCGAACTGGAACTGGAGATTGCCCGCCTCAAGGAACTCGAAACGCTTTCCGACCGCGTTCGTCACAGCGGGCAGGATCGAAAGTGGACGGAACTTGCCCGACTCCTTCAGGAACAGGCGGAAATGTTCGACCAGGATGGCAGGCGCAGAAAGCTGGTCATCTTCACGGAACACCGCGACACGTTGACCTACCTGGCGGATAAGATACGCACTTTGCTGGGAAGGCATGAAACGGTCGTGACCATCCACGGTGGGATCCATCGCGATGACCGCCGCGCGACGCAGGCCTCTTTTGTGCAGGACAAGGATGTGCTGGTGCTCGTGGCTACGGATGCGGCAGGAGAAGGCATCAACCTGCAACGCGCCCATTTGATGATCAACTACGATCTGCCGTGGAACCCCACCCGCCTTGAACAACGCTTTGGCCGTATTCATCGCATTGGACAGACCGAGGTCTGCCACTTGTGGAACCTGGTTGCTGACGAAACGCGGGAGGGTGAGGTGTATGCCCACCTTCTGCGGAAAATCGAAATCCAGCGCGAGGCCCTGCATACCGATGGGGTGTTCGATATTTTGGGAAAATTATTCCGCGACACCAGCCTGCGTCAGTTGCTGATGGATGCCATTCGTTACGGGGACCAGCCCGAGGTCCGCGCGAGGCTTTTTGAAGCCGTTGATAACATCGCCGACCAGGAGCGCGTCCGTTCGTTGCTGGAGGAACGTTCGTTGGCAGGGGACACGATGGACATCAGCAAGGTGCGTCGCATTCGCGAGGATTTCGAACGCGCCCAGGCTCGCCGTCTGCAACCGCATTTTGTCGCATCCTTCTTCAAAGCGGCCTTTGAGCATCTGGGCGGGACCTTGCACTCCCGCGAACCACTGCGGTATGAAATCTCACACGTGCCTGCGGTGATCCGCACACGGGCGCGCCTGCTGGAAAGAGGCGTTGTGCTGACCAAATATGAGCGCATCACGTTCCACAAAGAGGTTATCAACGTGGCGGGCAAGGCGACCGCCGAGTTCGTCTGCCCTGGTCATCCGCTGATGGATGCCGTGACCGATTTAATCCTTGAGCGGTATCGCAGTATGTTGAAGCAGGGCGCAATTTTAGTAGACCCCAGCGACGCTGGCGAAGAGATGCGGACGCTGTTTTATTTGGAGCACAGTATTCAAGATGCGCGCCCCGATGGGAACGGAAACCGCCGCGTGATCTCGCGGCAGATGCAATTTGTGGAAGTCAACCCGCGCGGCGAAATGAAATCGGCTGGGCCAGCGCCTTTTTTGGATTACCATCCCCTGCCCGAGGAAGCCCGTTCCCTGCTCGAGCCCGCCATGCAGGCGGAGTGGTTGCGGGGTGATCTTGAAGCGCAAGTGCGCGCCCACGCCGCCCAACACATCGTCCCCGAGCATCTAAACGAAGTAAAGAAACGCCGCGAGGAGATGATCGAACGTACCAACCGCGCAGTCCATGATCGGTTGACCAAGGAGGTCGCCTACTGGGATCACCGCGCCCAGGAACTCAAAGCGCAGGAGCAGGCAGGCCGCCCCAACGCCCGCTTGAACTCAGACCTGGCGCGCCGCCGTGCGGACGATTTGCAGGCCCGCCTGCAAAAACGGATGGAAGAGTTGGAGCAGGAACGTCACATTGCGGCCCAGCCGCCCGTTGTGATCGGAGGCGCGCTGATCGTCCCCGCGGGGTTGTTGGCTCGTTTACAGGGAGAAACCCTTTCGCCTGAAGCCGCGTTGTTTGGGAAGCGGCGCAAAGCGGTGGAACTGGCGGCCATGCGGAGTGTGATGGACAAGGAACGCCAGTTGGGGTTTGAACCCGAAGACGTGAGCGCGCAGGATCTGGGCTGGGACATCGAGTCGCGCATCCCTGGCACGGGTAAATTGCGCTTCATCGAAGTGAAGGGTCGCGCGGAAGGCGCAACGACCGTCACGATCTCGAAGAACGAGATTTTGGCTGGATTGAACAAACCTGAGGATTATTATCTGGCCGTGGTGGAGGTGGCGTTTGCAGAGGAACAGGCAGAGGGGAAAATGCCTGTCTACATTCGTTCCCCCTTCCAGCGCGAGCCTGATTTTGCGGCGACCAGCGTGAACTATGAATTGAAGGAATTATTACGCTTAGGCACTGATAGGGATTAGCATTTTCTTGACCAGCAATTGAAAGGGCGTTCAGGATGAAGATAAGGCACATTCACATTCATAACCATCGAAGTATCCGCGACCTGGAACTGGATATCCAAGATTGGATGGTTTTTCTTGGACCCAACAATCACGGCAAGTCTAACCCCCTGAATGTCTTGATATTATGCAAGAAGGGATGTAAGATAGGGCTATGGAA
>CAYJLS010000265.1:901-3492 GCA_964371065.1 uncultured Anaerolineaceae bacterium | reverse complement strand
GTTAATTGCTTCCAAACGGGAGGCCGAGTTTTTCCGCCAGTTGGTCGGTGCCGGGCTCAACCAGGATCGAGCCGTCAGGAAAGACGATGGTGGGGACGCTTCTTATCCCGTGATTGAGTTGTTTGACGATGACCACCGCTTCGGGAGTGAGGTCAATGTCAACATCCTCATATTGGATTTGGTGTTCGCCCAGGAACTTTTTGGCGCGCCGGCAATCTCCGCACCAGGCGGTGCTGTAAACGATGATTTTATCGGGCATGATTCCTCCACGCCAAAGACAGGTTGGGCGGGAGGATTCTTACAGTAGCGCAAACCCGCGCCTGCGGTAGGGCCGGTATTGTTAATTTGCGCCCGCTAATCCATCCAATAACTGTATCCGCAGTTATATTCCTTTCCCAGCGGGGTGGTGACGCGGGCAGGCCATTCCTTGTCGTTGACAGTGTAGCCCTTCAATTCATCCTTCAACGAGGCGAGCAGGGTTCTTTCCTGCCAGCGCGCGAGGTGGAAGGAACGCCAGTCGAGGTCGGGATGCGCGTCGGCGCGGCGGGAGCGGAGACAGGCCAGGGAGACGCTTAACGCGTCTCGGGCAGGATCCGCCAAAACGTCGGAGTGAAGCGCATCCACGAGGGCGGGCAGCGCGTCGGGTGAGAGTTCCGTAAAGTAGGAGGCGTCCAGTTCGGCGCCGTCCGCCGCGCGTTGGATGTTGGCGCGCACGATGAAGGCGTCCACGTTCAGGAGCGGGAGCGTGGCCGCGAATCCGACGGAGGCGATCAGCGCGGCGAGGGCGAACATCCGCTCGCGGCGCAGGATTTCGAGAACGACGGTGGCGACGAGCAGCAATGCCAGCCAGAGCATGAAGACGTGGGTATACGTCCGTAGTTCGGAGAAGCCGTAGGCGGTTTCGTACAGGACGAGGCGGCGGTAGGCCGAGACGAGCATGACCAGCACGAGCGCGACGATGCCGACCGAGAGCGCTGAGAAGGTTTTGCGCTGGGTCTCGGATTCGCGGCGCGTGACCGCGCCGAAGCCGAGAATCATCAGCAGGCTGAAGAAGGCCACCGCCACCAGTTCGCCGAAACCGCGCCGCGCGTATTCGCTGTAGGTGTAGCCGTCAATGTGAATGTTGACCTGCCCGCCAAAGAAATATTGGAACTGAACGACAACGAAGGAGACGAACAGGATGGCGACGCTCCCCAGCACGATGGCCGACTCGGTGAAGCCGAGGAATTGGCCGAGGACGGATTTTTGCCCGTTGAGCAGGGTTTCATCCTTTGATTGTGTCGCGGCGTGCAGGAAGACGCCCGCCAGCAGGTACGCGCCGACGAGGATGTAGCACAGGCGGAAGATCAGTTCGGGCAGGTTGTCGAGGTTGAGCGCGTAGAGGAAATCGTGGAGTCCCTTTTCGAAGACCGCGTCGGCGGAGGACAGCAATGCCGCGAAGATGGCGACGATGGGCAGGGCGATGACCAACCCGCGCACGACGGGCCACGCGGAACGTTTGGGTGGGTCGCCGCGCTCGGTGCGTTCCTCCCTGGCACTGCCCGCCAGGGCAAGTGTGCGGACTTCCGTGGAAAACGTCAGCGGCTTGGCGAGCATGTTCCCACCCAATTTGAGGAAGCCTGTGACGTAATCCCACAGCCCGTACCAAATCCAGCGTCCGCCGAGGTAGGTGAGGACGAAAACGCCGAGCAGGAAGAGGGTCAGCATGTGGGCGAGGAAGGAGGTCAGCGGTTCGGCGCGGACGAAGGTGACGGTCGCGAAAAACAGGATGGGGATCAACAGCCAGAGGGCGTCGCGCGCGGGCCGCGTCTTTTCCACGCCCAGCAGGAGGTACATCCCGCCCGCAAGGCATAGTACAACGTAGATGGCAAAGTTGATGCCTGGCGCATGTTTCCAGAAGAGGAAGTCAAATGCCCAGCCGAGCGCAACCGCAACCAGCCAGAGTCGATTCGGATTGGATTTCATTTCATTCTCCTCGAACAAGTTTCCAACAGGATAGCCCCGCCCGCCTTGCGGAGTCTCTCAAAGGCTATCAGATTTTACTTCAATCCCGAAATTACAATTCGATGAGAAGCCCAAATCGGCGTATTGACATCCGAATTGAAGTGTGTGATACTGCCATCATCATTCGGGGGATCACAATTAAACGCCATCCTATGAAAGGAGGAGGTGATGTCAATGGAAAGTAGTATCCAACCCTGCGCTGTGGCATCCCTCCTCAAATAAGAAGGAAGCCACAGCGCAAACAGGCGCCGCCCCAGTCTTCGGACGAGGGCGGCGTCCTGTTTTTTTTGTGGGCGGGCGGGGTGGGCGGGGGATTGAAAATCCCCGCCTCAGCGCGTGGAAGCCCTGCCCGGACTGACCCCCGATTACAGCGACCTGTGCCTGCAAGCCAACGCCGAGGGCATCTCCTGCAACGACCTGATCCTCGACATCCTCTACCTCGCGGCGGGACGCTGGGGACTGCTGGAGCCGCGCGAGTTTCCTCCCAAGCCGCGCAAATAGACTGACTCGACTCAAAAGAAGCGACCCCCCCCACCCCCCGGGGGGGGGGGTTTTTTATATTTTGGGTTTTGAAAATATTGTGTTAT
>CAYJLS010000265.1:0-891 GCA_964371065.1 uncultured Anaerolineaceae bacterium | reverse complement strand
CGGGGTCATCCCCTGACTTCCCCCAATCCCCAAAAAACCCACCCCCAAAAAAACACACCCCCCCCGCCCAACGCGGGGGCCGCTTCTTTTATTCAGATGGACTGTTTCCATCATTTGCTCTAATCGTCGTCATCATCCTCGTTTTCGTTTTCATCTTCGTCATCGTCATCGTTCGAATTTTCGTTGTACGAAGAATTGTTATTTCCGTTGTAAGACGAGTTCGAATTGTGCGAGCCCATGCTCGATGAAGATTCGATATCCGTAATCGTCATGGTTCCACCTGCGCTCGTAAAGAATTCGAATTTGACCATATCCCCAACGGAAAAGTCGCTGTAAACCAAATCGTAGCCGAGAGTGTAGGTTACACCGTCAATGGTGATCTGATCGCCGTTGATGGCTTCCACGGTCCCGTACAACTCCTGGTCATCGTAGTAGGATCCGCTCGGTCCAGAAGAGCCGGGCATGGATGAAGAAGTGGATCCTTTCACACGGCTTGAAGGAGAGAATACCAGCGGCGGAGGAAAGATGAGCGATTCCACCCTGGTGATGGCGATTACGCCTGTCTTTGCGACAATGCCCGTCATGTGGACAGCATCACCCACCCGGAAAGGAATACCGCCCACAACTTGCGGACTGACCGCAATGGGCTTCCCACTGACCATCCACAGGTTACCGTTGATCGCTTCGATCTTGCCCTTGTAATCGAACGGGGTTCCGTCTACGTTGGAACCCACATCAGGCTTCGCGGACAGCGCATCTTTTGCACGGAGGGCCGAACCTATTCCTCGGATATTCAAAACGAGCAGCATGATCGTGATAACTGCCAATGCAGTAAGTCGAGTCTCTTGTTTCATAGTGTCTCCATATCACTAAAGTTGGCTAACTTCCAAG
>CAYJLS010000264.1:0-3585 GCA_964371065.1 uncultured Anaerolineaceae bacterium | reverse complement strand
CGCGCGCCGAAAAATGTGACCGCCTCGCAATCCAGCACGGCCAGCATCAACTTGATCGCGCGCAGCATTTCTTCGTCGTCGTCCACAACCCAGATTCGTTTCATTTCAAAGTCCGCTCTATCTTGCCGAGAAATTCCTCGAATGTGATCGCGTGCCTGGAAGCGACATGCTTAGACGGATCTTCGCGCGGATGCCAGTGCCAAAAACCGCGTTTGTTATCTGCGGCAAAAATGCGCCTGTCGTCGAGAATTTGAGCAAAGGAGGTTTTGCCGCTTAACTGGTGATGGTAAACATCAACGAAAGAGAGATCGGTAAGAAAAACCCTGAGTTGGGTATGGTCAATGCTTTCCGAAAGAACGCTGACGCGCGCAACCACCGAAGAATTGGCGCATACATTTCTTACCTGCCGATCAAACTCGCGCGCGTTCATTCGAGCCACTGCAAAAAAATCTCAACGGTTTTTTTCTCGGAAAGCGCGGCTTCCCAATCCCAGGTGTCCTTTTCCGCTTCATAGGAAAATGGATCTTGAATCCTTCCATCCTCGCACGCCAGCTCGAATTCCGCAAAATCCATGTTATATTTTTTGCCGAATTCGGCAATCTTGTTTTGAACGATTTGCCTTTTCAATTGCAGGAATTCTTTCAGCACAATCGAGGCGGCGATATTGAAATCGGATTTACCAGTCAACTGATTAAATACTTCATTGACGGGATTGGACACTTCCACAGACTTTGTAACCATCTTTGCGCTCCTTTACTCCAAACTTGCCTTGATACTCTCGGCCACATCCGCGCTGATCCCTTTCACAACCATCAACTCTTCCATTGTAGCAGACCTTATCTTATCCACAGAACCGAAATGTTTCAAGAGGGCTTTTCGGCGCGCCGGCCCCACGCCGGGGATCGAATCCAGCGCGGAGGCCATGCCCTGCTTCGAGCGCCGCGCCCGATGGGCGGTGATGCCAAAGCGGTGCGCCTCGTCGCGGATTCTCTGCACGAGATACAACGCCTGCGAGTGACGCGGCAGCTTGAGCGGCTCGGACTTGTGCGGGAAGAAAATCTCCTCCTCCTGCTTGGCGAGGCCGACCACCGGGACTTTGTCCGCCAGCCCGGCATTTTCCAGGACTTTGACGACGCGGCCCAACTGTCCCTTTCCACCGTCAACAATGATCAGATCAGGCAGGATGGAGAACGACGCGTCCGGCCTGGACCCTGGGCTGGTCGCCGTTTCCCGGGCCGATTGCCACCTTCGGAATCTCCGCGTCAACATTTCCTCCATGGAGGCGAAGTCATCGGGCGCGCCGATGGAAGTGCTGTCCGCGAAGCGCCCCTGTGGGGCAATATTGAACTTGCGATACAGCCGCTTGGCCGGCACACCCTGCTCGAAGACCACCATCGAGCCGACGGTGGCGACTCCCTGCGTGTGCGACACATCGTAGCACTCGATACGGTTCGGCGGCGCGGACAGTCCCAGTGCGGACTGCAACTCGGCCAGCGCCTGCTCCTGCTTGTGCGCGTCCGCCTGCCACTGGGCGCGCAGAGCAGACAATGTTTCCGTCGCGTTCTCCGCCGCCATCTGGACAAGTTCCTGCGGCTGGCCCTCACGCGGGACGCGGATTTCCACTTTCCCGCCGCCGCGCCGCGAACGCATCCACTCGCCGATGATCTTGGCTTCCTCGATCTCCTCCGGTAACAACAACTGCTGTGGCACAGAGGCGGCCTCGGTGTAGAACTGTTTGATGAACTGCGAGATGACTTCCGTATCGGCAGTATCTTCCGTGCCTTCGAGGATGAAATACTCGCGCCCGATCAACTTTCCGCCGCGGATAAAGAAGATCTGCACGCAGGCTTCCCCGTCCGAGCGCGCCATCGCGATCACGTCCGAGTCCTTGTAATCCGAAGCGAAGACCACCTTCTGGCGTTCGATGATACTCTGCATGGCTTTCATCTGGTCGCGCAAGGCGGCGGCTTTCTCGAAGCGCAGTTCCCCGGCGGCCTTGTCCATCTCAGCCTGGACGCGCTCCACCACCGGCTCGGAATGTCCACTTAGGAAATCCATCAGGTCGGAGATCATTTGGCGGTACTGAGTCTGGGTGGCCGCGCCGATACAGGGCGCGGTACACAGCTTGATGTCAAAGTAGAGACACGCCCGCTTGTCCTGGCCGGTGATGTCGCGGTCGCAGGTCAGGTACGGGAAGACGCGGCGCAGCACGTCGAGAGTCTGGTAGACCGCCCAGGCGGAGGTATACGGCCCGAAGTAGCGCGCGCCGTCCTCGGTCATCTGCCGCGTCACAGTGACTTTGGGAAACGGTTCATTCCAGTGGATTTTGATGTACGGGTAGCGCTTGTCGTCCTTGAGTTTGATATTGAATTTGGGACGATGCCGCTTGATCAGGTTCATCTCGAGGATCAGCGCCTCGAGTTCCGAGCCGACGACGATCCACTCCAAGTCCGCGATCTCGCGCACGAGGCGGCGCGTCTTGTTATCGTGGCCGGTGTCCGCGTGGAAATACGAGCGGACGCGGTTCTTCAGGCTGATGGCCTTGCCGACGTAGATGATCGTCCCATCGGCGTTTTTCATCAGGTAACAGCCGGGTTTGGGCGGGAGCGTGGAAAGGATGCCTTCGATGTGGGCGGAAATTTCCATGTGTGCAATTTTAGCACAAGCAAATTCGTGCTTGACTTCCAGCGAAGGTCATATACAATAAATCAAAAGGAGAATGCCATGAACGAATCATCCAACACCCCCGTGTACGATAGCGCGTCCGCCACGCCCGAACCGTTCTACCAGACATGGATCAAGGCGCTCACCAAACCCAACGAACGGACCTTCGCCGAGATTGCCAACTCGCCGGGTGCCAACCCCAACAAGGCATATTTGTGGCTGGCGCTTTCCGACATTGTCGCTGTTTTCGTTATCATGCTGGTGGCATCGCTTAGCACCGCCAGCCAAGGCGATTTTGGGAGCGCCCTGAGCAGATCGCTAATTTCCCTGATCTGCGGCGCGCCGATCGGCGCGGTTATAGGCGTATTATTCTTTGCGCTTGTAACTGCGATCATCCAATGGGTTGCAAAGTTATTCAAAGGCACAGGTTCGTACAGTCAGCTCGTCTACGCGGCCGCGGCCTTTGCTGCCCCACTCATGTTGATTTCGGGAGCGATCTCCGCGTTATCCTTGATTCCGATCCCGTACATTGCTCTGTGCTTCTCCATCCTTAGCATTGGACTCAGCATCTATGCGCTTGTCCTTTGGGTAATGGCCGTGAAAGGTGTCAACGGATTTGGGTGGGGCGAGGCGGTTGGATCGGTGTTCCTGCCCGGACTCGTGATCGTGTTTATCTGTGGCTGTCTGGTTATCGGCATCCTGATGTTGCTCGGACCGGTCATCGGGGACGTGTTCAGCACCATCAACCAGAGCCTCGGCGGGTACTAAGCCCAACGCTTCCTTGTTTTGGATGCAGTTGCACTGCATCCTTGCTCGCACACTTGCCCTGGCGGGCAGTGCCAGGAGTGCAACTGCTCGCGAACTTCGAAATCGGGAAGTTATTTTTACACAACTCCCCGCAGGTGATCTGCGGGGAGTTTA
>CAYJLS010000263.1:0-3591 GCA_964371065.1 uncultured Anaerolineaceae bacterium | reverse complement strand
CCCGCGTGGGGCAAGTCCAGCGCTTTGAGAGTTTGCTCCAGCCGCGCAAACGGGATGACGCGGTCGTAGAACGGGGCGAGGAAGTTGAAGTGGGAGTTCATTTGGAATCAGGTTCGCGGAGCGGGACTGAGGTTCCCCTGCTCGTCGGCCTGGAACACGATCAATTCGGGCATGGGAAAATGTTTGGCGTTGGTCGTGACGAGCGCGAGTCCACGATGGACGGCTGACGCGGCGATGATGGCGTCGGCATCGCTGAGACTGATGCCGCGCCCGCGCCATGAGCGAATCAACTCGCCAGCCAGGTCGGCTATTTCGCTGGTCATCGGGACAGTTTCGAGCGTATCGAGCAAGTCGAAAGTTTCTTCCCGTTCGCGTTCCTGCATCCCGCGCACAATCTCCAGCCGGGTCATTACAGAGATGTACGTCCAGCCTTTGCGCTCGATCTCATGCAATAAATCCTTGTAGCCTGCCGTCTTGCGCAGGTAACGGATCAAAATGTTGGAATCAAGGATATGGTCACTCACTTCGCCCCCACTCTTCGGAAAGATCGCGCGTGCCCAATCTCCGCTGTTCTTCGATCCAGCGGTCAATATCCGCGCCCGTCAGCATGTCGGGATGATCCTCATCCTTCCACGCGCCATACGATTTTTCGATGGCTTCGCGCAGTTTTCGGCGGCGCAACTCGCGCGCCAACACTTCCTCCACGAAGCGCGTCCGCTCGCGGGCGGGGACGGCGCGGCGCAGGTCATCCATCAGGGACTTGGTGATGTACAGGTTCATTCGTTCTTTTACAGCGCGCATGATGTCAATCCTTTGCACTATTTGTTTGCACTATAATTATACACCCGCAATCAGTGTCTTTTCACCGTTTTTCCGAAGGGATTCCACCGCCGCAAACGTGGATTTGGTCACACCAATCAACTGCTCGTAGGGAATCGGCGGCGCGCCGCCCTCGCGGATGGATTTGGCAAAGGCTTTCCATTCGTTTGTCCAGCCCTTGTCCTGCGCCCTTCCCTTCGACAGGCTCAGGGCGCCGCTTTCTTCTTTCTTCTTTCCATCTTTTACCGTCTGCAAAATCCTGAAATCATCCAGCACCGCAATTGCGCCCGCGCAGAAGACTTCGACGCGTTCCTTCGGGAAGGATTTGTCGCCGTTGGCGAGATAGTCCACCACGCCGATGGAGCCATCGGGAAAGATGAATGTCATGGAGATATTGTCTTCGCGGTATTTGCCGTTGTCGGGGAGCGCGTGCGCGGTCACGCTGACGGGCGCATCGCCGACGAGGAAGGTGAGCAAGTCAATGAAGTGGCAGGCTTCGCCGATGATCCGTCCGCCGCCGATGGCTTCATCCTGGGTCCAATGGTTGAGGGGAATGTAGCCCGCGTTTACCCTGTAATGAATATGGAGAGGTTCGTTGCGAGGAAAGAAGAAAGAAGAAAGAGATTGGGCGAGGGGGGAGAAACGGCGATTGAATCCGACAAGTAGTGCGTATTGCGTATTGCGTAATGACTTCTCGATTTTGGCGAGTTGCTCAGGGGTGATGGCTAAAGGTTTTTCGACAAAGACATGCTTGCCTGCTTTGAGGGCTTTGACGACCAAATCCGCATGAGAATCGTGGCGGGTCAGGATGGCAACGGTGTTGATGTTCGGATCGTTGATAATTTCTTCATCGGATGAAGCCGCATATTGGAAGCCAAATTTTTTGCCCGCGACCTGGGCGTGCAATCCGCCTGCGGAAGCGACGCCGATGAGAGAAATGTCCCCAGCCTTTTTGATGGCGGGAAGCAAAACCGCGTTGGCGAAGTTGCCTGCGCCGAGAACGCCCAAGGTGACATGTTCGTTCAACGTTGAACGTTTAACGTTAAACGTTATCTTCTCACTTCTCTCTTCTTCCTTCTCACTGTACGTCAACACCACGCCCAAAAACGCTTCCTTCTTCTTTCCCGTGATCACTTCGTAAGCCGTTGCCGCCTCTTCGATTGGGAAGCGATGGCTGATAAGCGGCGTCACTTTCAACTTACCCTCCGCCATCAACGCCAGGGCGGATTCCATGTTGCGGCCTTCCGTCCAGCGCACGTAGCCGATGGGATAGTCCACGCCGTTTTCCTCGTAGGACGGATCGTAGCGCCCCGGGCCGTAAGAGCGCGAGTTGATAAAGGACAGTTCTTTTTCGTAGTAGACCTTGCGCGGGATGGTCAGCCCGACCGCGCCGGTGGCGACGACGCGGCCGCGGTCGCGGGCAATGACTCCCGCCAGTTCGACGGGATCGTTGGAGGAGGTGGCCGCGCAGATGAGCGCCGCGTCGAAGCCGCGGTTGGCGGTGAACGTCTGGGCGGTGGATTCCGCTCCGTGCCGCGCGACTACATCCAGGTTCAGGGTGGAAGCGAGGCGGAGCTTGTCCGGGTCCACGTCAATTCCCAAGACGCGGCATCCCGCCGCGGCCGCGATCTGCGCGGTCAGCAATCCCACCAGTCCCAGGCCGATGACCGCCACGCTTTCGCCAATCTGCGGCTCGGCGAGACGGAAGCCTTGCATGGCGATGGCGGCCAGGGTGGTGAAGGCGGCGGACTCGAAGTCCACTTTTTTGGGGATGGGTGTGAGCAGGTTGCGCGGCACGAGGTTGTATTCGGCGTGGACGGCGTAGTTGAGTCCCGCGCAGGCCACGCGCTGGCCGACCTTGAAGCCCGCCATATTTTTGCCCAGCGCGACGATCGTGCCAGCGGACGAGTAGCCGAGCGACACGGGCTGGTCGAGGCGATTGAAGGCGGCCTGCACGGTGGGGACGAGGCCTTCGCGTTGGGCCTTGTCAAGAACTTGTTTGACGAGGTCGGGACGCGAGCGCGCTTTGCCGACGAGATTTTTTTCGGCGAATTCGACCAGCATACGCTCGGTGCCTGCCGACACGAGGCTGGCCGCGACTTTGACGAGCGCCATGCCTGCGCGCGGCGTTGGCACAGGCACATCTTCGACGGTGGTTTGTCCGTTCTTCATGTTTTGGAGGAGTTGTTTCATGGTAGTTTGATAGTTTGGTGGTTGAGCGGTTGGGTAGTTTGGTGGTTGGGTAGTTGCGCGAAGCGGTTGGGGAGCCGCTGAAAAGTATACTCGAAATCAGGGATGTGAAATTTGGGGTCTTGTTTTGGACGCAAAAGTCGCTATAATAGATTTAGTCCTTGCAATTTTCCGACCCAAAGGAGGCGCTCGAAAAATTATTTGCGCTCTTGTCAACTTCCCATCCGCTTCATTTAGAAAGGAGAAAGAATCATGACGCTCGGAGGATATGCCAACAATCTCGCATGGGTGGATTTGACCAAAGGCAAGGTCGAGTTCAAGCCCGTGCCCGAAGACCTGGCTCGCAAGTACATCGGCGGGCGCGGCCTCGGTGTGAAGTTCGTTTTTGATAACGGCCCGAAGGTGGACGCTCTTTCACCCGACAACATCCTGTGCTTCATGAACGGTCCGCTGACGGGATCGGAAGCCAACATGAGCGGACGCATGGCGGTCGTGACCAAATCGCCCCTGACCGGGACCGTAACGGATTCTCACCATGGAGGCTGGTCGGCGGCCCGTCTGCGCTGGGCTGGCTTCGACGGC
>CAYJLS010000262.1:0-3618 GCA_964371065.1 uncultured Anaerolineaceae bacterium | reverse complement strand
CTTCCCGAAGCAATCCCCTGTTCGACGAGGAGATTGCTTCGTCGGGAAGAGCACCCTCCTCGCAATGACGGGGTGCAGTAGTTGGTGAGGGAAGTTAATAATTTACAAACCCCAAAAGAGTGAGCGCCACTTTGACACAAAGACGCCAAGTCACAAAGACACGAAAGGCTTAGTGTCTTTGTGGCTTCGAGACTTGGTGGTTACACGCGCAATTCACCACTTCCACCCTGACTCTGCCTGATGATTGGTTCAAGTGGCAGTATAATCCGAACATCATACCTGCCATTTCCGTTTGCAAGGAATTGATATGGACACTCGCTCCCAGATCATCATCCGCACCAAAAAACTAGGCGTCCTCCTGCGGGACGCGCGCCTGGCCTCGCGCAAGACCCTGCAGGAATGCGGCGAAGCCGTCGGCGTGACCAAGGGCATCTTCAAGTCCTACGAGGAGGGCCGCCGTTCCCCGTCCCTGCCGGAACTGGAAGCGCTGGTCTTTTTCCTGAAACTGCCCATCAACCACTTCTGGGGTAACGCGGCCATCTCGGACGATGCCTCGCCCACCGCGCCGCTCGACCTGTCGCGGCTTTTGCTGGTGCGCCAGCGCATGGTCGGCGCACTCCTGCGCCAGGAACGCGAAAAAGCCAATATCTCGGTGCGCGCCCTCTCGCAGGAAACAGGCATCTCGAGCGCGCGCCTGAAAGCCTTCGAACTGGGCGAACGCCCGATCCCCGTGCCGTACCTCGAAATCCTGTTTGCCGCGCTCAACAGCCGCATCGAGGATTTGTTCGACCAGGGCGGTCCCGTCGGCCAGTGGATGAGCGAACAGAATGCCATCCGCGATTTCCTCAAATTGCCCGCCGACCTGCGCGCCTTCGCCAGCCAGCCGGTCAACATCCCCTACCTCGAACTGGCGCGCAAACTCAGCAACCTGTCCACCGACCGCCTGCGCTCGGTGGCCGAAGGCCTGCTCGACATCACCTTCTAATTTTCAGGGACGGAGTGCAAAGTGATCAAGGACGGAGTGCAAAGTCTCCAGACTTTGCAGTCATTGCCACCGCCATCCAAAATCTGGCCCTTCCAGGGTGCTTCGCGAAGATTTTGGAGTCCGCGCTAACGAGAAAGACGACATGACAGAAAAAGAACCGCATCAACTTGAGGAAGAGGGGAAACGCGCCTTCGCGGCCGGACGGTACGCCGCGGCCGCCCGCCTCTTCGACGAGGCCTCGCGCGGCTTCACGCTGGGACGCGACGACCTGCGCGCCGCGGAAATGGACAACAATCGGAGCGTCGCGCTCCTCAAAGACAACCAGCCGGGTCCCGCCCTGGATGCTACGCGAGGCACTGACAAAATTTTTGAATCCCACGCCGACGTGAAAAAGCAGGCCATGGCGCTCGGCAACCAGGCCGCCGCACTCGAAGCCCTCAAGCGCTTCGATGAAGCCCTGCCTCTTTACGAGCGCGCCGCCGAATTGTTCGAGCAGGCCGGCGAAAAGGACATGCGCGCGCTGGTGCTGAAATCCATTGCGGCCATCCGCCTGAAACAGGGGAAACTCAGCCAGGCCGGCATGGAAATGCTCGGCTCACTCGGCGCGGTCGAAAAGCCCAACCTGCTCCAACGTATCCTGAAGTTTATTTTGCGCTTCAAACCATGATCGGACTCAATCTCCAGGTCCGCCCGGCGGGCTTGCAGGATCGGCAGGCCATTTCCAGCCTGATCTTTTATGAAAATCACGCCCATCGCCATCTTGACTGGCGCCACCCGCTGGACTGGCTGGGGTCGCCGTATTTCTGGCTGATGGAGGAGGACGGGCGCGCGCTGGCCGCGCTGGCCTGCCCGCCCGACCCGCCCGGCATCGCCTGGGTGCGGCTGTTCGCTTTTGGCGGACAGGTTTCCGCGGTCGAAGCCTGGTCTTCCTTGTGGGAACTGGCGCGCAACGAGATCGCCCGGCGCGGCGGCGCACAGGCGGGTGTCATTGCCATGCAGGGCTGGATGCGCGAATTGCTGGCGCGCACAGAGTTTGACCGCGTGCAGTCTGTCGTCATGCTCGAATGGAAGGGACGCCCCGTCCTGGGACCTTCCCTGCCAACCGGCGTGAGCCTGCGCCCTCTGGCCGAGTCCGACCTGCCTGCGGCGGAGCAGGTGGATGCGGAGGCCTTCGATCCGCTCTGGCACATCTCGCTCGATAACCTGCGCCGCGCTTTTTCGCAGGCCATCGTCGCAACGGTGGTCGAATCGCAGGGACGCCTGCTCGGCTACCAACTGTCCACAGGCAAACCGCTCGGGGCGCACCTCGCCCGCCTCGCGGTCCGGAAAGAGGCGCAGGGATTCGGCCTGGGCGCGGCGCTGGTGGCCGATCTCCTCGGCCAGATGCGGCGGCGCGGCGCGGATCTCATTTCCGTCAACACACAAAACGACAATCACGCTTCGCTGGCAGTGTACCGAAAAATGGGTTTTCTCCGAACGGGTGAAGAGTTTCCCGTTTTTCGTTATGTTGTAAATCAAGGAGGCTGACATGGCTCGAGAAGATGCTGTCATCGTCAACGCATTGGTACGGCAGGCGCTGATCGCGGCGCAAGAGGTGATGGGTGAGAACGGCCTGACCGCCGTCCTGCGCGCCAGCGGGCTGGAACGCTTTGTGGGCAATTTCCCGCCCGACGATATGAACCCGTCCATCCAGACCTCGCAGTATGCGCGCCTGAACGCGGCCATCGAGGAATTTTACGGACGCGGCGGGCGCGGCATGTTGCGTCGCATCGGCAAAGCCTCCTTCCAGTATGCCGTGCGCGAGCAGGCCACCCTGCTGGGCGTCGCGGGTGTGGCACTCAAACTCCTGCCCGAACGCCAGCGCATCAAATTCATTTTGAACAGCATGGTCAGCGCGCTCAAGAAGAGCAACGCGCAGGTGGAAGCCTGGGTGGACGACAGCGGCGAGCGCGTGGCCTACCTCGAAACCACCTGCGGCATCTGCCACAGCCGCCAAAGCGAAACGCCCATCTGCCACCTCTACGTCGGCTCCATCGGCGAGGCCGTGCGCTGGGCCACCGGCCGCGAACACGTTGTCACTGAAACACATTGCCTCGCGAAGGGTGATCCGTATTGCCGCTTCGAAGTGGGCGAGGCGCGGGAGAATGCCTGATTTTTCGCCGCGGCTTCTGCGCGCTTTCGCACAGACGGTCTCCGCCGAACTGGGCGCGGGAGACTTGTCCGCAGTGCTGGACAAGGCCGGACTCTCGCTTCTTCTCTCGGACCCTGCGGCGGTCGCGCGTTTCGACGCGTCCGCGTCCGCCCAGGCCTACGCGGACCTCCAGCAAGCCCTGCGCCTCTACTATGGACGCGGCGCGCGCGGCATCCTGCGACGCGTGGGCGCGCAATTCTGGACGCGCCTGCGGGATGAATCCCCGCTGGCGCTCAAAGCGTGGATTCCCCTGGCGCGTACGCTGGCCACCGCCGCGCGTCCCAAGCCCGCCCTGGATCTGCTGGCGCGCCTGCTCTCCGCGAAACCCGGCGACATCACCGTCCACACCCTCGACCTCGACCTGCTTCTCGTGGACCACGTCTCTCCTACGACAGCCAACCAGCACGACGCTGAACCCATCTGCTGGGTGACGCTGGGGCTG
>CAYJLS010000261.1:0-3629 GCA_964371065.1 uncultured Anaerolineaceae bacterium | reverse complement strand
GTATGATACGCCGCGTCGTAGACCGTGCTGGACGTGCGCGCGCCCGCCGTCGGCGCGGACGAGACGCCGCCATATCCGCTCCAGGTCGTCTGCGCTGTCACATTCCCCCAGGCGTCGTAGGCCATGCTCACCTGCGCATACTGGCTTCCGTTAATCAGCGTGCGCGTCGCAGTCAACTTGCCTGCGGAGGGCGTATCGTTCCATAAGTTATGGTTATCGTATAAATACAGCGTTTGGCCCCAGAATGTTGTTGCGCGATAATCGTTCCGCGCCGCGAGTAACCCCACAAGATATTGGGTTCCATTATCAATGGGTCTATAAAAATAATCGGAAACGCGCGTTTCGGCGCCCGTCCCCGATTCGGTCTTCTTGGTCAGGTTGCCGTAGGTTCCGTACACGTACGCGGTCAGCGCGCTGCCCGCCACAGTGTTCGTTGCCGTGTTGTAGATGGCCTTGCTTTCGGAGGTCGTGCGCGCCCAGCGATATTGCAGGCCGGTATATTGTACATTCTCGAACGGCCATTCCTGGTCCAACAGGATGGCTGGGGAAGATGTCACGGTGCAACTGTACGCGTTGGTTGTGATTTGCGCGGTTTTATTCACCGCATCCTTGATGGTCACATCCTGTGCGCGCCCCCTCAAACAGTCGTCCTGGAGAAAATGCGTGATCGTCTTTTTCCCATACGGGTCGCTCTCGGTGACGTATTGGTGGCCGCGGAACTCGGTGTAGGCCGGGCTGTACGGATGGGCGCCGGTCGCCACAACCGAATTGGCAGAAGTATTGGTGGCCGGATTCTGGTAGGCATAGCTGAACGTGTAAGATGCGCTGCCTGCGGAGAGAGCGCGGGTTGCCACGCGCGCGTAGGTGGAAACCGGCATCAGATAGTACCAATATACATCGCTGGAGCCGTTGGCATACAAACGCGGCGCGAACGCCGTCGTATCGCGCGGCAGGAGGAACGGCCCGCTTTCGATGGTTTGCAAGGTTGCATTGAGCGTCACCGCTGGGAAGAAGACATCCGCCTGCAGTACGCCATTCACCTTGTGGCTATAACCTAACTGGATCGCGGGGCTTCCATTTGGCGCCTTGACGGCCGCCACAATACGATACCAGCGTCCCGGCTGGTACGATTGCACGGGTTTTTCCGCCAACCCGAGAACCCGGATAAAACCACCCGTCCCGCCGCCTACGAGGCCGTTATTCCCCACTCCCGCCCAATCGCATTTGGAATCCTCGAAGTGGCATTTCAACGGGTTGCCCCAGCGCGGGATTGCGTTCTCCGTCATGCCGTTGGCCCAGGTTTCCAGGGGGATGGTTTCGTGCCACGTGTCATACGTGAAGGCGATGTTTCCGCCATAGCCGTTCGTCGCGCTGGTCAGATGCATCCCGTCGCCATAGGTGAAGGTATACGCTGGCAGGCTGCTTGTCCCGCCCAACCCGTATTCCTGTACCGAAGTCAGGGTGGGTGTGCGGTAATTTTGCAGGGAAGGCCACACGTAAGCCGGGAAGATACTGCAGGATTGGCTGGCGCAATAATTGAATTGATACTTGCGGATCAGGGTCTCGAATGTGCCGTCCCCGTTCGCGTCCTGCTCTACCAGGATTTGATTCAAAAGGGATTTCTGGAACGTTTTGTAAACGCCGGTCAGGTATAGCGTCAGCCACTCGGGCTTATAATCGTAGCGGTTGATACGAGCGAATCGGATGCGGTAACGCCCGTTGGCATACACGATTGTTTTGGGATAGATAAAGTTCACCACATTGTGGACAACGGTACATCCCGAGGGATAGCTGGTGGCAGTCTGGGTCTCGCGGTCATAAGTATAGGTCATCGTCTGCCCGTAAATGTTCACCACCCGTTTGAGCATCCAGCGCCAGGTAAGCACTTCGTTCACATCCGATGAAGTGCCCGGGCAATCCACAAATTTTGTATATCCTGCGCTCTCTTCAAAGTAATATTGCGTGCCGGTCTTGTCGAAGATCACCCAGGAGTCGTTGGTGGAATTATATGTAATTTTGTAGAAGTTTTCGTCCGCCAGGTGATAGCGGCCGTCCGCGCCGATCCACAATTCCCCGCTCATCCCGTTCGCGTTCAACGAATAGGAATCATCGTTTGTTGCTTTCGTGCCAAAGCCGTTTCGTTCGATATATCCGCCTGCATCGAACGACCAGCCCATCCCGGCCCAGGAGGCCTGCGAATCGGTCGTTACCGAATCCACCACCTGGCTGTTGTACGAAAGCGACAGGCTGGGCTGGAATCCGCCCGGTCCGAGCGGGACCTTGATCGGCATCGAAAAAGACGCCGCGCCGGTGAACGCCGAATGCTGGAACATGCTCATCGTGGGTGTCTCCGCACTTTGCCAGCCGGAGTTGTACGTGTCGAATACCGTAAAATGTTCGGTGGAGGCGATCAGCAGGTTGTTCTCCGCATCCACCCGCTGGTCGAGCAAGGGTTCCCATTGCCCGCTCGTGGTGTTATACCAATACAGCCGGATATCCTGCTCGTCCCCGCTCAATTCGCCTTCATCGTATTTCACCCGGATTTCCACCGGCTTCGCGAATTGCGACACTTCCGCTCCCCGCCCAACGGAAACCGCCGTGATCTCGAACGGCGATCCGCTCAACGATTCCACCGGCAGCGATTCCTGCGAGGGGCGTCCCATTTTCACTTTCACCTTCTCCCCCAGTGCCCCCGCCGGGAAGAGAACCCGCACCTCCCCGTCCTCGCTTTCCGCTTCCCCGCCCAGCGCGTCGACCTCGAATTCGGCCTGCCGCGCCAGGTTGGCTTCCGCTGTGGCGAGCGCCTTGCCATCCTGCCATAACTCGGCCGCCAGGACCGCAGGCAGCGACGCGCTTTCACCCACCTGCCAACTCACCTTTCCGCTTGGGGCAGCGACGGCAATCTCGAAAGTTCCGTTCTGTTCGTCGAACTTGCCCTCGCCCGGGTTGGACGGCGTGACGCCCGCAGGCGCGTGGAAACGCAGCCTGGTCGTCCCGGAAAACTGGTTGGCGCCGCTGATCTGGTAGAAAAGGTTGATTTGTCCCCCCGGCGGGATCGCGGCCGGACGAAGCTCCAACGACAACGCAACGAGAGAGGCGGTGGCTGTTTCCGAAGGCGTGGGAGTTTTACTCGGCGTGAGAGTCGCCTGGGGCGTCTCGCTTGGAACGGGCGTACTGCTCGCCTCCGGCGTCGGGCTGGCGGGTTCGGTTGCCGTCGGCGTCTCGTTCGGAACGGGCGTACTGCTCGCCTCCGGCGTCGGGCTGGCGGGTTCAGTTACCGTTGGTTCCAGGGTGTTCGTGGGCGCCAGGGTTGGCGTGGGAGTCTCGGGTTCTCCCTCCTGCGCCAAAACAGGGAATCCGGAAAGGAATCCTGTCTGAAGAATCAGCATCAGTCCCATCAGGACTGAAAAAACGGCGTGCGCAACCTTCGATGTACGTTTCATGGCTTCCTCCCGAATCTTGTCCTTCAAAAATCTTGATTACTGTCACACCTGGGCTCCCTGGCACTGCCCGCCAGGGAGAAAAACTATGGCTCTTTGGGATTTTCCGTGATTCGTACACGGATTGCGCGGATTGCACGGATTTTCACGGAGAAAACCTAAAAAAATCCGTGCTTTTTCCGTGTTTTC
>CAYJLS010000260.1:0-3702 GCA_964371065.1 uncultured Anaerolineaceae bacterium | reverse complement strand
ACCAACTTGTTGACCGTCCGCTCGGCAATCTCTTTCGGCCAGCCGAAGAGTTTGGTCACATCCCGCAATTGCGCCGCACCGACGGAGGCGAAATACAGTTCGATCAGTTTCGTCCGCACCTGGGATTCGCTGATGGCGCGCGCCTGTTCGGGCAGGTCGGGAAAATGCCGCGTGACAATTTCGTAGATGTGCGAATAGTGCCACGCGCCCGCCTCGGAAACGCCGATGGGCAAAATCTTGAAATCGGACTGCAATTGCTCCAGTCCCTTGTTGAATTCAGACTCTTTCGCGTTGGCAAGTTTGGCGAGGCGGCGCAGGTCAATGGTATTCAGCGCGCCATGTTCAAGTAGAGTTTCGTAGATTTGTTTGGCAGATTGCGTGAGCCGTCCCTCGTGATATGCGATGAGATAATCTTCTTCGGGCGAACCGTAATTTTCGGATAGCGCGTAAAAATACGGCGCGGCCTCCAGCGAGATCATGGTCGCTTTGCGGCGCAGGATTTTTCCGTAATACCAAATCTTCTTTTCGAGGGCGCTGTCCTTCCAGCCCCAGGTGACGTGGCCGGGGTCGTCGTGCTCGTCGGCGACGGGGCGTTCGCCCGCGACGGCTGTCCACAGCGAGGGCAGGTCAATACCCTTGATCGGCCAAAAGTAGACGAAGCCGCGCGCGTCCACAAAGCGACGGGCTTGCGCCAGAGTCAAAAGCGGTTTTGACGGAGGCAGGTTGAAGGTCCGCGCGCGATGCGAGTGGAGTCGTTTTAAGTCGAGGGTGGGCATGGCGGGATTGCCATCTCTTCCTGAATATCAATCTCGAATGTGACTTCCTCCATCAAGTCATCGTAATCGGCTGTGCTATGCGTGTCCCAGAATTCGATGATCTCCTCGATGCTGGCTGAGGGAGCGGGCATGGGATCGCGAACGGGTTTCTTTTTTGTCATCATGGTTGGATGAATTTTACCGCAAGTACTGAGGGTGATTGCAAGGAAGACGGCCAACGGATATTTAAACGGATAAGCGGATTCTGTGGGTCGCGGCAGTCTCATCTGTTTATCCGCTGACCAAGATTAGCGATCAACAGATTTGAAACAAATAAACCGATGTGGCGACTCCTCATCTTGCTGTCCTCCATCCGTTTATCCGTTTTGCATCCATTGACCAGTTTACGCCCAAATCATGCTAAACTTTGTGGCAGAGACCATCATGTCCGCACCCGAGCCAACCATCCAATCGCTGTACGACGCCCTCATCGCTGACTTGACAAAAGCCCTGGCTCTGAAACCAACGCGATTTGCCAATGGCATGATCCAGATGATGTTCGGCAAGGCGGCGCGACGCGTGGCGCAACTCGGAATCGGCCTCGACCGCGAAGTCGCCAAAGGCGGACTGCCCGCGGGCGCGCGCTGGCTGTTGCCGAATTTCGTAAAGGGACATGAAGCGCGCGGCGTGGAAAACATCCCCGCCAAAGGGCCGCTCGTGATCGCCTCCAACCATCCCGCGGCGGTGGACTCGCTGGTTATCAGCGCGCACATGACGCGCCCCGATTACAAGGCCATCATCGGCGACATCCCGTTCTTCGAGCAGTTGCCGCATGTGAGCGAACACGCCATCTTCGCGCCCGCGCCCACAGACACGGCGGGACGGATGCGCGCGGTGCGCGAGTCCCTGCGGCATTTGAAGTCGGGCGGCGCGCTGTTGATCTTTGCGCGCGGCGGCATCGAGGCCGATCCCGACTGGATGCCGAACCCCGACGGCGAATTCGACCAGTGGTCGCGTAGCCTGGAAATTTTTCTGGAGCACGTCCCACAGACGCGCGTGCTGGTGACCATCGTCAGCGGAGTCATCTCGCGTGCGATGATGCGGCATCCGATCACGCGTTTCCGCAAAGCGCGTCCCGACCGCCAGCGACTGGCGTTCCTGATGCAGATCGCACAGCAGATTTTAGGCGGCAAAGAGAAATTCGGTCTCAGGCCGCGTGTGACGTTTGGCGAAGTCATCGAGGGCGCGCACCAACACGTTCTCGACCAGGTGCACGACGCGGCGCGGCGTGTGCTAAAACAACATTTGGAATGGCAGGTATGAAACCAAAGGTTCATGTCTTCAAAGATGCTGATGAATTGAGTCGCGCGGCGGCGGAAATGTTTGTCACGCTGGCGGCGCAGGCGATCCGCGAGGGCGGACGGTTCCTGGTCGTGTTCAGCGGCGGAAGCACGCCGACGGCGCTCTATCGCCTGCTGGTGCGTGAGCCGATGGATTGGACGCGCATCCACGTCTTTTGGGGCGACGAGCGGCTGGTCCCGCCCGAAGACTCCGAAAGCAATTACGGACAGGCAAACATCGCATTGCTCAAGCACATCCCCATCCCCACAGAAAACATCCACCGCGTCTCCTCTGACCTGGAACCTGCAGCGGCCGCAACGGACTATGCCCGCGTCCTGAAAGAATTCGCCGCGCCGCCGCTGGACTGGCCGCGTTTCGATCTCGTCCTGCTCGGCATGGGCGAGGACGGTCACACCGCCTCGCTCTTCCCCGGTTCGCCCGTTGACGTGGCCGAGTCTGTCATCGCTGTGACCGCGCAGTATCAGGGTCGCCCCGCCCGGCGCGTCACGTTGACGCCGCTCGTGTTCAACGCCGCGCGGCAGGTGATTTTCCTCGTCACCGGCGCAAACAAGGCCGTAACCTTAAAGGGGGTACTCAGCGACTATAATTCGTTGGAGCAAGTTCCCGCCAAACGGATCCAGCCGACCGATGGGCAAGTCACCTGGCTGGTGGATGAGGCGGCGGCGGAGAAAATTCAATTTCACCGCGAAGAGGCGAAGAACGCGAAGCGTTCCATGAGGGAAGAAGGAAAGAATTCTGAATGATTTCCTTCGCGCTCTCCAATAATTCTTCGCGAGCTTGGCGGTCTTCGCGGTAAAAAGGAGAAATGGTTTATGGAACTCGCAATGATTGGACTTGGCAAGATGGGATTGAACATGGCGATGCGTTTGGCGCGCGGCGGACATCGCGTGGTCGGCTTCGCGCGCACCGCCGCGACGGTGGACGAAGCGGTGGCGCTCGGCATCGAAGGCGCGCATTCGCTCGAGGAAGCGATCGGCAAACTCAAGCAGAGTCCGCGCCTGGTGTGGGTGATGGTCCCTTCGGGAAAGACAACCACCCAAACCATCGAAAAGGCCGCGGCCTTGTTGAACAAAGGCGATATTATTGTGGACGGCGGCAACTCGAATTACAAGGACACGATCCGCCACGCGGAAATGCTGGAAGCGCAGGGCATTGATTTTGTGGACAGCGGCACCAGCGGCGGTGTGTGGGGCCTCACCGAAGGATACAGCCTGATGATCGGCGGCCAGCCCGAAGTCGCGGAAAAGATGCGTCCCATTTTCGAGACACTCGCTCCTGCGGCGGATAAAGGCTGGGGCCGCGTCGGTCCGCACGGCGCGGGACATTTCGTCAAAATGGTGCATAACGGAATCGAGTATGGGATGATGCAGTCGTTCGCCGAGGGGTTCAGCCTCCTGAAGGCGAAAAAAGATTTCGGGCTGGACCTGGCGCAGATTTCGCACATCTGGCAGGACGGGAGCGTCGTCCGCTCGTGGCTGTTGGACCTGGCGGCGCGCGCCCTCGATGAGGACGCGACGCTCGACGAGATCAAACCCTGGGTGGCCGATTCGGGCGAGGGTCGCTGGACCGTGTTCGAGTCCATTGA
>CAYJLS010000259.1:0-3748 GCA_964371065.1 uncultured Anaerolineaceae bacterium | reverse complement strand
TTATAATCCCCCCCATCCTATCCAATTCAGGAGTGAGTCCATGCCCAAGAAAAAGGGCTCTGTTCTACTTCCCCTCGAAAAAGAAGAAATCCTCAAAGACTACCGCCTCGCCTACCAGTCGCGTCAAGCCAGCCTCATTGGTCGCCGCGAAGTGTTGAGCGGCAAAGCCAAATTCGGGATTTTTGGCGACGGCAAGGAAGTGGCGCAACTCGCCATTGCGCGCGCCTTCCGCAAAGGCGACTGGCGTTCGGGCTACTACCGCGACCAGACCTGGATGTTCATGCTCGGCGTGATCAACATCCAGCAATGGTTCGCACAACTCTATGCCCATGCCGATATCAACGCGGATCCCATCACCGCGGGCCGCTCGATGAACGGCCATTACGGTTCGCACTTTATCAACCCAGACGGCTCCTGGCGCGACCAGATGGAAATGTACAACGTCGCGGCGGACGTCTCACCGACTGGCACACAGATGCCGCGCGCCGTCGGTCTCGCATACGCCTCCGTGCTATATCGCGAACTGGACGAACTCAAAGCCTTCACAGAATTTTCGCGGGACGGCAACGAAGTCGCGTTCGCAACCATCGGCAACGCCTCCACCGCCGAAGGCATGTTCTGGGAAAGCGTCAACGCCATCGGCGTGTTGCAGGCGCCCGCGGTCATCACCGTCTACGACGACGGCTACGGCATCTCCGTCCCCAACCAATTCCAGATGGTCAAGGAAAATATCTTCGCCATCCTGGAAGGCTTCCAGCGCGACCCCTGTCCCGAACCCGAATGCGAGCGCGGCTTCGAACTCTATCACGTGCATGGCTGGGACTATCCCGCGCTGATCGAGACCTACCAGTCCGCGGTGGAGATCACGCGCGAATATCACATCCCCGCGCTGATTCACGTCACCGAACTCACCCAGCCGCAGGGTCACAGCACGAGCGGCTCACAGGAACGCTACAAGACTCCCGAACGACTTAAATGGGAACAGGAATTTGACTGTGTCCGCAAAATGCGCGAGTGGATGATAGACAGCCGCATCGCATCTGACATTGAGCTGGCCGCGGCGGAACAAGCGGAGTACGCCACCGTGGAGGGATTCCGCAAAGCCGCCTGGGAGGCGTACCTCGCCCCCATCCTCGAGGAGCGCGGTCACGTGATGGACATGCTCGACGAGATCGCGGGCAGTTCGAGTCACGCCTCGGAGTTGGGCAATGTCAAAGAACGGCTGGCAACTCTCCCGTCGCTGACGAGGCGTGACGTTCACGCGGCCGCGCACGAAGCGTTGCGAATCCTGCGCGACGAGTCGAATCCCGTCAAGCAGGTTTTAGTCCAATGGAAACATGAACAGGATGCCATCAACGGAACACGCTACAGTTCCCACTTATACAGCGGAACCGCGCTCCGCGTTCCCGAAGTCAAACCCAAATACTCCGACACGTCACCAACCATGATGGGCTTCGAAGTGGTGAACGCCGCCTTCGATTCGATTTTGGGACGCGACCCGCGCGTCATCGCCTTCGGTGAAGATGTGGGACTGCTGGGCGACGTGAACCAGAGCTTCAAAGGGATGCAGGAAAAATACGGCGCGTTGCGCGTCACCGACACGGGCATCCGCGAGGCCACGATTTTAGGGCAAGCCATCGGCATGGCGATGCGCGGTCTGCGTCCGATCTGCGAAATCCAGTATCTCGATTATTTGCTGTACGCCTTGCAGATCATGGCGGACGATTTGGCGAACCTGCACTGGCGCACCGCGGGCGGACAGAAATCCCCCGTCATCGTGCGGACGCGCGGACACCGTCTCGAAGGCGTGTGGCATTCGGGGTCGCCGATGGCGGGCATCCTCAACCTGGTGCGCGGCATGTACGTGCTCGTCCCGCGCGACATGACGCGCGCCGCAGGCTTTTACAACACCCTGCTGAAATCCGATGAACCCGCGATTGTCGTCGAAGTGTTGAACGGCTACCGCGTAAAAGAGAAATTGCCCGACAACATCGGCGAGATGACCGTGCCGCTCGGCATGCCTGAAATTATCCGTGCAGGGACGGACGTCACCATCGTCACCTACGGCGCGTGCTGTCGCATCGCCCTCGACGCGGCGGAGAAGTTGAGCAAGGTTGGAATCGAAGCCGAAGTGATTGACGTGCAGTCTCTCCTGCCGTTCGATATTCACGGGAAGATCGTCGAGTCGCTGAAAAAGACCAACCGCATTTTGTTCGTAGATGAAGATGTCCCAGGCGGGACGACGGCCTACATGATGCAGGAAGTCATCGAAAAGCAAGGCGGCTACTTCCACCTCGACTCCCCCGCGCGAACGTTATCTGGCAAAGAGCATCGTCCCGCGTATGGGAGTGATGGCGATTACTGGTCGAAGCCAAATGCGGAGACGATTTTTGATGCGGTTTATGAGATGATGAATGAAGTTGACCCTGGGCAATATCCGAAAATATTCTAAAAACGATCCGTCATTGCGAGCCGCCGTCCTGAGCGGAGGGTACTCCCGAAGTCGAAGGACGAGTGGCGAAGCAATCTCCTCTATGACGCGGGGATTGCTTCGGGCGAGTACGCCCTCGCAATGACGGACACAGAACAAGGAGCATTTATGGCGACAAAAGTTTTGGTACCAAGACTCGGCGAAGGCGTGGATGAAGTCACCATCACCAAATGGCTCAAACAGGTCGGCGACTCGGTCAAAGAGTTGGAGCCCCTGCTCGAAGTCAACACCGACAAGGTGGACACGGAAATCCCCGCGCCTGCTTCGGGCGTGATCCTGAAAATCGAAATGCAGGAAGGCCAGCCCGCGAAGGTGGGACAGTTGCTCGCGCTGATCGGGATCGCTGGTGAAAATGTTGAAGGTGTCAAGAGTGTCGAAGTGCCGAAAGCCCCGTTAAACGTTGAACGTTCAACGTTTAACGTTCAACCCGTCACCCGCCCCGCGTCATCCGATTTAGGCTTTATCTCCCCCGTTGTCGCCAAGATCGCCGCGGAACATGGAATAAACCTTGCGGACGTCCCAGGCACAGGGCTGAATGGTCGCATCACCAAAAACGATGTGCTGAATTTCGTCGCGTCACCCGTCTCGCGTCCCGCGTCATCCGCCAACGTTCAACGTTCAACGTTCAACGTTCAACCGACCATCGGTGATCAACTTATTAAACATTCCACCATCCGCAAACAGATCGCCGAGCACATGGTCATGTCGCAGGCCACGTCTCCCCACGTGCTGACCGTCATGGAAGCGGATATGTCGCGCGTCGCTAAACATCGCGCCGCCAACAAAGCCGCCTTCGAGCGCGATGGAGTCAATCTCACGTTCACGGCGTATTTTATGATGGCGATTGTGGCGGGATTGAAGGCATATCCGAACGTCAACTCCTCGTGGACGGACGAGGGACTGCTCATCCACAAAGCCATCAATCTTGGGATGGCAACTTCATTGGGCGAAGAGGGACTGATCGTTCCCGTCATCAAGGGCGCGGACAACCTGTCCCTGCTGGCGATGGCGCGCACGGTCAATGACCTCGCCACGCGCGCCCGCTCGAAGAAACTGCACCCCGATGACGTGAAAGGCGGGACGTTCACGCTGACCAACCACGGCATCAGCGGCTCGCTGTTCGCCTTCCCGATCATCAACCAGCCGCAGTGCGGCATCCTCGGAATCGGTGCGATGCAGAAGCGCGCGGTCGTGGTGGATGACGCCATCGCCATCCGCCCGATGGTGTATCTCTCGTTCGTCTTCGACCATCGCATT
>CAYJLS010000258.1:0-3889 GCA_964371065.1 uncultured Anaerolineaceae bacterium | reverse complement strand
CGCGCAAGTCCAACCGCTGGAATCAGGGACGCGACCTCTCGCCCCTCGTCCTGCGCGCCGCCGCGGACATGATCCTCGAACGCGACGCCGCCCGCGCGGGCAAGAGCATCGTCGGCGACAAAAGCCCCTCGTCCACCATCCACGGACAGGCGGTGCGCGACATGCACGCCGTCTATCCCGACGCGAAGCTGGTGTACATCGTCCGCGATGGACGCGATGTCTTGATCTCGGAGCGCTTCCGCAACTTTGTGGAGGAGTCCAAGTTTCTGAGCGCCGAAGACAAACGCATCCTCGCGGACCTCCGGGTGGACTCTGCTCCGTTCAGTGACGGCCGCCGCTCGATCTTCACCGAGACTTTCATCCGCCGCGTGGCGAAGGGCTGGGTTGCCAACCTTCAGGAGATCGAAGACGAGGGCCGCCGTCTGTTCGGCAAAAACTATTTCGGATTGCGCTACGAAGACCTGCTTTCCGTCCCGTTCGAGGAGATGACCAGATTATGGAAGTTCCTCGGCGTGAAAAAAATTAGCAAGTCGCTCGCGAAAGACATCCAAACCGAAATGTCCTCCAACCCCGACGAAGAGTGGCAAGCCCAACGCAACGGCGACATCTCCTCCTTCCTCCCGAAGGGACAGGCCGGCAACTGGGGACGTCTCTTCACCGCGCGCGATAAGGCCATCTTCAAAGAGGTCGCGGGCGCGATGTTGGTCAAGTGGAAGTACGAGAAGGATTTAAACTGGTAAATAAATTCGGTACACGGATCCTTCGGCGGACGGCACGGATGAACACGGATTTGTTTATTTCAGTAAATCACGGTTTGATTCAAACACCCCTCACGACCCGTCATTGCGAGCGTTCTTTGCGAAGCAATCCCCTCGTAGAATCGGGAGATTGCTTCGTCGGGAAGAACACCCTCCTCGCAATGACGGCGAAATCTGCGTAATCCGTGTACAAAACCTGGAGAACAACGACATGCCCAATTTTGCCATTCGCCACTACAACCCCGAAACCGACCTCTCCTCCCTCTCGCGCATGTTGACCGAGATCGAGTCCATTGACCGCGATGGCGAGGAAACCTCTGAGGAATTCCTGCGCTCCATGCTGGAGTGGCCGAATTTTGATCCCGAACACAACGTCTGGATTGCGGAATTGGATGGGACTTTCGTTGGCTACGGACAGATCCTGCCGAGAACCGATAACCCGTTCACGATTTACGTTGTGGTGCATCCCACGCACCGCAGGCAGGGACTCGGAACTCAATTGCTCGCGCTTGCCCTTTCCCGTCTCGACGCGAGCAAACACGATAAGAGGATTCTGATCTATGCCAATGGACACAACGCGGCATCGCTTGCCTTTCTGAACCACCACGGCTTTGACGTGGCTGGCACATCGGGCGTGATGGTCGCCCCTGTGGCGGAACTTCCTCGTGCCAAAATTCCAGCGGGCTTTGTGATTCGCCGCTACCTCGACCTGGAGAATCCGAATCCCAACATCGTTGTGCAGGCATTGGATCAATGTTACAAGGACATGGTGGGACATCATCAAAACGTGACCAGCGCGGACCGCTATATGAAGTATTATGGCGAAGATGGAATCCACCTCCTTTTCGATGAACATGACAAACTGATTGGCATCTGTGCGGCAAAGCCCGAAGGTAAAACCGACGCGCGCGGCACATCCGACTTGTTGGATGCGCCTGGTTTGATCAAGGAAGTTCGCCAGCGCGGTTTTCAAGGCTTCCTGGCTCTGACCGTCATGCGCTGGCTGCGCGAAAAAGGGACGCGTCCCATCACGCTCGAATATTGGGGAGACGGTGAGCAGGCTATCGCAATCTATCGTGGACTTGGCTTCAAGTTGGTCAGTGAGCAATTGACCTACCACAAGAAACTTGCATGAAATTCATGACCGCTCTCGGCCAGTACCGCAACATTCATGTTGCCTCTCGCGGCAAGATAAATCTTGCGGTACTGAACAATCCGCGTCTAAAAAGGTTTTGACATGAAATTTCTCATTGCAGGTCTAGGTTCCATCGGAAGAAGGCATTTCCGAAATTTAATTGCATTGGGGGAAAAGGACATTGTTCTCCTCCGCAGTCATCGCACTACCCTGTCCGATGACGAACTGGCGGGCTATCCCGTGGAGACCGACATTCATGAGGCGTTGAAGAAGCACAAGCCCGACGCGGTCATTGTGGCAAATCCAACGTCATTGCATTTGGATGTCGCCATTCCTGCCGCGCAGGCGGGATGTCACATTTTGCTGGAGAAACCTGTTTCAAATTCTCTCGACAGGCTGGATGTTTTGCAGAAAGCCGCTGAGAAGAGCGGAAGCAAAATTCTAGTCGGGTTCCAGTTCCGTTATCATCCAACGCTCAACAAGGCGCGCGAATTGATTCGTCAAGGCGCGCTCGGACAAATTCTCACCGTCCATGCGCATTGGGGCGAGTATCTGCCGCAATGGCATCCGTGGGAGGACTACCGCCAGAGTTACGCCGCCCGCGCCGACCTCGGCGGCGGTGTTCTCCGCACGCTCACGCATCCGTTGGATTATTTGCGCTACCTCATTGGTGAAGTGGATTCGTTGTGGTCGTTCAACAGTCACATTTCTTCGTTGGAAGTTGATGTCGAAGACGTGGCCGAGATCGGTCTGAAGTTCGCGGATGGGGCAGTGGGAGGCGTGCATCTCAACTACGTGCAAAGACCGCCCGTCCATCGCCTCGAAATCGTCGGGACAAATGGAACGTTGAAATGGGATAACGACGACGCAATTCTCCATTTCTCCAAATCTCCCGCGCCGTTTGGGACGTTCAACGACAATCCGCCCGCGCCCGTCGTCGAGACGTTCGCGCCGCCCGAGGGTTTTGAACGGAACCAACTCTTTCTGGCGCAAACGCGTCATTTCGTGGAAACCGCCTCGGGGGAGTCCGAACCGAGATGCACGCTTGCGGATGGCGCGCAAGCCCTCCGTCTCGCGCTGGCCGCGCAAGAGTCGCAAAAGTCGGGGAAGGTTGTCCAAATCGCATCGCTCTAGCCGCCGTCCTCGGCGGCGTACCCTGGAAAACCATCGCCGGGGACGGCGATGGGAGCAGTGATGGTGGGGAAGAATTCCAAAATTCATTGACTGAATTTTGAAGTATAATTTGCGGGCATTTGAAAAATCTGTAGGGGCACAGCGAAGTCCTAAAGGATTCTGACGGGAAATCGTCTGCTGTGTCCCAACTAAATCACGGAGTAACAATGGCAAAAGCAAAACTGATCACCCCCTACGGCGGCAAACTTGTAAATTTGGTTGTCGAAGGGAAGGCGCGCGAAGACCTGCTGGCGCGCGCGTCCAAACTGCCCTCGATCAAGATCACCATGCGTAACCTGTGCGACCTGGAACTGATCGCCTCGGGCGGATTCTCGCCGTTGACCACGTTCATGGGCAAAGCCGACTACGAGCGCGTCCTGCACGAGATGCGCCTCGCGGACGGGACGCTCTGGCCGCTTCCCATCACGCTGACAGCGGACCCGAAAGAACTGCCGACCGTCGGCGAGGAACTCGTGCTTCGTAACGCGAATAATGATGTGGTCGCGGTGATGACGCTCGATGAGGTCTATCACTGGGACGCCGAGACCGAAGCCGCGCGCGCCTACGGTTCCACCGACTCGAAGCACCCGATGGTGTCTGAAATGGCGCGCTGGAACAAGGTCTGCATCAGCGGCCCGATGCAGGTCGTGAACATGCCCAAGTATTACGACTTCGTGAACTTGCGGCACACACCTGCCCAAGTGCGCGCCATGCTCGAAGAAATGGGACATGACAACGTGGTCGCGTTCCAGACCCGCAATCCCCTGCACCGCATCCACGAAGAACTGACCAAGCGCGCCGCGGCTGAGGTCAAAGGCTCGCT
>CAYJLS010000257.1:0-3989 GCA_964371065.1 uncultured Anaerolineaceae bacterium | reverse complement strand
CTCCACCAGCATGTCATTCGTATCATTGCTCATTGCATACCTCCAAAAAGAGAGCAGACTGTTAAGTCTGCTCTCTTCGGTTTAGGAAAAACAATCCGCAGATTACATAGATCAACGCAGATTTTTTATTTCATCTGCGCAATCATTTAATCTGCGGATGCGGTTACGATTTTGCTTTGGGCGTCGCCAGGTCGCAGAATACGATCTGCGTCCCCTGGAGGGGAGCGGTGGCTTCGAAGATGTCAGCCACCACCTCGACCAGCGCGTCGATCTTGGGCATGGGTGCGCCATCCGGGGCGGGGATCACCAGGCTGAGGTCCAGTGCGGCCTTGCGGCCATCACTGGTGACGCACAGCATGTTGTCCTCGTTCGGCTGTACCAGGCGCGCCCGGATTTTCTCGGCGCGTGCGGCCAGCGTGGACACGTAGTCCAGCAGTTCCGGCCCGCCATCCGACAGAACCTTGACGGGTTTGCCGTTGAACAGGTCGGGACGCTGAATGCCGGAACGATCGTCGATGCGCTTGGCATCCACGACCTGGAACCAGATCTTCATCAACTCCGGGACATTTACGAACTTGCGGAAGCGGGTGTTCATGCGGAAGCCGGACCCGTCCGGGGTCATCTCCAGTCCCGGTTCTGCCAGCGCGAACTGGTTGGCCCAGGCGTCGAAGTGCGAGATGCCGAGCGACTGCAGGGTTTCCAGTTGGAAGTACCTCTGCATGGTAAACAACTCGGCGAGGGTGTTGGTGACCGGCGTACCGGTCAGCCCAACCACTTTCCCACCGTGTTCATGCAGCCAGCTGAACTTCACGAACATGTCGAAGGCGCGCTGGGAGTCCGAGTTGGTCAGCCCGGCGATGCGGGTCATGCGGGTGGCGAAGAACAGGTTTTTGTAGGCGTGGAATTCATCCACGATCAGCATGTCCACGCCCAGCTCCTCGAACGTGATCGTGCCTGCGTTGTCCTTGGGCATGTCCGCCAGGTTGTCGAGCTTGACCTGGAAGCGTTTGATGCTCTTCTCGATCTCCTTGACCGCCCGCGTATACGACTTGCCCTCCTGGGCTTTGAGTTCCTGGAGATATTCGTACAGCGTATCAACCTCGCGCTGATAGAAATCCGCCAGGGTGTCGTTTGAAACGGGCAGGAGTTTGAAGGAAGAGAAGGGGACGATGATGATGTCCCAATCGTTGGCGGCCACGCGGCTGAGGAACTCGCCGCGTTTGCCTTTGGACAGATCGGAGGGAGAGGGCGCCAGGATGTTTGCGCCCGGGTAGGCGGCCAGCGTGCTGATGTGCCATTGTGAAGTGAGGTGGTTGGGGACCACCACCAGCGCCTTGCGGGCGAAGCCCAGGCGCTTGGCTTCCATGGCCGCGACGATGGCGGCCAGCGTCTTGCCCATGCCCACTTCGTGATGTAGCAGGACGGAGGAGTTTTGCAGGATGCGCCAGACGGCGTTCTTCTGGTGAGGACGCAGGGTGATGTCGCGATTCAAGCCAGGCGTGCTCAGGTGCGCGCCTTCATACTCGCGGACGCGATAAGCGTTGAAGCGTTCGTTGTAGATGTCGCACAACAACGCGGCGCGTTCCGGATCGCTCCACAGCCAGCGTTCGAACTCGGTCTTGATCTCGCCGAGTTTGGCTTGCGCCGCGACGGTCTCGTTCTGGTTCACAACCCGGAGCGTGTTTCCATCTTCCGAAAACTCATCGTAGATGGTGACAGTCTTGGCATTCAATCCAGAGGTGATCAGGTCCAGCGCGCTGGCGCGCGGCGTTCCCCAGCGGCCTCGCGAGACGCTATCCGGGACGCGCCACTGATAGGAGGCCTCGATCTCCCAATGGGCGAGATGAGGAATGTAGTTGACGCCATACTCGCCGTCTGTCATCAGATGCTGGAGGAACCCGACAACCACATCGGTCGGGATCCAGCCTGCGCCCAGCGGGGCGCGGATTTCGCCCGGCTTGAGGTCGAGCGGGATGACGCTTTCCAGCGCAGCCACATTCTCCTGAAAGGCCTCGTCGAATGCAACAACCGCTTGCGCGGCGCGCAGTTTCTCACGGACATTCCCGGAGAGGTACTCATCGGCCATCACCCAACCGCTGCCATCCGGCAGGCGGAAGATGCGGCCTTTGAGATCGCTGGCCACGCGGGTCACATCGCGTCCGCACAGGCGGGCGATGGTGGGCAGGTCCACTTTTCCGGTTTGGTCAAGGCAAACCAGCAGGGCATCGTCAACGGTCGGGGACTCGATCTGTGTGGTCGAGCGCACCATCGGGGCGGAAAAGAGTCCAGCCTTTTTTGCGGTGACGGAAGTGGGGTTGTACTCCTCCAGCGCCCTCAGGAAGGGCGCTTCATACGAGCCGTTCAGGAGGCGAATGTTGGCGGGCTTGTTGATCGGGCCGTACTTCGACGCGAAGTCATCGTAGGCCTGGTTCAACGCGTGCCGCAACTGTGATGTCACGACCAGCGACTGACCCTCAGTTTCAGCGGCCAGTAATTTTTTGGCGGCGAGATAGATGACTTTCAAACCGTCCACGCGTACCTGATCGACAGGATTGGGAGCGGATAGGCTGATGGGGATCTCGCGCCTGGGTTGTGCTTCTTCGGATTCGGTGTCTCGACCAGGCTCGACAACCATCTTCTCCGTCTCGGCCAGAAGGTTCTCCGGCAAAGTAGAGCGGAGCGCCTCGGCGATCGCGTCGCCAAGTTCCCTGCCGTCTGATTCAACGGTATAGCCATCCGACTTGTACATGGTCCCGCTCATGGAAGGGGAGCCCATGACCATCTGCGGGTGATCCAGGAAGTAGCGATTGACTCGAACACGATAGTTGCCTATGATGTCGCTGTCCGTCTCCACCCAGGCGGGTAACTCCTGCGACTCTTCGGCGCGCTTCTGCATGACCAGGATGTCGGTCACAACTTCCGTACCGGCATTGGCCTTGAAGGCGCTGTTCGGCAGGCGCACGGCAGCCAGCAGGTCGAGATGACGAGCCAGCCAGGCGCGCACCAAAGCATCTTTTTTGTCCAGGGTGTAGCGGGAGGTGATGAACGCCAGGATACCGCCGGGACGTAACAGTGATACCGTGTTGGCGAAGAAGAAGTCGTGGATGGATTTTCGCAGGTAGCCGGGGAGTGCGCGCTTGGCCACCCCGTAGTCCCCGAAGGGGACATTGGAGATCGCCAGGTCGAACCAGCCTTGCGGGAGGTTGACAGTTTCGTACCCCTGGGCAAAGACCCGGCTTTCGGGGTGCAGGAGTTGAAGGATCGCGGCGGTCAGCGCGTCGAGTTCGATTTCGGTCCAGTCTGCCAAACCGCGCAATGCGGCAGGCATGACGGACTTGAAATGCCCCACGCCCGCGGAGGGATCGAGGACACGGAAAGGGCGGTTGCCCAAACCCAGATGGGCCAGGGCGGACCACAGCGCGCCGATCACCGGCAGGGCGGTGTAGTGGGCGTTGAGAGACGAGGCGCGCGCGGCGCGCTGCTCATCGTCTGTCAGCAGTTGATCCAGTTCCTTCGAGCCGTTCAACTGACGGAGTACGGCAGAGTCGCCCCAGCCCACATAGCGGGCGAGGAGGGCTTGTTCGTCCGGCGAAGCCGCGCGCCCGCAGGCGGCAAGCTCCTTGGCCAGACGGATGGCGGCCAGGTTATTCTCGAACTTCCTGGCGGGAGAGCCGAGATCGAGAGAGTGGGTATCTTGAAAATAGAAGTCCATGCGGACATACCTCCATAGGATTTTGGAACAATCCCAAAATTGGGACTGCTCCCGCTGCCCGCTTCACGCACGGAAATGGGCAGGGGGAGCAGTCTCATGCTGGCCGGTTAATTTCTTTGCCACGAATAGCACGAATTTCACGAAACTTTCGGGTCCTTTGTGACATCGTGCCTGCCGAAGGTCCCCGAAGGGGGCGGGTAAATTCGTGGCTGGATTGTTGAGGCCAGGGAAAGATACAGGGAGGGCGGATTGCCCTCCCTGCACAAGAAGGGAAGTA
>CAYJLS010000256.1:0-4017 GCA_964371065.1 uncultured Anaerolineaceae bacterium | reverse complement strand
GATTCGGCACGGATCATTTAAAAAATCCGTGTTCTTCCGTGAAATCCGTCTTATCCGTGTACAAGGGCTCTTAAACATTCAATTCGTACAAGCCGCCAAGATAAGCAGTCTGCACTTCTTTGTTGGCGGCGATCTGGGAGGGCGTGCCTTCGGCGAGGACTTTGCCGAGGTGCATGACGGTGATCGTGTCGGAAACGCTCATGACCACGTTCATGTTGTGTTCCACGAGCATGACGGTTTTGTCCCCTGCTTTTTGAATATCTTGAATGAGTGCAATCAGGTCGGGGACTTGTTCGGCGGCCATGCCCGCGGTCGGTTCGTCGAGTAAAAGCACTTCGGGGTCGGGAGCCAGGATCATGCCGAGTTCGAGTTTGCGCTGGTCGCCATGCGGAAGTGTGCGGGCGGGGGTTTGGGCGCGTGCTTTCAAGCCGACTTTTTCGATGACCTCCCAGGTCCGTTCCTCGTATTGTTTGAAATGTGAAGCAGTTTGCCAGAACTTGAAGTTGTCCCGTCCCAGCGCCTGTGAAGCGAGGCGGATATTTTCAAAGACCGTGAGACTGGGGAAGATGTTCGTGATCTGGAACGAACGTCCGATTCCGAAATGGATGGTGCGATGGACAGGCTGGTGGGTGATGTCGCGCCCCTTGAAAATGACGCGTCCACTGGTGGGTTCGAGGTTGCCGCTGAGTAAATTAAAAAAAGTTGTCTTGCCCGCGCCATTCGGGCCAATGATGGCGTGTAATGAGTTCTTGCGGACTTTGAGACTGACATCGTCCACGGCAACGAGCGCGCCGAATTGTTTGCGGAGGTTGTTCGTTTCGATAATGATTTCGTTGTCCATCAGGCCTTCCAGCTTTGGATGATCCGCTAATCTTCGCGAATTTGCGCGAACGAGTCTTTATTCGCGAAGTTTAGGACTCGTGTAAAAATAAGTTCCGTGTTTCCGTCAGCAGTTGGACTGCTGACGGCTCGCAGTATAACTGCTCGCGAACCTTGAAAACGGGAAGTTATTCTTACACAGATCCTAGCGTAAATTCGCGGACAAGAATCCCTGAGAGTCACACGACCCTCAGGGACTCATTGTATTACGAAATTACTGTCCGCTCAGAGAGCCGTAGGGCAGGGTGCCACAGCGAGCCTTGAGTGTTTCGGGCAGGAGGCAGGGCGGTTCGGGACGGGTGGTGTCAACGTATTCGTAGAAGTTGGCGTCGGGATCGGTCACGTTGACGAGTTTCAGGATGTACATATCCTGGATGGCGACGTGGTCCTCGGGGCGGATGAAGACGATACCCTTCGGGCCTTCGAAGGTCATGCCTTCCATGACACCCTTGAGCGCGTCACCGCTGACGTCGCCGTTGGCGGCCTTAATGGCTTCCACAACCATGATGGCGGCGTTCATTCCGTCGGCGTCGAACAGGTCGGGCATCACACCATAGCGAGCCTTATCCTGTGCCTTGAGGAAGTCATTGGCGGCATTGTCAGGAGCGCTGTAGTGATACAGGATACCCGCGGTGGTGCCGACCGCGTTCGCGAAGAAGGTCGGCATGAGGACGTTGTCAATGAAGGTCGCGCCGAGGGACATGGTCTCGGTCACGCCCTGATCGGTGGCGGCTTGCATCAGCGCGACGAAGCCGGAGCCGGCCCAGGTCACGATATAGGCGTCCGCGCCCGAAGCGGCGATCTGATCCATGTAGGGCGTGAAGTCGGTGGTGTCCAGCGGGGCGAAGATATCATCGGCTACGAAGGTGCCGCCGTCGAGCGTACAGGCATCGCGGAAAGCCGCGGCGGAACCGCGACCAAACGCGTAGTCGGGCGCGATCTGGACGAAGTTCTTGTACTGCTGGGTCAGCGCCTTGCATTCGTTGATGGCGTCCTGGTAGTTGTTGCGGCTGACGCGGAAGGTGTACTCGTTGAAGTTGACCCCCGTGATGTCATTGGCCGCGGCGGGCGCGACGATGAGCGGGATCTTGCTTTCGAGGGCGATGCCCTGCAGGGTGGCGGTCGCGCCCGAAGAGACGGTGCCAACCAGGATGTTGACCTTCTGAACGTCAATCAGTTCGCGGGCCACGGTGGCGGTATTTTCGGCATTGCTTCCGTCATCGCGGACGAAGACCTGGATCTCGCAGTCATCAATCTTGAAGGTGTTTTCCTGGGTCTGGGTGATGTCGAACTTCTCACCCGCGGAACCAGCCGCGCCGGTGGCATATTCCATGCCGAGCATGAAGGAACGCAGGATGTGCGCGCCGTAGATGGCAAGCGCGCCGGAAGCGTCGGTGATGAGACCGACTTTGATCGGCTCAACGCAGGTCAGGCCTGCGACGGGGGGTTCGGTCGGCGCGGCAGTTGGGGCTTCCGTGGGGGCTTCGGTGGGGACAGGAGCCTCCGTCGGCGCGAGGGTTTTAGGGGCGCAGGCGGCCAGAATCAAGGACAGGACGATCAGCGCAAAGGCTAGCGTGCGAAATGCTTTCATGGGGTTACTCCTCCAAAATAGTTTGAATTGACGGATGAAAAAACACGGTTTATGGTTTTGGACATCACCTCCTATCGGGTAAATTCGATAACAACTTTTGATGCGGCTTCGGGAATTTCAATCGGGAAGAAATGTCCCGCGTCGGGAAATATCAAAACTTTGCTATTCGCGATCTTTTCTGCAAGGAGCGCGGAATTTTCAGGCGGAACCACTTTGTCGTGTGCGCCGAACAGGATCAGGGTCGGGACGTTGAGGCGGGACAGTTTCGTCTCAAAGGCTGCGGCCTCAGGCATCAGCGCAAGTCCAATTGCCATTTGCGCCTGGTAGGGCACAGGTTCAATTGGATTTGCCACGCGCCACTTGATCCACTCTTCGATCATCCCTGGATTTTTCTCCGCCCAGCCCGGCGCGGTGCTGACGATGAGTCCATTCTTGAAGCGCGTCAACGGGTCGCTGGTGACATCGGTGAGAACTTTCATCGCCTCCGCCGTGACGGGGACATGGTGCGGCCCGCCGAAGTTGGTCGAGCACAAGATGAGTTTTTCCACCACCTGCGGAAAATCGAGCGCGATGGCTTGAGCGACAAAGCCGCCCATCGAGTGCCCCATCACAACGGCTTTTTCGATGCCGAGTTCATTCAACAAACCGACAGTATCCGCCGCCAGCATTTGCGCGGTGTACGGCCCCGCGAGCCTGTCGCTTTGGCCGACGCCGCGATTATCGAACGTGATGACCTGAAAGTGTTCGGCCAGGAAGGGAATCATCTTGTGCCACTGCCAAAGCGAATAACCAAGGCCAGAAATTAAAATCAAAGGCGCACCCGAACCTTGCGTTTCATAATAAATTTCAATTTCATTGACTTTTGTTTTTGGCATAATGACTCCTTTTAGTGGACAGTGGGAAGTGGGAAGTGGATAGAACACACCACCAACTACACACCATCCACTACCCACTGTTTTCTCAACTCTGCTTTCATCACCTTTCCATACGGCGAATAAGGCAGGTTCTCCACAAACGCCACGCGCTTTGGAATTTTGTACTTCGCCAAACGCCCCTGGCAGAACTGCAACAACTCCTCCGCTTTCACTGATTGACCAGGCTTGCACGCCACGATCATCAAACCGACCTCACCCCATTTTTCATCGGGCTGGCCGATCAACGCCGCATCCAGCACGCAATCGTGCTCGCGGAACGCGGCTTCCACTTCGGCGGCATACACATTCTCGCCGCCGCTGATAATCATGTCTTTGAAACGACCGACGATATAAAAATATCCTTCTTCATCCATGCGCGCCATGTCGCCTGTGTGAAACCAACCATCGCGCAACGCGTCCGCAGTTGCATCGGGATTATTCCAGTAGCCCGCACACACGTGCGGCCCTGCAATGATCAACTCGCCCGTCTCACCGACCGCGACATCCCTGCCATCCACATCCACCAAACGCATCTCGCCATGAAAGATCGGCTTGCCCACCGATCCCATTTTTCGCAGCGCATCTTCATCGGTCATCGAAAAACAATTCACGCCCACTTCGGTCAGGCCGTAG
>CAYJLS010000255.1:0-4020 GCA_964371065.1 uncultured Anaerolineaceae bacterium | reverse complement strand
TTGACTCAATTCCTGGCAAACCTCAATAGCAACTGGCTCTTCTTCATTGCTGTCGTGGTGGCTGTATCGAGCGGAGCGGGGCTGGGCGCGTTGATGGAAGCGACTCTCATCCGTCCGCTTTACAGCCGACCGATCTACCAACTCATGCTCACGCTTGGCCTGAGCGCCATCGGCATCGAAATGGTACGCGCCATTTGGGGACGTCCCGAATTCGTCATGCCGAAGCCCGCCTTTTTCGACGGGGCAGGCGAAGCGTGTCCCGCCGTGAACTTTGCCGATTGGTGGGCGAATCACTGCTCCACAATTTTGCTTTTGGACGGACGGGTGCGCGTCTATAACGAGATCTTCATCCCCATCATTGGCATCGTCGTCCTCATCGCCGTGTGGATGTTGCTCCAGCGCACACGCCTGGGCATGGTCATCCGCGCGGGCGTGCAGGATCGTGAGATGGTTGAAGCATTGGGTATTAACGTCCGCCGTGTTTTCACGATGGTTTTCTCCCTCGGTGTGGGACTCGCCGCCTTAGGCGGAATTCTTGCCGCGCCCTCGATGGGACTTTCCAACACGATGGGTGAGAGTCTCTTTCTCAACGCGCTGATCGCCCTCGCCATCGGCGGCCTGACGAATTATCCAGGCGCAGCGCTCGGCTCTGTGCTGGTGGGTTTGATCCAGCAGTTCATCATCAAATACGGGCAGATCGGTATTCCGATTCCATTTACCGAAATCATCTTCAAACCCACACCGCCACTCGTCCCCGCTTCGACGGTGCTGTTGATGGTAATTATTTTGCTCATCCTCCCGAACGGCTTGCTCGGCAAAAAGGAATAATCCATGACACAACGGACCAACTCCCGCCTGCCAGCATTCCTTGCTTCCAACCGCGGATCATTGTTCGCATTGTTGGCGCTCGTGCTTTTGCCGTTCATCATCGGCCTGCTGGATGGCGCTTCGCCTGCAACTGTCTTTGTCAACGGAAGTGGGATCTCCAAATTTATCCAGGGACTCGCCATCGAGATATTCATCCTCGCCCTCTACGCCCTGAGTTATGACCTGATCTTCGGCATCACGGGCCTGCTCTCGTTCGGCCATTCCATGTTCTTTGCCGTCGGCGCATACCTGACAGGCATTGCGATAAAAAGTTTTAGCCTGTCCCTGCCTGCAACATTGGGATTTGTTTTTCTTGCGGCGATCATCCAGGCACTGCTCTTCGGGATGGTACTGCCGCGCGTCAAGGGGATCACCTTCGCGCTGGTCACGCTTGGTATTGCCTCCGTCTTCCACATTGTCGTCATGTCGCGCGAAGTGGGCGATTACACTGGCGCAGACGTGGGCTTGCAGGGAGTGATCGTGCCCGCGTTTATCAGCCCAGCCAACGAACGCCTGCGCTTCTATTTTGTGGCGCTGGCAATTTTGATTTTCGTTTACCTGCTGTATCAACGCTTCGTCACTTCACCGACGGGACGCGTATGCGTTGCCATTCGTGAAAATGAAGGCCGCGCCCGCATGTTGGGCTACAACACTTTTTACTTCAAACTCGCCGCGCTGACCCTGTCCTCGCTCACCGCCGCGCTGGCAGGATTCCTGCACGCGTTGTACCAGCCAATTGTCTCGCCCAATGTCGCGGGGCTGGGATTCACCGTCACGGCGCTGCTAGTCATTTTGATTGGAGGCGTGGGCACGTTGCAAGGCGCTTTGGTCGGCGCGATTGTGTATCGTCTGCTCGATTTCGGCCTGCGGCGTTACATCGGCGAAAGCGCTAGTTTCATCAACGGCGCGATCTATATTGTTTTTGTGCTGTTCGTTCCATTTGGCATCGTGGGGACGTGGCGGATGAAATCCTTGCAGATCAAGCGGGGTTGGGAACGGCTGGCGGGATGGGTGACGGGAAAAACTGTCAGGGATTGATCCTGCCAATTTGACGGAGGCAGGCCAACGGTCAGGGGAGACGCGGTTCGTCATCAAAAACATGTCAAAACCATACACATCCCTCAAGTCCATCCTCGCCGAGTTCCTGCCTTTGAATCGCACGCTGTCTTCGAACGATATGGACGAGACCCTGTCCATCATCGGTTCGTACATGCCCGATGCGGCGAATTACACGATCGAGAATTACGCGCCGCTCACCGACGTTTGGACGTGGAAAGTGCCTGAGCATTACGCGGTGCATGAGGCTTACCTTGAAACTGAAGATGGCGAGCGGATCGTGGATTTCAAGGATAATCCACTGCACATCATCTCGTATTCCCTGCCTGTGGATCGGACGCTCACGTGGAGTGAACTTGAGCCGCATCTGCGTACTAGCGAAAGGCGGCCCAATGCCATTCCCTGGGAGTTCAAGTATTACGAACGAGACTGGGGATTTTGCCTACCAAAAAATGTTTTCGATAAACTGCCGCGTCGCAAAAAATATCATGCGGTGATTCGCTCTGAGTTTTTGACCGATCCCGAACATGGCTTGCGCGTTGGGGTTGGCGTGATACATCCCGACCCACAGGGGGCTGTGCCAGGCGGACCGAATCCCACAGCGGGCGAGATGATCATCCAGGCACACGCCTGCCATCCCGCGCAAGCCAACGACGACGGCTCGGGCGTGGTCAGCGCGATTGACCTGGCGCGGCGTCTTGCCGAGAAGCCTCTGCCCGCAGGCTCGATGAGCGTCCGCTTCTGGTTCGGACCTGAGACGATCGGCACCGTTGCCTGGCTTGCCCACCACGAAGACATTATTCCGAATCTACGCGGCGGCATTTTCCTGGATTCGACGGGAAACCGCAACTCGCTCGCCCTGCAACGCACACGACAGGATAACCATTTGCTGGACCGCATTGCGCGACACGTTATCAGCAGGCGTTTTGCGGAATTTCGAGAGGGTGAGTTCGCGCAGGTCGCGCCTAACGACGAACGCATCATCAATGGGCCTGGCGTCAATGTGCCATGCGTCTCGATCAGCCGGTTTCCCTACAACGAATACCATACCAGCGACGACAACCTCGACATTGTCCACGATGATTTGATGACTGAGGTGGCAGAGGTGGCGGAGGAAATTGTCCGCATCTATGCCGGCAACTACATCCCGAAGCGCACATTTCGCGGCCCCGTCTTTCTCAGCGGTCACGGCCTGTGGGTGGATTGGCGCGATAACTGGTCGCTCAACCGCGCCATTGAAAAGATCATGATGTGTTTCGAAGGTGGGCATTCCGTCTTCGACATCGCCGAGCAAGTCGGACTGGATTATTGGATGGTGCGCGATTACGTGGAGAAATTCCGCGTGAAGGGATTTGTCAGGGCACTGCCCATTCCGTCTGAAGCGGATGAGGAATAGTAATTTATTGAGGTACAGCCACAACCCGTGATATTGTTTGCGAATCCCAAAATTAAGTGGTGGCAGTTTGGCAAAGACATGCGAAGGTAGATGAGCGAGGTTGAACCAGGGTCTTACCATAGCCAACGAGCAAGACGCATGAGGCTTCATATTGATTTCAAACCTAACGGGCGGGATTTCCATATCCTATTTACTGAGCGTCTCATAATTTACTAAACTTTTTGGATGTGCTACAACTATAGCATGTCAAAGAATAAATCACGTTCGATAAATTGGAAAGAACGACGCCGTTACCATGCGCTGAAACTTAAGCGCAACGGCTGGAAACAAAAAGATATTGCCACTGCTTTGGATGTTAGTAAAGGAGCGGTGAGCCAATGGATGAAAACAGCAATAAGAAGAAGGTGAAGAAAGTTTACAGGCGCGTCCACATACTGGGCGAATTCCTGAACTGACCATTGCCGAAAAACAACTCATCCCCGATCTTCTATCCCATGGAGCAGAGGCGTATGGATTTCGAGGAGCAGTATGGACTTGTGCACGTGTCCGCAAGGTGATCGAATGGGAATATGGTGTGTCATATCATAAATCACATGTAGCGCGTTTGTTGAAAGACTTGAAGTGGACGCCACAAATGCCAATAGAACCAGCAATTCCAAATCTGAAATTGGTTCATAAGTTTGGCAGAGGGATTTCCAGTC
>CAYJLS010000254.1:0-4058 GCA_964371065.1 uncultured Anaerolineaceae bacterium | reverse complement strand
CCATTCGCGAAGGCGGCTTGACCGTCGGCGCGGGTGTCATCACCAAGATCATCGAATAAGAAGGTAAGAGATGGCTTCCAAAAAGAAAGATGTGCGCCCGGTTATCACCCTGCAATGCGGTGACTGCAAGGAGCGCAACTACACCACCGAGAAGAATCGCCGCAACGACCCCAACCGGCTGGAATTCAAAAAATTCTGCCCGCGTTGCCGCAAGCACACGTTGCATCGCGAAACGAAGTAGTTCATTAGTTGGGTAGTTAGGTTGTTCAGTAGTCGGATTGATGAACTGCCTAACTACGAAACTAAATAACTACTAGCTAAACCTAGGCCAGTAGCTCAATTGGTAGAGCACTCGTCTCCAAAACGAGCGGTTGAGGGTTCGAGTCCTTCCTGGCCTGCCTGATAGGCAACGCCGCCTTCAGTGGCGGCGTTTTAGCCGTCAATATAAGCAAGAGGAGTCAATCACGTGGCTGACGCAAAAAAACAGAGTGCGATTTCCCGCTACTTCCGTGAGACCACCGGAGAGCTAAAGAAAGTTTCCTGGCCCACCTGGCCGGAGGCCCGTCAGATGACCTACATTGTTATTGCGGTGATGGTTGTGATGGGACTTTACCTGGCCCTTGTGGATGGCATTGGAGAAATCCTGATCAACCTGGCGATCTCCGCCTAAATCGGATTTGAGGTTTTGATGACCCTGCTGGATCCAGAGAAACAGTTTGACCGTGAGCCGATCGAACCGGACGAGGTGTATGTGAATCCCCCGGACGAACCGGTCTTGACCGATTCGTCCGATACGGACACAGCCATTCAACCGGTCATTACAGATTCGGTCCCCGCGGCTGAACCGGTTCTGCCATCCTTGTTGCTGGGCGCGCCAATTGACCTGCCCGCGGATGGCGGCCCGGCCTGGTATGTCATCCATTGCTATTCCGGTTACGAGAACAAGGTGCGCCATAATCTCGAACAACGCATCGAGACGATGGGCATGAAAGACAGGATTTTCGACGTGGTCATCCCCACGCAGGAAGAGATCGAAGTGCGTGACGGCAAACGCCGCACGGTGGAACGCCACATCTTCCCGGGCTACGTGCTGGTGAACATGGCTCTTTCCGAAGAGTCGTGGTTCATGGTTCGCAACACGCCGGGCGTGACAGGTTTTGTTGGCATGGGCAACTCGCCCACCGCCCTGCGGCCCGAGGAAGTGAACCAGATCATCAAGCGTATGGAAGCCGAAGCGCCGACCGTCAAGGTAACATACAAGGTTGGCGAGCGCGTCCGCATTGTTGACGGGCCGTTCAACGACTTCCGCGGCAATGTGGCTGAGATTGACATGGAGCGCACCAAAGTCCGCGTGCTGGTCAACTTCTTCGGGCGCGAGACGCCCGTGGAACTGGACTTTCTCCAGGTGGAGAAGGCTTAAGACAGTTATCAGTTTTCAGTCATCAGTAATCAGTGTTCGAACTTTCGCCTCACTGATGACTGATCACTGATGACTGATCACTGATGACTGATCACTGATCACTGATCACTGATCACTGATCACTGAATTCGTGGGAGGGTCTCCCATAAGACCCGCTAAAACCACAGAGGAGTAACTATGGCAAAGAAACTGAAAGCAATCGTCCGTCTGCAGATTGAGGCCGGCAAGGCCAATCCTGCGCCCCCGATCGGTCCCGCGCTTGCGGGCCACGGGATCAACATCATGGCCTTCTGCAAGGAGTACAACGCCCGCACAGCGAACCGCCCCGGGGAAGTGTTGCCCGCGGAAATCACGGTCTACACCGACAACTCCTTCACCTTCGTCCTGAAGACCCCGCCCGCCGCGGTCCTGCTCCGCAAGGCGGCCGGCATCCTGAAAGGATCGGGCGTGCCGAACAAGGACAAGGTTGGCAAGGTGACCAGCAAGCAGGTGCGCGAGATCGCCGAACTGAAAATGAAAGACCTGAACGCGAATGATATTGAAGGCGCGATGAAGCAGGTCGAAGGCACAGCCCGCAGTATGGGCATCAATGTGATCGAATAATTTTGTGGGAGGGTCGCCGCGTGTGACCCGCTTGCACCACGGAGGAACCAATGGCAAAACACGGTAAAAAATACACGGCCGCCGCGGCCAAAGTGAACATTGACCAGCTCTATAAGCCGAAAGAGGCCATGTCGCTGGCGCGCGAGACAACCACCACAAAATTTGATTCGACGGTGGAAGTGCACATCCGCACCGGGCTGGACCCGCGCCAGGCCGACCAGCAAGTGCGCGACGTGGTCGTGCTTCCGCACGGACTCGGCAAGACGGTGCGCGTGCTGGTCTTCGCGACCGGTGACGGCGCCGCTGCCGCCCGCGCGGCTGGGGCGGATCTTGTGGCCGATGACGACGAGACGCTGAAGACGATCGAAGGCGGCATGTTGGACTTTGATGTGGCCATCGCCACACCCGATATGATGGGCAAGGTGGGCCGCCTCGGACGCGTTCTCGGTCCGCGCGGCCTGATGCCGAACCCCAAAGCGGGGACGGTGGTCGGCCCGAACGACCTTGGCCGCGCCATCCAGGAGTCGAAGGCTGGCCGCGTGGAGTTCCGTCTCGACAAGACGGCCAACATCCACGTTTCCGTCGGCAAGGCTTCCTTCGAAGCCGATAAACTCTACGAAAATTTCACCGCGCTGATGGATGCCCTGCGTAAGGCCCGCCCGTCCGGGGCCAAGGGTATGTACCTCAAGCGCATCACGGTCGCGACGACCATGGGACCTGGCATCAAGATTGATCCCGACGCGGCCCAGGCATTGGAGGAAAGCGAATAAATTTCGCTTAACTTACTAGCCACTTCGCCGATGACGGCGGGTGTTCCTGGAATGGTTCTACGGAGTCCGAAGTCTCTGACTTCGGCGCAAAGTCGGGAGACTTTGCACTCTGCTCCAGACCTTCCTGCGGGACTTAATTTCCTGCCTAGGTGGAGACTGAATGCAAATGACAGCCAATGGCTGTTCCCTCTCAAGGGTTGCAAAAAGTCTTTGCCGCGCGAAGCGTGTGGCAAAGACTTTTTAACGAAAGGAGGTGATTGTCCTTTGGCCATTTCTAAACAGCGCAAGGAAGAGGCGTTGACCCAGTACGCCGACTGGCTGAAACGCAGTCAGGCGGTAATCCTGGTGGAATATACCGGCGCGAAGATGAAGGACCTGGACGCGATCCGCGCCAAGGTCCGCGATGCGGGCGGTGAATTCCACGTTGTGAAGAATACACTGGTGAAGCGCGCTTTGGAAGCCGGCGGTATGACTGTGCCGGCTGGACTGCTCGAGAAAAGCACTGCGGTCTCGTTTGCATTTTCGGATGTGGCAGCGACTGCCAAGGCGTTGAGCGAAGTTACAAAAGGCATGGAGTTTGCCAAAGTTAAAGGCGGCTTCATGGGCGGACAGGTTTTGAGCGTGTCCCAGGTGAAAGCCCTGGCTGACCTGCCCCCGTTGCCGGTCTCGCGCGCCCGTCTGCTGGGCGTTCTGCAGGCCCCGGCTGGGAAACTGGTCCGCATGTTGGCTGAGCCTGCACGCTCGCTGGCGTCCGTGTTCCGCGCCTACTCTGAAAAACCCGCCGCGGCTTGATGCCGTGATGAACGACTAAAGTCGTCACTACCAAAACAACTACAAGTAAGGAGTTTGTAAACAATGGCTGCTAATTTCGAACAACTGGTTGCGTCCCTGAGCGAACTGACTGTGCTTGAGGCCGCCGAACTGGTCAAGATGCTGGAAGAGAAGTGGGGCGTCTCCGCCGCTGCTCCCGTTGCGATGGTCGCCGCGGGCGCCGCTGGCGCGGCCGCCGAACCCGTCGAAGAGAAGACCGAGTTTGACGTGATCATCAAGGACGCTGGTCCCAAGAAGATCGAAGTCATCAAGGTCATTCGCCAATTGACGAGCCTCGGCCTCGGTGAGTCCAAGGCCCTGGCTGAAACCGTCGGTGGCAAGGTACTCTCCGCAGTGGGCAAGGATGCCGCTCACGATGCCAAGAAAAAACTCGAAGAGGCCGGTGGCGTGGTCGAACTCGCCTAAGGTTTGCCTATATCAAAAACGACCGTTCA
>CAYJLS010000253.1:0-4060 GCA_964371065.1 uncultured Anaerolineaceae bacterium | reverse complement strand
CAGTTATCATTAGGCAACGACAGAGAATTCGACAACTCTCAAAAGAGAATTAAAAAATCCAAAGGTTCCCCCATGTCCTCCACCGACTCCCGCACCGTCTGGACCTCCGACTCCGGCAATCTCCGCAAAAAAAAGCAGGGTAAATCGTCCGTCAAGTCCCTGCCGCCGGGCCAGCAGACCGCTTACCTGCACCGCGATTCGAAAGGCCGCGGCGGGAAAAGCCTCACGCTGGTCAAAAACCTGATCCTCTCCGAAGCGGACATGTCCGCGCTTGCGAAAAAGATCAAGCAAGCCTGCGGCGCGGGCGGGACGGTCAAGGAGGACGTGATCGAAATCCAGGGCGGGAACCGCGAGCGGATCGCGGAGGTTTTGCTCAAACTGGGGTATAAGGTCAAGATGGCGGGTGGGTGAGCTTTGTGAGAGACAGTGCTGGCAACGTCCCAATTTTTGTTTGACATGTCCCCGTCCCTGTGATATAAAGCCGCAACAATTGAACAATCTGCCTGCACTTTGCCGCAGATATTTGCGTACTCATCCAGAGAGGCTGAGGGAACGGCCCTGTGAAGCCTCGGCAACCGTCAACGACGGTGCCAACTCCGTCAGACATTGTGTCTGGAAGATGAGAGATGACTTGCTTTTGGTTTGTCGCCTCTCATTTTGAGAGGCGTTTTTGTTGCAACAAAAAGGAAGTGTGTATGACAGCAGACAATCGAGTTTTCATTCAGGAAGTGATTGCGCGTTTCGCCAACGCCTTTGATATGAAAGATTGGAGCGGGCTGGAAGACTGTTTTACTGAGTCGCTTTACACAGACTATTCCGACCTGCGCGGCGCTCCCCCGGAGACCATCACAGCCAGAGAGTATGTTCGATTGCGCCGCGAATCACTCGACCATTTGAAACTGCATCATCTGGTAAGCAACTACGAAATTGATTTCACTGATTCGAACTCCGCCACCTGCCGCGCTTCCATGATCGTCTGGCGCAAATCGGACGAGGAAGAATTTACGTCACACTGCGTCTATACTTTCCAATTGACGAAACAGGATTCTGACTGGAAAATCAGCGGCATCACACAGAAGGTGTTGTGGAACGAAGGGACTCCGTCCATTCACAAAGGCGCAAAGAATTAACCGCAAAGAGCGCCAAGGCCGCAAAGAAATCAAAAGAAAATCTTTGCGCACTTCGCGTGCTTCGCGGTTCAAAAAGGTGATAATGGATTGTCCCGAATGCGGCGCGGTTGATTTGCTCTGCAAGACGCGCTTTGATGAATTTCTCGTGCTTGAGTTTACGAACGCAGGCTACGGCGCAGTCCACCACTTGACCGTGACCGCGTACATGCTCCAGCACTCCAGCCAGTTGACGCGCGAAGGCTGGCTCCATGAGCGAGAGTTATTGAGAGAGTTCCTCGTTGAGAATAAGCCGCCTCAATTCATCCGCAAGCAAAACAAGGACTTGGTGGACAGCGGCAAACGAGCATTCAAGATCAAATCGAAAGATGGTCAGCGCGTCATCAACAAATCCACGTGGACGCGGACGATTCTCGATGTCCGCACGGAGAATGCCGAAACCTATTGCGAAGATGTGGCCGCGTGGGCTAGGTCCGTGCTGGAAGAGGCAGAAGGATTAAGAATCTTAACCCGCATGTAATTAATCGATATCTGAAATATGACTGACAGGTTTGAAAAACAAATCACAGAAATAAAGAATATTTTTCAGTCCGACATCTCCGATGTGATCATACATGACAATGGAGATGATTTCCTTGTCGTAGAAATCAATCACGAATGGGTGTTTCGTTTTCCACGGAATGAAGTTTCTCGAGGAGCACTGGAAGTCGAAAAAGGATTTCTTACCAGATTCAAAACCATATCGCCATTGCCAATTCCTGATCACCAGTACATTGGGAATGACTTTGTAGGATATCCTAAAATCCAAGGCGCGTTGTTGAACTTTGATTTGTTCCAAAGTCTGTCGAAAGAGAGTTTAGCAAGAGTCGCTCAGCAGTTCGGACAATTCCTGTCAGCCGTTCACAACTTCCCTGTGGATGAAGCCAGGCACATTGGACTGACCGAAGGCTGGGGCGGTTTTCACCAACAAGCTGTTCATCGTTTTCAAGATGAGGTTGCGCCTGTGCTCTCCTCCTCTGCACGTCGAAAGGCACTGGCTTGCATTGAGCGAATGGTGACAGAAAAATTTGAACAGAGAGTGATCCATGGCGACTTTGCCCTTGAGGATCATGTCTTTTTTGATAAAGAGAAACAGCATCTCAGCGGTGTGATCGACTTTGCCGACGTAACCATCAACGATCCCGCCCACGATTTTCAGAACATCGTGGAATACGGTGGAGAAGCATTCTTTCAGACCGTAATGGTGCACTATCAAATCAAAGATGATTTCACCTTACTCAAACGGACAAAACTCCGCATTGAAGCACGTCCGCTTTTTGAAGCGGCGTATTCCTTGATGTTTGGTTTTGAGAAACGCTTCAAGGATCGAATCGAGTATATTGAAGTAAATTATGGATGAAGCGATCGAACAAGAAAAATCTGCGCAATCCGCGTAATCTGCGGATTAATTTTAGGAGCCTCAATGACCCAACATAAATACACCAACCGCCGCTACCTCGACGCCCTCGAAAATAAAGTCCTCGTCTTCGACGGCGCGATGGGCACCAGCCTGCAAGTCCAAAACCTCACTGCCGAGCATTTCGGCGGCGAGCAATACAACGGATGTAACGACTACCTCGTCATCTCGTATCCCGAAGCCGTGGAAAAAGTCCATCGCTCCTTCCTCGAGGTCGGCGTGGACGTGCTCGAAACGGACACCTTCCGTTCCAATCGCATCACGATGAAGGAATACGGCCTGCAAGACCGCGTCATCGAAATCAACGAAACCGCCGCGCGCTTAGCAAGACGACTCGCCGACGAGTACTCAACAATCGTAAATCAAAAATCTGAAATCCAAAATCGTTTTGTCGCTGGTTCCATCGGCCCCTCGGGCAAACTCCCCTCCGCGAATGACCCTGAACTTTCCAACGTCAGCTTCGATGAACTCGCCGATGTTTTCCGCGAGCAGGCCGTTGGCCTCATCCGCGGCGGCGTTGACCTCCTGCTCATCGAAACCTCGCAGGACATCCTCGAAGTCAAAGCCGCCATCACGGGCTGTCACAAAGCCTTCGACGAGACTCAAATCTATTTGCCGATCCAGGCGCAGGTCACGCTCGACACGACCGGCCGCATGTTGCTCGGCACCGATGTGGCCGCCGCGCTCGCCATCCTCGAAGGCATGGGCATCGCCGTCATCGGCCTCAACTGCTCCACCGGCCCCGAGCACATGCGCGAACCCATCCGCATCCTCGGCGAAAATTCTACGCTCCCCGTTTCGTGCATTCCCAACGCGGGCTTGCCGCTCAACGTCGACGGTCAGGCCGTCTATCCGCTTGAGCCCGAACCGTTCGCCAATGACCTCTACGAATTCGTCACCAAATACAATATTTCTGTTGTGGGCGGATGTTGCGGGACGACGCCCGCGCATCTCAAACTTTTGGTGGACAAACTAAACGGGACTCCTCGCCCCGCGCGCCCGCTTCACGCGACGCCCCAGCTGGCCTCTGCCATGTCGGCCATTTCCATGCGACAGGATCCCCCGCCAACCCTGCTCGGCGAACGTTGCAACGCGCAAGGCTCGCGCAAGTTCAAGCGGCTCCTGCTCGAGGAGGATTACGACTCCATTTTGGAGATCGCGCGTGAACAGGTCGAATACGGCGCTCACGCCCTCGACATTTCCTGCGCCGTCACCGAACGCCCCGACGAAGTGGAACTCATGCGCAAGGTCGTCAAGAAACTTGAGATGGGCGTGGACGTTCCGCTCGTGATCGACACCACCGAACTCGACGTGCTCGAAGTCGCGCTCAAGACCGCACCTGGACGTTGTCTCATTAACTCGACCCATCTCGAATCAGGCCGCGCTAAAGCCGATAAGATTTTCACGCTCGCCAAAACCCACAATGCCGCCGTCATCGTTCTGACGATTGACGAAAACGGCATGGCGAAGACCCGCG
>CAYJLS010000252.1:1168-4069 GCA_964371065.1 uncultured Anaerolineaceae bacterium | reverse complement strand
ACCCTCGTTTGTAATTGCAGAAAATTTTGTCTCGGGTTGCAGGAGTATGGAGTGGCACAAACCAATTCAAATTCCGCCAATGTCTTGGATGATTTGGTGAATGGGGTAAAAACCACCGCAGAGTGAGATATACAAATCAGATTTTCCGACAGAGGAAGTCTTATGGCTTTACGCAATCCCTTCTTAAACATTAAACCCGAAGAACGAAAGCTGGTCTTCTCACTAATGGCTGTGCTGGCTATGGCATCGCTTGTCCTGGAATTGTCGGATGTGATTGCTACGGGCGGCTTTGTCAGCAAAGTCGGTCCAAACAATATCTGTTGGCTGTGGATCGCGGATATGGTCATCGCCATACTTACGGCAGGCGTCTATGCCATGGCTGTCGACAATATGAACCGCCTTAAACTGGTTAAATGGTTGATTATCGGTTTTGCCATTCTATTTCTTGTTTTACGTTTTGTATTTTCACTCCATGCCCCGGATTGGGTTTCGTACCCATTGCTCTACATTTTGAATGACCAATTCTATGCGGTCTTCCCACTCGCATTTTGGGCCATGGTCAATGACCTGTACACATCCGCCGAGGCCAAGCGATTGTTTCCAATTATCGTTATGGGCATGGCCTTCGGCAGCATATTAGGCAATGGCCTCGCCGCTCTCTCTGGTTGGATTCTGCAACATAGTGGCGGTGATGCGGCCTCGCTTTTGCCTATTGGCAGCATTATTCTGCTGCTTGCGCTACTTCTACTTGAGTTTTCCTTTTCAAAACGAACTGTCAATGCCCGCCAGTCACGCGATACTTTCGACTTTGGGCAAACAGTTAACGTTGGGCTGGATTACATCAAAAATGTTCCCATCTTTACCTACCTTGCCATATCCATGATTCTTTCCGGGCTGGTTTTTACGATTATCGAGTATCACTTTCTATTCAGTATTGACCAATCTGTATCCCAGAACCCCTTACAATTTCAGGCTTTTTATGGAACATTTAAAATTGTCCTGATTGCCGGTATTTTATTGATACAGGCATTCGTATCCGGGCGTTTGCTTGAAAAAATTGGCTTAAAAAATTCCTTCATCTTTCAACCAGTGGCCTTGACTATAGGCGCTTTATTGGCACTGGTGGTACCAGGCATTGCCGGGGCGGCTGGAGCGAGATATTTGGTGCGCCTCATCCAGCAGTCCTGGGATGAACCGGCGCGCAAATCCCTCGAAAACATCATTCCCGACGAGCGTCGCGGCCGCGTCTCGGTGCTGATTGACCGTTATTTCTATGATATTTCCACCATTGTCGGAGCGCTCGTTCTGGCTTTGCTTTTATCCTTGAGAGGCATGGCTTTCATTTCTCAAGGTCAAATCATCATAGTATACCTGGGGCTGGCGATCATAGCGGCATTGGTCGCCATTGTTGCCGGCTTTCGCCTGCGCGCCAAATATGAACAAAGCCTGCTGGACTGGCGACTGGCGCGTTCACGCCGTAAAAGCGTCCTGGATGGAATTGAGTTCTAAACTTCAGTTGGAGATCAATTTGAGCACTGAACCACTTGTAAGCTTGAAGACCGAATGGTTTCAGCGTTTCGACCGGATTTTATCCCACAATAAGGCCGTCGCCTGTAGTGATCTGAAATGTCTGGAATTGTGCGAAGCGCATTGCTGTCCCCACGCAAAGATGCGTCAGATGCCGCCGGAGGAGATAGCCAGTCCGATAGTTGTGTTCCTGCCGTTCGAAATGGAATACCTGATCGAAAAGTCGGGAGTTTCCCGCGCACTATTCCGCCTATGGCCGATTGACCTGACACGAGAACTTCGCATTGAGATCGGAATGTTTGATCTGGGAAAGCCCTGCCCCTTCATCAAGGATGATTACATGTGCGGTATCCATGATCATAACCCTTTGGATTGTCGCACCTTTCCCCTTTTGCCTAGTTTGAATCCGGGTAACGAATTGGAATGGTCCCTTGGCGAGAATTGTCCTTCTCTGACTTCCCTGAATCCGGTTTTCTCCGAACAAATTAAACGCATCTGGCGGGACCTTGAGCCGGTTCTCCCGCGCATCTGGTGGGACCTCTACGCCTTTGCTGACCACTGGACAGGTTGGCCGCAGCCTGAGGAGGTGGGCCATGCCGGTTGAATACATTGGTCCGGGTGGGGCAACCCTGCACGAAGTCAAAGGAAGCGATTCGCCATTGTTGGAAATTGCTTGTAACCTGTTTGAAGAAATATTCCCGGAGGATCGGCGTTACCTTCCTTACATCCGAGCTTGTACACAGGGAACGTGGCATTCTCACCCAGATACCTATGACCACGTCTGGCTGGTACAACAAGGCGGCGCATGGGTGGGCATACGTGTCTTCAGTTACATCAAAACGCGCCGTTTTGGACATGGCGCTTACATAGGATTTACTCCCCACTCCCGCGGTCATGGCCTGGGAACCTGGCTTGTCCAACAGACGCTGGCGCAACTTGATGATGATGCCCGCCAATTCGGCTGGGACGGGACTACTGGTTATCTTGTCGAGGTGGAGCGCCCGATGGACACGGAGACAGAAACTGAACGCCGCCATGCCGAAAAACGTTTGCGGTTCCATCGTCAGTGCGGAGGGATTCTCCTGCCGGTTCCATATATCGAACCGGTCATGATCGAGGGAGTTGACTATATCTCCCCGCTTGAGTTGCAGGATGAGTCCCCGCGTCCAATGCATCTCGTCTTGATCCCATCGGCATTCGGGGCCGCGCTTCCGAACCTTAACCTTGTAGATTTTGTTTATGGATTATACTTAGATGTATATCGTTTGCCGATTGAACATGATTTTGTTCAGAATTCCCTTTCATACCTTTTGGGAGATAGTATATGAGCGAGCTGACCCAACCAATCCCGGTAAAATCTGAAAAAAAGGTTTT
>CAYJLS010000252.1:0-1068 GCA_964371065.1 uncultured Anaerolineaceae bacterium | reverse complement strand
CAGATAAACCGGATCAAGTTCAGTTGGTGGTCAGCGCCGCCCTGCCGCCGGATGTTCCCCAGCTGGTATCTCCCACACAAAAAATCGGTGAATGCTTAATTCCTGCCTCCTCCCGCCCTGCACTTGGCGAGGATTACACCGACATCTCCCCAACGATGGTAGCAGGCATGACGACTGCTGGAGCAGAAACAACCTTGTATTCAGATAAGTGGGGCACATGGCTTTCGGGTTATGCTCCAATCTACAACTCCCAGGGACAGTCTGTGGGCGCTGTGGGCGTGGATATGTGCGCCAGCGAAGTCATCGAACTTCAGAAGACTATCCGTAGCAACACGTTAATCGCAATGGGCGTAAGCCTGCTTGTGCTAATCATTGCTGTTGGACTAATCGCAACCGGCGTAACTCGACCAATTATGAAATTGACGGTCGTTGCCGATCGCATTGGCTTGGGAGGCTATGACCAGGACTTTTCTCAACTATATTCAACCCGCGTACAGGATGAAGTGGATAAGCTGGCGAGTGTATTTGAGTTGATGGCAGGCAAGGTCTATACGCGCGAGCAAACCCTGCGGGCTCGCGTTCAGCAATTGGAAATCATGATAGATAAATCCAAACTGGTTGAACAGGTACAGGAGATCGTTGAGAGCGATTTCTTCCAAGAGTTGCGTACTAAAGTTCAGGATATGCGCAAAAGATTCAAAAATGATTAACCTGCCTGCATATTAACGCTAACAGGGGCCGCCCTCTTTTTGGGACGGCCCCTGTATATATTCAGTTGCTAGCTACGGTGTACAGGCAGGCAGATTCCTGTCCAGGTAATCGCTAAACACATTTGCTATGCCGCCGACGCGCACATCCCAACCAAGTGTTCGCACCATTCGCGTCCCTAAATCGCCGATTCTGGGAGCAGTAACCACATCGGATCATTTTCCGAGGCAGGTCAACCCAAGATTCTTGCAATGTAGACTTGCCCGCCTTGTCCCAGTTTCAAGGCTTCCACGGCTGCGTAACATCGTTGATCTTTTTCTGAAAGCGTTGCGTAATACTTCTTCATCACTCGTTCGATTT
>CAYJLS010000251.1:0-4150 GCA_964371065.1 uncultured Anaerolineaceae bacterium | reverse complement strand
GCGCTCCCCGCTGGTTTGGGTGGAAAAATCCTGTTTACCACAGACGCCATGCCGCTGGATATCAATGTCTTCATTGCCAATTTGGATGGCAGTGATTCACGCGGGCTGGTCAGCGATTACTATCCGTCGCTTTCCCCGGATGGCGCGAAGTTGCTTTTCTCAACTGATACTGGCTTGCATATTCTCGACATTAACAGCGGACAGACTACCGCACTGGAAGGGATATGGGGAGGCATGAGTAATATCTGGTCACCGGATGGCAGGCGTATTTTGCTTGACAACCAGCCGGATGGATTGTATGTAGTCAACGCCGACGGCACAGGTTTGCAAAAAATCGAAACGGGTTCGGCGCGCGTCAACCCGATCGGCTGGCTGCCGGATAACCAGACGATTGTCTTTGGCGCGCAAGTCGGCGACATTTACAACCTGTACGACCACGTTTTCAAAACCTATAACCTGCAAACAGGCGAAACGAAATCGCTCTTTCCCATCGCCATCAAGACGGCAAACGGCGCGATCTCGCCGGATGGGCAGTGGATTGCGTACAGGGAAAGGCTATTTGGAGCCGGTTTGGATGGCGCAGTCTTTATCTCACGGCTGGACGGCTCGGAGCGCAAACTGGTTGCCATGCTGGATGATACGCTTGCATTTCATCCGGTCTGGAGTCCAAGTGGGCAATGGTTGGTAGTTAGCGTCGTTGTGCCTTATAAACCAGTCAGCCCGGTTTTGATTAATCCGTTTACCTGTGAGGTCGTGCCATTGGAAAATGTTCGAGGCGAAATTCAATCCTGGAGGCCTTGAGACACGAACATGCCGAGTGTTGCAGGCAAAAACAGGCGGAGGAGCCTCACAGCCCTCCGCCTGTTCTCTATTCTCTGTTCTCTACTCTCTCCACTACAACTCCTTCGCCCGCCTCGCGATCCGATCCTTCGCCCGCGCCGCGAACTCTGCCAACGGAATGTTATTCTGTTGGCTCCCGTCGCGCACGCGCAGGGACACCTGTCCCGCGCTCATCTCGTTCTCGCCGACAACCAGCATGTACGGCACCTTCATTAACTGCGCCGAGCGGATCTTGGCGTTCATGCGTTGCGCGCTGATGTCCGCGCTGACGCGGATTCCGTTATCGCGTAATTGCTGGACGATGCCCTGCGCGTACTCGTTCTGCCCGTCCGTGATTGGGATGACGCGCGCATGTTCCGGCGAAAGCCATACGGGGAAGTTGCCCGCGTAATGCTCGATCAGGAATCCGATCATGCGCTCGTGCGTGCTGAGCGGCGCGCGGTGGATGCACAGCGGCGTTTCCTCGTTGCCTTCCTTGTTCGTGAAGTGTAAGTCGAAGCGGGCGGGCTGGGCAAAGTCCACCTGGTTCGTGGCGAGCGAGAATTCCTTGCCAATGACTGACCAAATCTGCACATCAATCTTCGGGCCGTAGAAGGCGGCCTCGTCCTCGGCTTCGACAAAAGGTATGTTGCCGTTGTTCATGGCGCGGCGCACCATGTCTTCCGTCTTTAGCCACAGACGTTCGTTGTCTATGTACTTCTTGCCGAGACCTTCCTTGCTGTGCAGGCTCAAACGCATGACATATTTCTCGATGCCGAACAGTTCAAAGTATTTCAAATAAAGGTCCGCAACGGCTAGAAATTCCTGCTCGAACTGATCCTCCGTAACATAGATGTGCGCATCGTTCATCTTCATAGAGCGCACTCGCATTAGTCCAAACAACTCGCCGGATTTTTCATAGCGATAGAGCGCGCCGTATTCCGCCAGGCGGATCGGCAGGTCGCGGTACGAGCGTTGCTTCGAGCCGAAGATCTTGTGGTGCATCGGGCAGTTCATCGGCTTGACGTAATACTTCACGCCTTCCAGTTCCATAGGCGGATACATGCTCTCGGCGTAGTAAGGCAGGTGTCCAGAGTGGATGAAGAGATCTTCCTTGGAAACGCTTGGCGTGCTGACTCGCAGATAGCCGCCTTTTTCCTCCATCTCCTTGGCGAGTTTCTCCAACTCTTCGATCATCACGCCGCCGTTCGGGAGCCAGAGCGGCAAGCCTGGCCCGACCTCGTCGTCGAACGTGAAGATTTCCAGTTCCTTGCCCAGTTTGCGATGGTCGCGTTTCTTGGCCTCTTCCAACAACTTGAGATAATCCTTCAGTTGTTGCGCGTTCTCCCAGGCCGTGCCGTACACGCGCTGGAGCATTTTGTTTTTCTCGTCGCCGCGCCAATATGCGCCCGCCACGTTCATCAGTTTGAACGCGTCCTGCCTGATTTCCTTCGTGCTTTGAACGTGAGGCCCGCGACAAAGGTCCGTGAATGAATCTTGCTGATAAAGCGAAATCTCCGGTTTCTCCTTCAACGGATTGCCATACTCATCCAATCCGCCTTTTTCGAGACCGTCAATCAACTCCAACTTGTACGGCTGATCTTTGAAAATCTCGCGCGCCTCGTCCGCGGAGACGACTCTCTTCTTGAACTCGTGCTTGCCTTGCACAATCTGTCGCATGCGTTTTTCGATCTGCTCCAGGTCTTCGGGCGTCAGGTTACGCGGCAGGTCGAAGTCATAATAGAAACCGTCCGCGACGGGCGGTCCGATCGTGACCTTGCCATCCGGGAACATCTCCATCACGGCCTGCGCCATGACGTGCGCGGCCGAGTGACGGATCTTGTAGAGTTGCGACTCTTCGTATTTTTCATTTACTTGTTGCGCCATTCTCGCTTCCTTTCTTAACGTTTGGTCTGCTACCGCTTCGACGGGACTGTGCGAACTCGGAGAAGCGGTTAACAAAAGCCTCCGAGCCGCTGACGAGTGAAGGTAGTTCCATCTTCAGTCATAGCGACCTTCTTTCTTCTTTTCTCCCTCTCCCAAAGTTGGGAGAGGGCTGGGGTGAGGGCGGGTGAGGGCAAATAAAAAACTCTCGCCCGAACACGGGGCGAGAGTTTGACTCACGCGGTTCCACCCGATTTGTAGAGCGAGATATTATCTCGCTTTACATCTCTTACGGCCTCTAACGGAGCCAACCGTTTCGCTTACTGACTGATCACTATTCACTGATTACTGAACACTGATCACTGTTCTGCTTCTCGCTCGCGGGTGGTTTTCAGCGGAGGTTTCTGGTCGAGGCTCTCAACTTTCAGCCTGGACTCTCTGTCAGAAACAGGAACCGCTTACTCGTCCCGGTCGTTGCGTTTGAATGTGGGCTTATTATATGCAGCGCGCAAGGATTGTCAAGCAAAATAAAACTGGTGATTACCCACAAGTCGCCGTTCGCCCGCAGTTGCACTGGCGTAGCCGCAGGCGGCAGTCCAACTGCCGCCTGAACTTGTGGGTAATCACCAGAAATAAAACTGGGAAGGCGTAACCTTCCCAGTCTGCGCGAGATTCGACAGGTTACTTTCCCATCGTAGCAGGCGCCCACTTGCCAAAACTTTCGAGGTGGCCCCAGAGCGAACCGTAAAAGGTGAAAGCCCAGAGCGCGGCCGTGACGACCAGCAACAGAATGCCCAACATGCGGACGGTCCGATTGCCTTTGAACCAAATGAAGAAGGGGGCCGAGGCAATGCCGCCCAGTCCTGAAAGGATAAACCCGATGGCCGACATGACGGGTTCCTTGGTGAGACCGAGGTTGAGGATGCGCGCCCCGACCAGGATGGCGTCCACGCCTGCAAAGAAGGCGTAAATGGCGGTCGGGACCAGGCTCCAACCCTGGCTGAGGGCAATGCCGGTGGCCAGGAAGACCACGCCAAACAGGGTGGTGGTCTCGCCATAGGCGATGTTGTAACTGCCCGGCAACGGCCAGGTGAAGGACAGGTGCAGACCGGTCACGATCGCCACCAGGCCAAGCATGCTGAAAATGGGCGCATAAGGGCGTTGATCCTGCTCATCCATGCCTTTCCATAAATAATGAGCCAGCAGGGCTGTGCCAGCCACCATATTGATCATGATGAGGGTTAGATAGTCAATAAACATTTAAAACTCCTTTGTGTTGTAATTCAGACATAATTTATCCAAATTATACCACCCCAAACTTTCAACGGGTTACGGTGAAACGAAAAGAGTCCCAAGCAGGGACTCTTTCTGTGGGCGGAATAGGGCTCGAACCTACGACCTCACGGATGTCAACCGTGTGCTCTAACCAACTGAGCTACCCGCCCGA
>CAYJLS010000250.1:0-4167 GCA_964371065.1 uncultured Anaerolineaceae bacterium | reverse complement strand
CTGTCAACGTGAATGCTTTGAATCAAAAAAGGCCGCCTTATGCAGGGGCGGCCTCAACAATTTACTTAATATCATGGCGTCGGTGTGACGATGGGCGTCGGCGCGACGAAGAGCGCGGCCGCCTCCTCTGCCGTGCGCGGCATCCCGTTCATGATCCAGCGGATGAAGGCGTCAATGATGTTGGGCCTCAAGGAACGGTTCGGCGGCATGGTGTTGATCAGGGTCTCGTTCGGGTCTTTCGGATCCGGGATGGCATGATCCTGGATGACTTGCAACAGGTACGAGTTCGCGTCGCCCGCGAGGATGTTATTGTCCGCGTTGTCGCCGGTGGTCAGGATTTCCTCGTAGGTGGTCATCAGGTAGTTGTTGTTCGTTTTGCCGGCGCGGTGACAAGAGATGCAGTAGCGTTTGACAATCGGCGCGATGTGGACATCGTAGGACGGCACTTCGCCCTCGGCCAGCGGCGGGAACAGCGGCTTGAGCGCCTCGGCGGGAATCTCGAAGCGGTCGTCCCACATGTAGCGCATGAAGATGACAATGTTGTCAATGTCGCTCTTGCTCAGACCTTCAGGATTGTACATTTTGCCAAACGGCACCATGCCCGCATCGGGACGGCCATAGGCGATGACTTCGGCCATCGAAGCATCGTTGAGGGTGTAAAGCACATCGTGTCCGTTGATGGGCGAGATGATCTTTCCCTCCAAACCTTCAACGCCCTTGATCTCCGTGACCTTGCCGTCGTCGCCGTGGCATTCCACGCAGTTGATCGAATACAGGTCCTGCCCCGCGAAAATCTGGTCAACGAGCGTGGTGGCGACCGCGGCCTCTTCGGCTTTGGGATAAGCCGAGGCGCGCGCGCTGATGACGACGGTCATCACGACCATCGCAATTCCGCCTGCCACCGTTATCCAGATCGGGATGCTCCGCCGCGTCGACTCCCAATAAATACCCCGTTGAACGATGTACAGCACAACGAGCAGGGTCAGCACTGCGGTGGGGATCCACAATCCACCGATGGCTTGCAGGGTCGTGGAGACCGCCAGTTCTGCCACGTCCGGGGGAGGAGTCAGGCCCGATAGTACGGTCAACAGCACAATGTCCAGGATAACCGTGCCCATGATGGTCAGGGCAAAGATCCGGCGGGAATAATGCCGGTAGGGGGATTTGTCCAAAAACGGCAGGAGAGTCAACAGGCCGATGCCGATGCTTGGGATGACCACCGTCGCGAGCCATTCGATCTTGCCGATGAAGGGGATTTGTCCGTAGAGCGCCAGGAATTTGAAGAGGAACAGGAAGTACCACTCGGGGCGCGGGATGTAGGAGGTGTCCGATGGGTCGGCTTTGGGTTCGCCCGCCACGCCAACAAAGGTGGCCAGCAGGATGAGCAACACGAAAATGCCCAGCGCCACGATGGCATCTTTGAAAATACTATCGGGCCAGAATAACTCGCCCTTGTTGAGTTCGCGTTCGTAGCGTTGCTTGATCTGTTTTTTTGTGTCGTCGTTCATGGTTCTCCATATCGTACCGCGAGGTTTATCTCACTACGGAGGCGACATGAATGTCGCGGTACAAGGTTTTCATCCTTCATCTTTCATCATTCATCTTTTATCAGTCTTCCTTCGTCGGCCAGTGCGATTCGCCGTGGCGGATGATCAGAAACAGGTGCGCACCCATGAGCGCCACCAGCACGGCGGGGAGTATCCAGATGTGGCCGGAGAAGAAGCGTTGCAGGGTCAGCGCGCTCAGGTCGGTGCCGCCGCGCAGGGCTTTGAGGATAAACTCGCCGATAAAAGGCACAGTCCCTGCGATTTGCGTGCCGACGGTGGTGGCCCAGTACGCGCGCTGGTTCCACGGGAGCAGGTAGCCGGTGAAGCCCATGCCGAGCGTGGCGATCAGCAGGCCGATGCCGATCAGCCAGGTCAGTTCACGCGGATACTTGTACGAGGCGGTGATGAAGACGCGCAACATGTGGATGAAGACCACGATCACCATGAGCGTCGCACCCCAGTGATGGATGCCGCGGATCAGCCAGCCGAAGGCCACATTGTTCATGATGTAGGTGATGCTGTCGTAGGCGTGGTCGGGCGAGGGGGTGTAATAAACGGTCAGGAAGATGCCGGTCGCGCCCTGCAAAATGAACAGGAACAGGCTGGCCGAGCCGAGCGTGTTCCACCAGTTACCTTTTGGTTCGGGGCGGTCGAGCAGGTTCTTTTGCATTTCGTTCAGGCCGAGGCGTTCATCCAGCCAGGCGAAGACTTTTTTCCACATAGTTTTCTCCAGAAAATGTCGCCGTTGGTCGAGTAGGCGGCGGGTCTCGATATATCCTTCGGACTACTCGACCATCGCCGCCGTACCGAGACCAGGCGATGTTAGCCTTCCTTGTAAAAGATTTCGAGGCTGCCTTCCCCGGTGACGCGAAATTCCGTGTATCGGTCCAGGGGGCGAGGCGGAGGGCCGTCCAGCACGGTTCCTTCGGGATCGAATTTGGCGTCGTGGCACGGGCAGAGAAAAACCTGATCGGCCTCGGACCAATTCACAGTACAGGAAAGATGCGTGCACCGGCTGTTGAGGATGAGCAGGTCGTCGGGCGCGTCCGATTTGCGGATGACGAATCCGCCGTGACTGGTGGCGGTGCGCTCCCACCCGTTCACCTGGACGCGCGTGAACGAGAACGGATACGGTTTGCCGACCTCGGGCATGTCCGCCAGTTTGCCGATGGGGATCCACGCCTCTTTCGATCCGCCTTTGAAAGCGGGGTCAATCAAAAAACCGACGGCAGGGATGCCGACCGCCGCGCCGACGATTCCCCCCACAAAATAGACGCCGGCTTTCATGAAGTCCCTGCGGTTAATGGATTCGGACATGGACAATTCTCCTTTGGCCGCGCAACCCGCCAAACGGGACGATTGCGTTCCCGCGCGTTTGCGATTGGGTTCTTGGGGTGACTTGCTTGCTAATCTCGATTAGAATAAGGCCGTTTCGTATTCTCAGTAAACCACAGTTTCCCTCGTCATTGCGAGAGCGGTGTTCTCCCGAAGGGGATCGAAGCGATCCCCAAAGGGGACGCTGTCTCCTCGAAACAGGGGATTGCTTCGCACACTTGCCCTCCCACTCCGCTTCGCTTCGGGGACTGTAGTGGCGGGCAGTGCCAGGGACGAACGCTCGCAATGACGGGATGTTAGAAGTGTTTCGAATCAAAACTTTGATTTACTGATTTTACTTTATGGATTATAAGGGTCAATCCCCTCTTTATTAGAGGAAGTCTGAAACGAATAACCCATGAGTATTGTCACTTTTATTCAAGGAACCTTGGGTGAGATAATAGCGCATCTCTCCATAAATGTCAGAATCCAGGATTCTTGGAGAAACCTGGTTTCTGAAGACTACTTCGCGAGGAGGCCTCGATGGGCCTGAAAAGAAATGTTAGTCTGGCAACGGGTTTGAAATACAAGGGACAGGGTCCCATGCTGACCTTTGTCCTGCACCGCATCGGCGGGTTGGGAATGGCGATCTTCCTCACTGTCCATATCCTGGCCTCGTTTATGGGCGGCGACATCGGCAAATTTCTGAATGCCGTTTACGAGAACTGGGCGTTCCAGATCGTGGTTTTCTTCTGCGTGCTGTTCCACGCCATTAACGGATTGCGGATCACCATCCTGGATCTGTGGCCGAATCTGATCCCCCATCAGCGCGAGGCCATCTGGGTGGAGTGGGCGGTCTTCATCCCTGTCTATGCCTTTGCAGTTTTTGTCATTACGAACACAGCGCTGGGAGGTTAACGTGGCGACCAAATCGAAATCCATCCCCCTGGCGAAACGCGGCCTCAACTTTGAGATGCTGATGTGGCTCTTCACGCGTCTCTCCGCGCTGGCGATGTACGCGTTGATCCTGTTCGCGGTCATCGGCGCGCTGGTGATGGGCGCGCGTAACCAGATGAATTTCGCCGACGTGATGCGCTGGGGCTTCATGCCAAACGTGACCCACGTGCAGAACACAGACTTGCAGAGTACCGATGCCTGGGCTACCACTTTCTGGAAGTTGGCCGCCAGCGTGTTGCTTATGGTCGCGGTGGCGCACGGTGTGCACGGACTGGTTACCATCGCGGACGATTACATCGTCACGCCGCGCGGGCGGAATATTGTCCGCTTGATAAGCATCCTCTTCATG
>CAYJLS010000249.1:0-4174 GCA_964371065.1 uncultured Anaerolineaceae bacterium | reverse complement strand
GTCACTTCGCCGCACAGTTTCTACGCATGAGCCAAAATAATTTGCTATAATCGTGCCATTCCGCTCAAAGGACAAGGAGAATCATCATGGAATCGTTCAGTCGTGGTTGGGCATTTTTGAAGCAGGCCTGGCAAATGGCTCTCAAGGACAAGGATTTGATCAAGCCATCCATTTACTCGCTGGTTGTCGGCGCGCTGGTTTCGGTGATCGGCATTGTCCCGATCATCGGCGTGGCACTGTTGTTCGGCGAATCCAGTGCGGGTAACGTTATCATGTTCGTGCTGGGCGCTATCCTGCTCTTCGTCCAGTTCATCATCAGTTATATGTTCTCGGCGATGACCGTCTACCTGATCTACGGTTATCTCTCTGAGGGCGATGGCCGCATGGACAAAGCCTGGGCTATCGTGAAGCGCGACTTCTTCGATATTGCGACGCTGGCCGCGGTTTCGACAGTGGTAAACCTCCTCAAGAATGCCGCAAATAAGAATAGAAAAGGTGTTGGCGCTTCCATCGTGCGCGCCGGCGCGGGCCTGCTGGAAACCCTGTGGACCGAAGCCGCCCTGCTCATCCTGCCGGCCATGGTGATTGACGACCTGAATCTCAAGAAGGGCCTGGAGCGCATCTGGAACATCACCAAGAGCAACCTCCTGCTGATCGGTATCAGCACCGTGGGCGTCAAATGGGTGACAGGCCTGATCGGCTTCATTCTGGGAGTCGTCGGCGCGGTCATCGGTTTTGCCATCGGCGGCGGCGCGGCGTACGCCTCCGGCGATCCCACCATCATTGCCATTGGGATTGGCGTCGGCGTTTTGATTTTCTTCTTCTTCGTGGTGGTTGCCAGCGTCATCAGTTCCTACACCGGCACGGCCTATCACACCTGCCTGTACATTTGGGCGCGTGATGTGGAAACGGCCAGGGAGCAAGGCAAGACCGGCCAGGTGGCCGCGCCCGCTCCGCTGGCGGCTGTGTTACCGTAATTAGTGAACCCAAAGGTCTTCAGACCTTTAGGTTTTGGAGTTTTCCTAAAATGACTCTCCCGAGTTCCCGCCGCGAATTGGTTACCTGGGAGGATATGGACCGGTTGATTGACCACCTCCTCCCGCAATTCCGCCGCGAATTTACCGCGATGGTGATGATCACGCGCGGGGGAATTATCCCCGGCGGGATGCTGGCGCAGGCCATGGACATCACACACGTCCTGACCGCGGCGGTCAACTTCCCGGCGCAGATCGCCAGCGAGGAGGCCAAACTGATGGCCTGGCCCGACTTCCTGCAATTCCCCGCAGACGAGTTACTGCGCGGCCGTCCCACCCTGATCGTGGACGATGTCTGGGGTTCGGGGCGGACGATGGCGGCGGTGAAGAACCGCGTCTCCCTGGCGGGCGGCTTCCCGGAAACGTGCGTCCTGCACTTTAACCCGTATCGTAATCTCTTCGGCGGCGCGCGTCCCGATTACTATGCCGCCGTCACCGACGCTTTTATCATCTATCCCTGGGAGATTGACCGCGGTGGGGAAGCGGTCCTGCTTTCGGGATAGCGGTGCGTAAAAACCAGGCTTCTTCAAGAAGCCTGGTTTTTTTAGTTACGGCAGCGCTTTGAACGCGCCGACGTAATATGCAATTTCATCGTCAACTGCCATCTTGATTCGGTCCACGACGATGGAGGCGGGGAAACCGTACTGCGCGTCATACGTGACCTCGACCTGGTCTGCGTTCGACAGGTTTTCCTCAGCGACGGCGAACAACCCTTCCACCGTGGCGGCCTGTTCAAACGTGGCGCGGAATTCCTCGGGCAGGGGCTGGCCGTTCACGTCGGTCAGCGAGACGATCTGTCCATCCTTCACTTCCACCGTGACGGGCATGACGTCCATGAAGGGGCAGAAGCAGGAAATCGTCAGTTCGTAGCGGTAATGAGCGACTCCCAGAGAATCCCATTTGGCGCGGTTTTGGCTGAGTTCCGATTTCCCTCCGCAGGCGGAGAGGGTCAGGGTTAGGATGAGCAATGCAATCAATAAAGTTCGCTTTTTCATTTTGATTTCTCCTTTGGTGTGTAGACGCTTTGCGGGCGAAAGTGTTCCAAGGTGTTGTAGAGCAAAATGGCATTTCGCTTTACAAATAAAAAAGACTCCCCTCGCCGCGCGAGAGGAGTCTCAATTTGATTTAACGGAACCCGTTATGGGGTCGGGGTGGGGGCGGAGTACGTCCCCGTCGCGAGCAGGGACATGTCGTCTACCGACTGCGCGGCCAGCATCTGCGCCTGCCGCGCCAGGTCCGTGGCTTCGGCGCAAATCTTGAGCGCGTACTCTGGGTTATGGAAGCCCGTCGAATTTTCCGCGGAGAGGAAGTCCCACATAAACTGCGCCTTGCGGTGCAGGTTGCGCGCCTGGTCGAGCAGGGCGGGATCGGCTTCTGGGTTGACGGCCGCGGCTTTGATGGCGTTGATCGCATCAATGATGGCGTCCTCGGTGGCGACTTTCGTGGTAGCCACCTGTTCCTGGATCAGGTTCACGCGGCCGACAACATATTCGACATCCGTGTGGCATTGTCCACAGGCTTGCTCGGGGTTGATGAGCGGACTGTGAACATCGTGGCTGGAGAACTTGGCCGCGCCGTCGCTCACGTAGGGCATGTGACAGTCGGCGCAGGAGACGCCCGCGTTGTAGTGCGTGGAATCGGCTGTGAAGAATTCGTATTCGGGGTGCTGGGCTTTAAGCATGGGCGTGCCTGTTTCAGGATATTCCCAATCCTTGAAACCGCTCTCTTCGTAGTAAGAGACGATCTGGTCAATGCGCGTTCCGTTTGCCCACGGGAAGGTAAGGTATTTGCCGTCTCCCTTGAAGTAGTATTCCACGTGGCAGTTGGCGCAAACGATCATCCGCATTTCCTGGCGCGAGAAGGTTGTCCAATCTTTGCCCTGGGCTTCGAGCGCCTCCTTCAGCGCGGGGTTGGTGACGATCAACCGCATGGTGCCAGCCTCGTGGCAGTTGGCGCAACCGATGGGTTCCTCGATCTTCGCGCCGAGGTCGGCAAAGGAGGTCTTGTCGAACTCGGCCATGCCCATCTCATCCCACAGCCCGGGGTTGTTGGAGGACTTGCACGAGTAGCAGGTGCCGGGCGTATGTTTCGGGTCGTCGGGGTTCAGGTTGAGACGGCCGGTCTCGCGCACGTCGGTCAGCGAGTTCATGTGGCCGCGGTCATCGTTGTATTCCTTGCTGAATGGGTAGCCCGCGAACAGGATCTTTTGGCGCGGGTCGCGTTCGAGCCACGAGAACTTGGAGGAACCGCCGTAGGTGGTGTCTATGTTGTTGAACTCGGTCTGCTGGAGCGTGGCCCACTGATTGGGAAAGTTGACGCCCCACCTGGATGAATCAGGCTCCCGCCCGGCGATCTCGACGATGGGCTGGAAGGCGCGTTCCTGTGGAGGCTGGTTCTTCATGAAGATGAGTACGCCCGTCAGCGTGGCGGCCAGCACCACGACGAGGCCGACCAGAAGGATGGTTGAATATTTCTGCATGGTGGTGTCTCCTCTTTATTTCACGGGATAGAAAGTGGAATCCTGGAATGGGGATGTGGACATGCCGCGTGCGCCGTGCGCCACATCGCGGTGACAGTCCCAGCAGTTGCGGTCGAAGACTTGCGGACCCATGAGGATGGATTCGACCGTCTCTTCGTGGCAACGGATGCAGTTGGACTGGATAATCACCCGCGAATGCTCGTTGGCGCGGATCAATTCCGGCGTCGTTCCCGTGGAAAAAACATACACATCGTGTGCGCCCTGGCGTCCCTTTTCGAGATAATAGGCGATGACGTTTTCGTGCGGCAGGTGGCAATCGGCGCACTCCGCCGCGCGCTGGTGGGCGGCGTGATAGTAGTTCTCGTACATCGGGTTCATCACGTGGCAGTTGTTGCAGGTTTCAGCCTGGGTGCCCGCGTACGCGGCGGCGTCTGTGGTTAGCATGAAAACGCCCATGGCAACCACGAAAACCGCGCTGGCAATAAGGAGGGGGAGTGGGGATTTATTCATGGCACATCCTGCGTCTCAGATTCTCGCTCATGTGTGCCCAATAAAAAAACTTGCTAAATAGCCGTGTAAAAATAACTTCCCGATTTCAAAGTTCGTGAGCAGTTGCACTGCGAGCCGTCAGCAGTCCAACTGCTGACGGAAACACGGAACT
>CAYJLS010000248.1:0-4229 GCA_964371065.1 uncultured Anaerolineaceae bacterium | reverse complement strand
GCCCCGCAGGGGCCACTTTTTCGGAGCGCAGTCTCCGAAAAAGCGTAGGAACTTAGAAGTTAAATGCTTGCTTTTTGTGCAAGGATTTTTAAACACAAAGGACACGAAGTACACAAAGGGTTTTAAGGTCTTCCTTCGTGACCTTTGTGTCCTTCGTGTTTAAATCTCTTTCGGCTTGTCCGAGTTAGAAATTCCCCGCCTCATCCGCCATGCGGACGATGCGCGGGGTGAATTTGCCGATCACCTCCACCAGGTCGGCTTGCGCGGCGATGATGGCGTCAATCGGTTTGTAGGCCTGCGGGGACTCGTCCATGCCGCCGCCGAGCAGGGTGACGCCGCGCTCTTTGAGATACGCGTCCCGTGACGATTTGCTGATGGAGTTCAGCGCGGCTGTGCGACTCATCAACCGTCCCGCGCCGTGCGAAGCGGACGTGAGCGACTCGGGCAGTCCGCGTCCGCGCACGAGGTAGCCTGCGTCGCCCATCGAGCCGGGGATGATGCCCAGGACGCCCACGCCGGCGGGCGTCGCGCCTTTGCGGTGGACGATGACGGTTCGGCCATCGGGGAGTTTCTCGCGCCAGGCAAAATTATGGTGGTTCTCGATGACCGCGGCTTCTTTCAGTCCAACCGCCTCGGCAACGCGGTGGTGGATGATGTAGTGGTTGGCCGAGGCGAAGCGTCCCGCGAGTTCCATCGAGAGCCAGTATTCCTGTCCCTCTTCGGAATCCAATGACAGCCATGCCAGGTGACGGACGCTCTTATCCAGGTCGGGATGAATTTCCATTGCGAGTTTGCTGTAACGGTCTGCGATTTTGAATCCGACAGAGCGCGAACCGCTATGGGAAAGCAAGGCGAGATATTCGCCGGGCGCCAGGTTGAACAACGGCTGGTCGAGACGGAACGAACCCCATTCCACAAAATGGTTGCCTGTGCCGCTGGTGCCAAGTTGGCGCGCGGCGTTGTCCTGCAAGGTCTTGAGCAGGCGCGTCGCATTCCAGGCGGAGTCGTCCAGCACAGCGTGATCGGCGCGGCGGTTGCCCTTCCATTCCGATCCCATGCCGAAGGCGGTTTGATTCCAGAGCGCGTCCTCGAACAGGCTTTTCTTTTGTCCCATGAGATGCGGGGAGACTTCGTAGAGTGAGAGACGCATCCTACAAGCTATGTCAACTCCCACGGCATACGGGATGACCGCGTTATCCGTTGCCAGCACGCCGCCGATGGGCAGGCCGTAGCCCACGTGCGCGTCGGGCATGAGCGCGCCCGCGACGGAGATGGGCAGTCGCATGGCGTTGTCCATTTGGGCGAGGGAGGTGTCGTCAATGTTTTCGCGTCCCCAGATCGGGTAGGGGAGTGGGACGCCGCGCAGTTCTTCGTCCGCGGGTTCATCCTTCTGCGTGATGCGGATGCACTCGCGCGCCAGGTCGGCCAGGGACGCGTCGGCGAGGAAACTGCCTGGGTCGCGGCGAACAGCTTCCAGTCGCGCGAGAACCGAGTCGCGGTCCAGTCCCTGTTCGAGGAGTTGCGCGGCGATGTCCTTCGCGATCCCGATGATTTTTCCATCCGGCCAGCCGTTGAGCTTGAGAATCTTTCCGGTGATGATATCCATAGTCTGTCCTTGTGTTGCAATCATACCGCAGTCGCGGCGCGCCCGCACTTGATTCAAAAGCCTCGCGAACTTTCTGCTCACGGGGCTTCCACTACCAAACTGCCAAACTACGTAACTACCCAACTACGTAACTACCCAACTATCGCGCCTTCTTCTCGATCTTCGCCCAGGAGTCTTTCAGGCTAACCGTCATGTTGAAGACGGGTTTGCCGGGGCGGGAGTCGGGGTCGAGGCAGAAGTAGCCGGTGCGCTCGAATTGGATTTTGTCGCCTGCGTGGGCATCGGCCAGCGCGGGTTCCACGTAGCAGTTCTCCAGAATTTCCAGCGACTTCGGGTTGAGAATGTTTTCAATATCTTCGCCATCATCGGGGCGCTCGACAGTGAACAGGTTCTGGTACAAGCGGACTTCCGCCGGGAGGGCGTGCGCGGCTGAGACCCAATGAATCGTGGATTTGACCTTGCGGCCATCGGGCGCGTCGCCGCCTTTTGTGGCGGGATCGTAGGTGCAGTGGACTTCGGTCACGTCCCCCGCTTCGTCTTTGACCACGTGCGTACATTTGACGAAGTAGGCGTAGCGCAGGCGCACTTCGTTGCCGGGGAAGAGTCGGAAATACTTGGGCGGCGGAGTCTCGCGGAAATCATCCTGCTCGATGTAAAGCACTTTCGAGAAGGGGACTTTGCGCGTGCCGGCGGAGGGGTCTTCGGGATTGTTGATGGCGGTCATTTCCTCGGACTGACCCTCGGGGTAATTGTCAATCACCAGTTTAAGCGGGTGAAGGACAGCCATGCGGCGTTGTGTGCGTTTGTTCAGGTCATCGCGGATGATGGCTTCGAACTGCGCCATCTCGACCCAGGAATCGTTGTTCGTCTCGCCGATGCCGGTGACGAAGTTGACGATGGCTTCGGGCGTCACGCCGCGCCGGCGCAGTCCGCGCAGGGTGGTGAGACGCGGATCGTCCCAGCCGCTGACCACGCCGGTCTCCACCAGTTTGCGGAGTTTGCGCTTGCTCATCATGGCGTAGGTAATATTCAGGCGCGAGAACTCGATCTGGCGGCTGGGGAACGCGCCGAGTTGTTTCAGGAACCACTCGTACAGCGGACGGTGAATCATGTATTCGTTGGAACACAGCGAATGTGTTACGCCTTCCATCGAGTCGTTCTGTCCGTGCGACCAGTCGTACATCGGGTAGATGTGCCACTTATCGCCGGTGCGGTGGTGATGGGCGTTCATGATGCGGTACATGACCGGGTCACGCAAGAGGGTGTTGGGGTGCGCCATATCAATTTTGGCGCGCAGGACTCGGCTCCCCTCCGCGAATTCGCCGTTTTTCATGCGTTCCAGAAGATCCAGATTTTCTTCCACCGAGCGGTTGCGATAGGGCGAGTCTACGCCGGGCTTGAGCGCGGATTCGGTGTCGCTCCATTTCGTCCCTTTGGGCAGGGTGCCGCGGCTGATGCTCATTTCCTCCTGGGTCTGGTCGTCCACGTAGGCCAGTCCCTGCTTGACCAGTCGCACCGCCCAATCGTAAAGCAGGTCGAAGTAGTCGGATGCGAACGTCACCTTGGCCCATTTGATTCCCAGCCACCTGGCGTCGTCTTCGATGGCATCTACAAACTCGATTTCTTCTTTCGAGGGATTGGTGTCGTCGAAGCGCAGATATAGCTCGCCGCCGAATTCCTGGGCGGTAAAATAATCAATCAAGAATGCCTTGACGTGCCCGATGTGCAAGTAGCCGTTCGGTTCGGGTGGCAGGCGCGTGCGGACATAGGCGAAGCGTCCGTTTTTCAGATCCTCGGCGACGGCCTCGCGGATAAAAGTGGGAATGCGGCTGGTGGTTTCTTCGGTCATTTTGCCTCGGTGTACGTTGAGTGTCTGCTATTATAATCTGTACTGGAGGCCAGCATGACTGAAACAAAAAATGAAAAATTTATGGGCACGTATTTCGATCGCGACGCGGTGGTCAAAGTGGCGCGCTGGGGCGAGATCCTTTCGTGGGTGGTGGTGGGTGTGTACGCGGTGGATTTACTCCTTGCTCTGAGCGTTTATGTTTTGCAATATATCCGCGGCTTTTGGGCGGGAGTAGGTTTTACAGACGTGTTCACCAATGTGTTGTACATTGTGGAACGACCCTTCCGCGGCATTGTCTATTTCATCGCTCTGCAGGCCATCTCCAAAGTTCTGCTGATTCTGATGGACATGGAGGACAACACGCGCCGCGCGGCGAGGCGCTGACGTGCGTCGCACCAGACAGATTAGGTGAATTCGTTTAGCCGGACGATTCAACAGGCTGGTACTTTTCGCTAAAGAAGGTGCGACGCACTCGCGCACCCTTGCCCGAAACTGACGGGCGTGCTAAAATATTGCCCGCTGGACAGGATGCCTGGCATCCCAGTGGGGGCTCGTCTAATGGCAGGACAGTTGACTCTGAATCGGCCAGTTAGACATTTTGGGGAGTGGTGAAACGGTATCACGTCACACTCTGGATGTGAAGTTTGGGGTTCGAAACCCTGCTCCCCAGCTAAAAAGGCTCCCTTCGCGGGAGTCTTTTATTTGAGAGGTTCCAATCTCCATTGGGGACGATGCGGGTCTTCGCGTTCTTTTCAGTCCCCGGCTTTTTTCACC
>CAYJLS010000247.1:0-4252 GCA_964371065.1 uncultured Anaerolineaceae bacterium | reverse complement strand
AGTTCGCCAACAGTATCTTTGGAAGTGACTGTCACTTTGCCGCACAGATTCTACACATGAGCCTTGTGGTTTTCGCGTTTAAAGATTTTTTGCAGAAGACTCACAGGGTGGGAATTGCGCGCGGACGAGAAGCAAACCAAAAAGCAGGAGCGCGGCCAGCGGCAGGTACAAACTTCCGCCGCGCCCAAGCAGGCCGAGCAAAAGCAGGGGCAGGAGATACACGAGGATGAGCCAAATCCAGTCCACGCGGCGGGCCGCGCGGCGTAGTAAAAACAGCGGCGCGAGCAGGAGCGCGAAATCGTAATTGAGCAGGTACGGGTCAGCCAGCAGGGCGACCAGCACGGAGGCGGCCACGAGCGATTCGGGAGTGCGGAAAACCTCGCGGCGGAAGATGAACAGCGCGCCGAAGAGAACGATGAAGAGCGCCGCGCCGAGCGGCAAGGCGGGGACGATGCTCGTCTGCCCCGTAACAAGGCTGACCAGCGCGACGGGCAGGCTGGCGCACAGTCCGCACGAGGCGACGCCGGGCATGTCGCGGAAGCCAAGCAGGGAGTGGAGATAGTTGACCGGCCAATTGGGGTCGGCGAGAAAACCGACGGCGAAAAGCAAAAGTGCGGTGACGAGGATCGCCGTCCGCGCGCGGCGGGAGAAATCGTCGCGGCGCAGGAAAAGGTAAATGAGGGCCGCGCCCGCCAGAGGTCCGCCCAGATGCGGTTTGAAGGTCAACAACGCGGCCGCGAGCGCGGTCAACGGAACATTTTCGCGGCGCAGGGAAAATGTCAGCAGGGAGGCGCCGAACAAAACGGGGAAGATGAATTGTCCAACATAGAGACTGCCGAGGACGGGGATGAAAAGAATCGCAATGAGAAATGAAGCAAGACGTTTTCTAGGATGCCAGCCATCGGTCAACAACCAAATCGAAATCATCAGCATGGACAGGTTGAGTCCGAACCACAAGCGCGCCGCAACTGCGATGGGGAGCAGGGCGAGGAAAATTGTCGAGAGCGCATACCAGGGCGGATAGGGAAACGGTAAAACAAAAACGTGCTCGGGAGTAACGCCCGCGAGGTTGGCAATCATTTCCGCCTGTCCGGCGCGGTCGTAGAGCGGGATGCCTTGCAGGAGGCCGAGGTCGGCGTGGTAGAGAACCTGGAAGTCGAGGTAGGGGGGCAGGGGGAGGGGCAGGAAAGCGATGAGAAGGCAGAAGGCGGAAAGCAGGAGGAGGAAGGCAGAAAGATGAAAGATGAAAGATGAAAGACGCACGCGGTTCATGATGGTTCTTCTTTCTCTGCCTGGTTTGCGATGGCACGGATCCGATTGCGGAAAACCAACGCGTGGACGGGATATAGCAAATACCAGTACAAGAAACCTCCCAAACCGCGCGGGGCGAAGAAGGCCGTTTGGGCTAAGTAGGTCGAGATATTATCTCGACCTACGCGCCATTCCAGCCAGCGATCGCCGAAGGGATGCGGCCTCCGAAGCAACAATCGCTGGTGCGGTTCGCTGGCTACCACTTGCCATTTCATTTCACTTGCCAACCGCGTGAGAATTGTAAATATTTTTTCAGGCGAGGATTGGATTTGTTCCTCGCGATGGAAAATAAAAAAGCCCTCGTGCTTGAGGCTTTTCGCGCCGCGCTGGCCGTCGTCCCAGACGCGCTCGACATGCAGAGGCGACAGATAACCGAGGGCTTTGCGCGTGGCTTCGTCTATGCCGATCAATTTCACTTCGGGGAAAACGCGCAAGACTTCGTCGTGCTTCACGATGCTGTCATCGGCTAACCCGCCGACCAGCGCGTACGCGATTGGGTAGGGGACGGGGGTCATCAAAGCCACGCCAAAAGCCATGAACCGGACAGGAATATACGGCAGGAGGAACATGCTTCGCTTGTATCCGCGCGCCCGCGCGTAACGAAGGATGAGCTCCCTGTATCTGACGATTTCGGGGCCGCCGATCTCGAAGATGCGGCCGCGGCCGTTGGGATTCTTCAACGCGGCCGCGAGGTAGTCCACCACGTTTTGCACGGCGATGGGCTGGGCCCGGTTGTGAAACCACACGGAGCCGGGGACGATGGGAAAGAACTCCGTCATAAAGCGGATCATCTCGAACGAGATACTGCCCGAGCCAATGATCACACCCGCGCGGAATTCGGTGACCGGCACGCGGCCCTGCCTGAGCATCCGGCCTGTTTCGATGCGCGAGCGCATGTGCGGCGCGAGGCGCTGTTCGGGGTCGGCGAGGCCGCCCAGGTAGATGATGTGACGCACACCCGCTTCCGCCGCGGCCTGTGCGAAGTTGTGCGCGCCTTCCAGTTCGCGTTCGGTGTAGCCGCGCCCGCTGGACATGTTGTGGATCAGGTAGTAGGCAGTGTGGACTCCCTCCAGCGCGGCGGGCAGGGTGGACGGGGACATCACGTCCCCGCTGGTAATCTCCGTCGAGGCCGACCAGCCGCGCCCGTCGAGTTGACGCGGGTCGCGTGCCAGCGCGCGCACGCGGTAGCCCGAGTCGAGCAGTCGGGGAATCAGCCTGCTGGCGATGTATCCCGTCGCGCCAGTGACGAGAATCAGTTCGTCGCGCATGACCAATTCTTAAAATTCGCGTTAAAAATCATGCTGCAATACCCGCGCCCGCGAGGCGATGCCGCGCGCCAGGCCCGCAAAGATGAATTTGTGAAACGGCCACATGGCGTACCAGTAAATGAAACCCCAGAAGCCGCGCGGCGCGAAATACGCCGTGGCAGTGAAGAGCGTTTTGCCCTCCCGCTCGTCCGGGGATGGGACGGATTGAAATTCCAGCCAGGCTTTGCCCGGCACTTTCATTTCCGCGCGCAGGCGCAGCAACTGATTTTGCTCCACCGCCTCGACGCGCCAGAAATCCAGCGCCTCGCCCGCGCGCAGTTCGTCGGGGTGGCGGCGGCCGCGGCGCAGTCCCACGCCGCCGATGGCTTTGTCCATCCAGCCGCGCAAGGCCCACGACCAGTCCCAATACAGCCAGCCGCGCGCGCCGCCAATGCCCACGTAGGCGCGAAAAACAACTCCAGGCTCAAGGTCAAGATAGACCTGGCGCCGCTCGATAAACATGCCCTCTTCCACCTTAAAAATATACGGCTTGACATCCCCCACCGCAGTGACCAGCGCGTCGGTCCAGGAAGTCTCCACGTTGTCCCTTTGGATTCGTCCCAGCGCGAGATGGACGGCGGTCTGAAAGTCAATCGGATGGATGCGCGGAAAGAGCCGGCGCGCCGCATCGTCGCGGACCACGAGGCGGGCGCGCAGGCCCTCGATCAGCGGCAGGGCGACGCGCCAGTGGATGGGCGTGACCATATGCACCCAATACGAAGAAAGCCGCGGCGCGTAGACCGGCGTACGCACCAGCCAGCGCTTCAGGTCGCGCTCTTTGGCGTAGCCCAGCAACATGTCCGCGTAGGTGAGGCGGGTGGGGCCGCCGATCTCGATCACGCGTCCGATGGATTCGGGCGTGTCCAGCGCGGCAATGAGGTACGACAGCGCGTCGCGGATGGCGATGGGCTGGGCTTCCGAAAAATACCAGGCCGGGCAGACCATCAGCGGCTCGCGCTCGGTGAGATAGCGGATCATTTCAAACAGCACAGAACCGGAGCCGACGATCATGCCGGCGCGGAACTCGGTGACCGGCACGTGGCTGTAACGGAGTTGGTATCCTGTTTCGTGGCGGGCGCGCAGGTACGGCGACAGGTTCGCGGTCGGGTCCACCAGTTCGCCGAGATAAATGACGCGTTCGACGCCCGCCGCCTCCGCCGCTGAGGCGAAGTTGTGCGCCACCAACAGGTCGCGTTCGGCATTGACGTGCCCGCCCTGCTGGCCGTGGATCAGGTAGTACGCCACCGAGACGCCGCGCATCAGTTCCGCGGCGCGCTCCGGGTTGCTTAGATCGCAGGCGACGATCTCGACGCGTTTAGCCCAGGCGAACCCGGCCAGCCGCGACGGGTCGCGCACCAGACAGCGCACGCGGTAGCCCGCTTCGAGCAGGCGCGGCACGAGCCGTCCGCCCACGTAGCCGGTCGCGCCGGTGACAAGGATAAGTTTCTCGGTCATGGTTGTTTCAATTATAAACGCGCCAAGGAAATCAGGCTCGTTGGGTGTCAATGTGATTCTGTATACGGAAATTTAAAAAAATCCGTGAAACTCCGTGTGTTCCGTGAAATCCGTGTACAAAGATTTTGGCTCATGTGTAGAATCTGTGCGGCAAAGTGACAGTCACTTCCGAAGATACT
>CAYJLS010000246.1:0-4315 GCA_964371065.1 uncultured Anaerolineaceae bacterium | reverse complement strand
GTTGTAATACGGCGCGGGCGGGCGCACATGATAAGATACCGCCACCACCGGCGAAGTCTTCAGGCGCTCCAGCAGCTCGGGATATTGCGCCGCGTAGATCTCCGCCATTTGCCCGGTGAGATAAATATCCACCGGCACATTATACGTTTCATGCAGGGTGATGATCTTGTCCAGCACGGCGGCGGATTCGGCTGGATGGGAAAAATCCTGTACGTTGATGGAGAAGGTGGCATAGTTATTGACGTTAACTGGCGCAATCGTTGACGCCGTCTCCGCCATTTCCGTCGGGACCTCGGGTTGGGTAGCCGTTTCGAGGGGCTGCGCGGCCACCAACGGCGCGCAGGCCGAGGCCAGCAGCGCCAGTAATGCGAAAATGGTGACGAGTTTTGTGTTCATGGCAATTTCTCCTGTGATTGCAGGATACCTGCCATGAAGCAAGAACTGATGCAGGGGATGTAAACCGGATGTAAAAACGTAAGGCGAGATACTTTATTTGGGCTTGGCCGCCACCACCTCGATCAACGTCACCGCGTCGTGCATCTCATCGTCCGACAAAAATTCGGGGCGGATGCGGCTTCGGGCGCACGCAAAGGCCCCCGGCTCGCGTGCCAGCACATTGATCTTCACATCCGCAAAATGCGCCTCGAATACCCGCCGGTAATCGCGCAGGCGGAAACGGTTCAAGTTGCTGGTGGGGTTGAGCCAGCGCTTCCACGTCCGCTCGGAAAACTTGAGCATCTCGAACGGCAGTTTGAAATAATGGTCGCGCAAATCCACGTAATGGATGTGGATTCCATCCGGCGCGGTCAACGCGGCCAGCGCGGCCGTCAACCCGTCCACGTCATCGAGATGCTCGTAGACGGACGAACTCAGCATCAGGTCGAATTTTTCGCTGACCCTTACATTCTTCACATCCTCGTGGATCAGCGTCAGGAACGCGTCCACCGTTTTCACCCGGCCGTTTTGCAGGACGAAATAATCGGGATAGGCGCGGACGAGGTCGCGGTTGCGGCGGTCGTCGGGCGGCGCGAAGCGGTCGAGCAGGACGACGTGGCTGGCCCCCGCTCGCAGGAGTTCCGCGCCCACTGCGAAGTTTCCCCCGTACCCGAACACAAGGACGCGTTTCCCGTTTAGCGACGCGCCGCGCGCCTCGAGCGCCGCGCGGTAACGCGCGGCGGCGGAGGCGGGTTCGCGCGTCTCCAGCCCGGGGCGGATGACCCAACCTCGTCGGAGCAGGAAACGGGTCAAACGTTCAGGCAGGAAGCGGCGGATGAGGCGAAGCAGAATGTATTTAAGATTCACAAGTCACCTAAAAGTCCGGGTAGTGGTCTACTCGTAAGCGATATTGATTGAAGAAGTACGGGCTTGAAACGCGAATGACGCGAATTTACGAATTTCGCCGCAAATTTTTAATAATTCGTATCATTCGCCCATTCGTGAAATTCGCGTTGATGGTTGTCACTTACTTTGTGCCACTACCAAAGTCCGCAAGTAGAACTTGCGGATTCCATGTTTTGGGATTTGGAATCAGGAAGCTCTGCTTCCTGTCTATGGCAATGGCAGAACGCAGTCCGGGGAGATCGCTGCGAGCGGGACGAGCAGTTGGATCTTGAACTCCTCCAGCGTGACGATCGGCTCGTAGTAACACAGGATGGGCGCGGCCACCCATTTGACCCAGGCGTTGTTCTCCTCGCCGAAACTGTAATCGCTGTCCTTGATGGGCAGGCGCAACGGGTCGCTGAGGATGAGCGCGAAGCGGTGCGCGGCGAGGTCGCGGTAAAAGGCGGGGAAGACGATGCCGCCGCCCATGGCTTGATCCATGAGATATTTCTTTTCGTATTCGGCCACCAGCGGCACACCCTGGATATAACCGAAGGTGAGCAGTTGACGCTGATCCATGAACAGCACTTCGCCGCGCGTTTGCGCGTCTGCCACCTGTTGTTGGATGCGGATGAGGGTTTCGCCCACCTCGTCGCGCGGCGGCAGCAGGCCGAGGACGCGCGGGTCGGCGTAGGGGTCTTCGATGTCGGTCAGCGTTTTGAGGCGGGAGAAGTCATCGGCGTAGAGCAGGGGGCGCATGTGGAGCAGCGATCCGTAGGCGGGAAGCGCCACCAGCGCGATCAGCGCGACGCGCATCCAGGCGGGGAGCGCCGCGCCTTCGGTCAGCCACTGGCGGTCTGTTTTCTCCCAAACCATCCCGGCAGAAAAGAGCAGGCCGATGAGGAACATGTCCAGGTTGTGCAGGTCGCCGCCGCCGCCGATCTTGGTACTGATCACCAGCCCAACGAGGAGGAAGGCCGCCAGAATGCCGAGGATGGAAAGTTTCTGCCAGGGGTTGAGAGTCCACAATCCGCGCCGGGACGCGAAGAAAAGCACGATCACAAGCGGCGTGACTGCGATCAGCAGGTTGACGAGGATGCCAAGGTTGTAAGTGCTGTTCGGGAGCAGGCGATACCACAAAAGCGGCTGGCGTCCGACGGAGGCGGCGGCTTCTGTGACCGAGGCATTGCCCGCGTCCGCCAGCAGGCCCGTCAGTTGCGGGAGGAAGAATCCCCCCAGCAGGCCGCCCAGCCCGAGGGCGAGGGCCCGCCCCCAGTCACGCGCGGCGAGGCGTCCCTTGTCCGTTTGCGCGCTGGCGAGCCAGAGCATCCCCGCCCACATGCCGGGCGCGAAAGTCCACGTGTAGCGGCTGACGGCCGCGAAATATCCCGCCGCGGCGATCGGCGGAATCGAAATCCACAGGGGACGTCTCCACGCCAGCGCGACCACCGCCGCGCTGAGGAGCAACGGCGTGTGGATCGGCCCCTGCCGCAGGAAGAGGAATCCCCACAGCCCGGCCAACAGCCAAAGAGCGGTAGAGCGAGATAATATCTCGCTTTTTGTTTTCGGCAGGTAGAAGACGCACAGGCCGAGCAGAACGTAGGGCAGGATGCCCATCAGCCCGAGCCACAGGCGTTCCTGAAAAATCGTCAGGCTGGGGAGGAGGAAGGGCAGTCCGCCGCTGAACTGGCGGCCAATGTCGAGGAAGGGAGTCAGTTCCTGGCCGGGCGGAAAGACGTAGCGCCCGCGGCCAAAAAGGATGGAGTAGTCCCACAGGCGGTTGCCCTCGGACCAGCCCAACGAGAACGGATAATTCGTCACGCCCGCCAGCGGGATGGCCGCGCCGATGACCGCGCCGCTGAGCAGGGAGGCGGCCAGCGCGTCGCGCCAGACGAGGAGCTGGTCGCCGCGCCCGAGGGCGAACGCCAGCCCGAGCACGGTCAACACCCACGCGAGCAGGCGGATGCCCGCGCCGATAAATACCACGCCCCAGGAGGTGTACTGGAAGAACCAGACCGGCGACAGCAGGAAGCCAATTGCCAGCGCCCAGCGGACGACTCCCAGCCGGGCGCGCAGGCGGACCAAACCGTCCCGCGCGAAATCCAGTTTACGCGGCGACCAGGCCGCGGTCAGGGTGAGAGCGAAGAGTCCCAGGCAGGCGAGGACGAATCCGAAGAATCCAAGCGCCCATTTGAGCGAGTATTCACCGAGCCAGACACCCGTCCCCCAGGCGACGCGGTTCATTTCGATGCAGGCCTGGGTTAGGAGCGCCGCGGCCAGCAGGCTGAGGATCAGGCGGCCAATCCGGTTTTTGTTTTTTGATGGCATGGAGGGAATTATAACGGCGAAACTTTACGGCCAGAGGATGGTGACGGTGAGCGTGAAGGCCGCGCTCCCGCCGGGCGTGGCAACCGAGATTAGGTAATCCTGCGTGGCGGGCAGGATGCCTGTCCAAACGCGGTCTTCGTTTTCGAGGCGTTTGAGGGGCTGACCGTCTGCCACACCCAAAACGGAAAAGTTGGCCGCGTCCCCTGCCGAGTTGATGCTGACGGTCATCTGCTGTCCCTGCATGGCGCGCAGGATGTACTCGACGCGGTTCGGAAATGTGACGGTGTTCGAGACGGTCGCTGAAATCCCGCCTGCTGGGAATTGGATGCGGATCGGCGTTGGCGATAAGGTGGGGAAGGGGGAGGCGGTTGGCGCGAGGGTGAGTGTGGGCAGGGGCATCAGCGTGGGCGGCGACTGGGTTGGTGCGAGCGCGGTCAGCGTGCCGGCCGCGATGGTCTCCACTGCGTGGATGTCCAGCGTGGGAGTCGGCGTTCCCATTCCGCAGGCGAGGGCCGCGAGTGCAAGGATCGTGAGGAGCAGAATAAAGTATTTCATTTGCCTTTCTGTTTCTTTTTCAAGCGCGCATTGCGATGCGCCAATTCATCCTTCCAATGTTTCTGGATGTACTTTGGAAGTTCGGAGGTCTTCACCAATTCTAATGCGGAAG
>CAYJLS010000245.1:1840-4351 GCA_964371065.1 uncultured Anaerolineaceae bacterium | reverse complement strand
CGCCATCGCCATCCGCCCGATGGTGTATCTCTCGTTCGTCTTCGACCATCGCATTCTCGACGGCGCGTCCGCAGACTGGTTCCTGGCGAAGGTCAAAGAGACGCTGGAGAACTGGGCGTAGCATTTGTAGAGCAAATTGCCAATTTGCTCATTTGCTCCACGCGGGACAAATTGGCAATTTGTCCTACAGGCGCGTTAGCCCGAAGGGCTTCGTATGTGAGAACGGGGATTCCATTCCCGTTCGGCGCCCACCTGACGCGAACACGCCTCGAAACGGAATCCGCTTCCCGTTCGGGTCCCGTCGCCGCGCGAACGCCCACCGAAACGGAATCCGCCCCAAGTCCCGCGCGAGGCGGGGAGTGAAAATAAAAGCGACGGTTTTTAGGCCGTCGCTTTTTGGTTGTCAGGTGGTAGTGGCGAATCCGTCCGCAGGGGAAAGAAGCGGTCTTTCAAATCCAAAATGGGTTTCTCGAAATATTTGTAACTGAGGGAGGCGACGAAGTAAACCAACACCGCCGAAATGACGAGACTCAGCGGCTTGGCGACCGGTTCAGGAATGCCAAAGTCGCGGATGCGCCGCACGAACCAGACGATGGCGAAATGGTAGACGTAGAGTCCGTAGGAAATTTTGCCGAGGTAACTGACAAATTTATTATCCAGAACGCGCAGGAAGAGTTTTTCGCGAACCACAAGATAGATCAACAGGACGCAAAGATAAGACAGGTAGAAATATCCCCACACCTGCTTCAAGTCCTTGTTGAGCGGATACGCAAACCCAAACGCCGTGCTTACACCCCAATCACCTGTGGAAAAGTATGTGGTGGCAAAACCAACAACGGGAAGCAGGATGAGCAGGGCAAAGAATTGCCATCTCGCTTTTGGAATCTCGAAGCGGGTGATATATGCGCCCAACCCGAAGGCATCCAGGTAGGAGAATGGAAGCACATAGATCACCACCGACATACTCGGATAGAGAAACGGCACGCTTCCCTGGAATTTATACAAGGCAGAAATCGCGAGGCGGAAAAGCGGCCCCGCCAGGATGGCGCCGATAAATAATTTTTTCAGGTGCTTCTTCGGAACCAGGAAAATGAGAAGCGGCCAGACAAGATAAAACTGCTCCTCCACGGAGAGCGACCACAGATGCCCCACCAGCCAGGATTCGCCGTTGTACGCGGGGCTGGCATTGAAAAAATTGTAGATGTAGGCCAGCGCGTAGGGAAGTTGGTCCTGAAAGAGTTGCATGTAATTGATTCGATACCCATAAAAAATGAGGACCGCGGTGACGATGAACATGATCAACAAATAAAAATAATACAGCGGGAAAATCCGCAGGAAGCGGCGGCCATAAAATTTTTTGAAGTAGTCGCCCGTGCCCAGGGTGTCCTTCATCCGCAAAAGAATATCGGTGATGAGAAAACCCGAAAGCACGAAAAACAATTGCACCCCCACCCACCCGATGTAAACGTAATCGGTGTGCACGGAAAAAACAAGCAGGAAAGCGAGGGCGCGGATTCCGTCGAGGCCTGGGATCATTGCGAAGACTCCGCAAGAAGATAATCGAATTGCCCCGTGTTCATTTTCCAAATGGCGACGAGACGCGCGCGGCTGAAAAGCGGACCGCGCACGATGAGCGCGAGTTGATCGTAGTACGCGGCGAGATTCGGATCGCGGATCTGGTTGACGCCCGTCCGCAGGGTTTGGAGGTAGCCTTCGGGGACTTCCCGCTCGTAATGGCCGATGCGCCACTTTCCCGGACCCTTCGATGAACTCAGGGCAACGCTGGAGGCTGGTCGCCGCGCCAAAAGCGGATCGCACAGCGCGTACAGGTCCACGATATGGACGGCTGGTCCCGCGAAATAGCCGATGAACCCAACGTTCTTCTCGTCCACCACAGACTTGCCGCTGGCGCGCAGGGACTTGCCGTGCTCCACCCAACCTTCGCCCGAAAATGGAATCTCTTTGCCGGACTGATAGTTCAGCAACCCCGAAATGGGATAGTAGTAGGCGCGCTCGTCGTTGATGCCCGTCAGCAGGTCGTGCTCGGTGAAACGCGGCTGGTTCAAGTCGAGGATGTAATTGGGAGGAGAGGCGAACATGCCAAGAATGACAACGGCGCTGACAGCGATTGCTTTGAAGGCTGGCTTCCACTCACTCGTCAGACGGATGAGCAACAACGTGCTGACCAGCAACGAGGCGGTGTAGAACCGTCCGCTCATGAAATCGCCGCCGATGGACAGCACGTAACCGAGATAGAGCAGGCTTCCAAAAGCGAGAAGACGTTCGCGGGTTTGTCCGCGCCAGAGGGCAAAAATGATTCCCGCGATGATGACGATGAGGGTCAACGGGTCGCGCGTAAATGAGTCAGCCAAGTAAACCAGTCCCTGCGCGAACAATTCAGCCTGCGGAATGCCCGCGCCGAGTTTGGCATAATAAGTATTGGGAAGGAGAAAGCCATAATAGAAAAGCGAGAAGGCTTCCCAGAGGAGGAGCGGGAGGAAGCCGATTGCC
>CAYJLS010000245.1:0-1740 GCA_964371065.1 uncultured Anaerolineaceae bacterium | reverse complement strand
GAGTAATCCGCGAAGGCTTTGGAGAATAGCAGGATGGCCGCTCCCAGCCACGCGAACCCGTCCCGACGCGCGACCAGCCAAAAGGTCAGGAGCGAAGCGGCACACGAGATGAGGAGCGCCGTCAGGTACGCGTCGCGCGTCGGCGCGTAAACGGTCACGAAGAGGAACATCCACAGCGGGTGCGTAAACGATTGCACGCGCTCGGCCGCGTTCCAGCGCAGGCCGTAGCCGTTGACGAAATTGTCCACGGTGCGGAGGGTGATGTAAACGTCGTCGCCAACCCAGGCCGTGCGGATGAGAATGAGAGCGAAGGCAAGCAGGGCGAGGCCGAGGAGAATTCTGGTAGAGCGGATCATGGGCGGGGAAAGTTTATCATAGAGTATAGTAAAATCATCGGCGACTGAAGTCACCACAACCTTTGCAAAGCCGACCTTCGTCGGCTAATTCACCAGTCCACGAAGGCTTACACTGAGCCTGTCAAAGTGTGGACTTCGCAAACGAGACGCGATTTTAATCGCCAAAAACGGAGAACATCATGCCAGAAAATTTTGACGTTATCGTTATCGGCGCCGGGCCGGCAGGTTACGTGGCCGCCATCCGCGCCGCGCAACTCAAACAGAAAGTCGCCATCGTGGACAAGCAGTGGCTGGGCGGCGTGTGCCTGAACGTGGGTTGCATCCCGTCCAAGTCCCTGCTTCGCAACGCGGAAGTGGCGCACACCCTGCGCGAGCGCGGCAAGGAATTTGGATTCTCGTTCGACAATTTAAAACTGGATTACGGAGTCGCGGTGAAACGTTCGCGCCAGAATTCCGACCGACTGACCAAGGGCGTGGGCTTCCTCATGAAGAAAAATGGGATTACCGTTTATATGGGCGAAGCGCATCTGACCAACCCGACAGTTGTTACCGTTAAAGATAAGGACAACAAACTGACTGAACTCGCCGCCAAAAATATCCTCGTGGCCACGGGCGCGTCCGCGGCTGTCCCCGCCGTCTGGAAAGTGGACGGTGAAAAAGTTGTCACGTATCTCGAAGCCATCTTGCAAGATAAACTTCCGAAGTCGGTGATCGTGATCGGGTCGGGCGCGATCGGCGTCGAGTTCGCGACTGTGTGGAGTTCCTACGGCGTGGACGTGATCATCGTGGAGATGTTGCCGCGTCTCGTCCCGCTGGAAGACGAGGAAGTGTCCGCCGAGTTGAAGAAAGCCTTCGACAAGCGCGGCATCAAATCGCTGGTGGGACACAAGGTCGAGTCGGTCGAAGCGACGAAGACGGGCGTCAAGGTGAAGGTCAGCGCGGAGGGCAAGGAAACCGTCCTCGAAGCGGACCAGGCTTTGGTCGCGATCGGGTTCCGTCCCAACTCGAAGGGACTCGGACTCGAGGAGGTCGGCGTCAAGGTGAGCGAGCGCGGCTTCGTGGAGATCAACGAAAAGATGCAGACCAGCGTCCCGAACATCTGGGCCATCGGCGACGTGACGGGCAAACTCATGCTGGCGCACGTCGGCTCGGCGATGGGCATCGTGGCCGCGGAGAACATCGCGGGCGCGGAGACGGTCACGCTTGATTACGAGATGATGCCGCGCGCCACGTACTGCCAGCCACAGATCGCCTCGTTCGGGTTGACCGAAGTGCAGGCCAAAGAACGCGGACACGCAGTAAAGGTCGGCAAATTCCCCTTCCAGGCCAACGGCAAGGCGCTCGGGCTCGGCGACTATGCGGGCTGGGTCAAGATCGTGATGGA
>CAYJLS010000244.1:0-4386 GCA_964371065.1 uncultured Anaerolineaceae bacterium | reverse complement strand
TGCGTGTCCCCGATGAAATCATCGAGGACACGCCCAAGACAGACCAGTAATACCAGGGAGAGGCTAACCGGCCTCTCCTTCTCTTTTGCGTGTCTGTGCGCGTTCCCCTGGAAAGAGAAACGCGCGCGGGCAGGCAAAATTGTCTGCCCAAATCTAAACACGAGGTATGTCACCATCCAAAGCAATCACGATCCAACAAGGAGATGAACCAATGACAAAAGCAGAATTGATCGAACGCATGAAAGATTTACCAGACGACGCGCAGATCACGTTCGCGCTGTTCGTGGAAAACCGCAGAGGAGTTTACGACTGGCAACTGCTAAACGTAAACGCACAATTCCGAACCGATCCCGCCGACACCATCGGCCTGATAACTTGCCCGTTCCACTATGGCAAAATCACCGAACTATCCAGAATTGTGACACACAACATCGTGAAGGGGCAAGGAGAAGAAAAATGAATTACAACCCTCCCCGATGAAATCATCGAGGACATGCTCAAAGACCAGTAATACCAAGGAGAGGCTAACCGGCCTCTCCTTCTCTTTTGCATGTCTGCGCGCGTTCCCCTGGAAAGAGAAACGCGCGCGGGCAGGCAAAATTGTCTGCCCAAATCTAAACATGAGGTATGTCACCATGACAAACTTGGTTCTACACTATTTTCATCGCGACGAAGGCAATTGGAAGACCCGCCTGAGCGTTTGCATCCAAAATCCGGCGGGTTACACGTCCGAGGAAGCCGAGGAGATGATCCGCCAGCGCCTGATTGATCGGGAGTTTTTCCATCCTGAAAAGATCGGGCTGGAATACGCTGTCGAGCAACCTGACTGGCACGAACTTGATTGTGTGGAGAACGACAGCGAAGGCGTGGAGAAACCCATCGCCATGACCTTCGAAACCCTGCTCGAAAAACTCGAAGCCTCAACCAATCTCCACCCCAAAGCTTCCGCCCTTCCCGCCGTCCCCGTGCGTATGAAAGACTCCCTGCTGGAGTTCATGCGCGACCTGCGCCAAACGATGGGCTTGATCCTCAAGCTCGTCCGCAAAGACAGCGCGGTGCTGGTTCTCCGGAACTATGAGGACTGGCGCCTGATCGAAGAGACTCTGCGCCTGGATGCCGAATCGGGCAACTTCGACCGCGATCTCCGCAAAGACCTCGAGCGCGCCTTGAACGGCGCAAGGGATATCCCGGATGTACGTGCATCCCTGGCGCCCCTGCGCCTGAAAGCCGCGCGCTTCGAAGCTCTCCTGGCAAGGCGGTCGAAATGACGCCAATCCAGATCCACAAAATTCCCGCTGCCATCCCGTTGCGCCTGGCTGTGTCCTGGCTGGAATTCCTGCGTGAATTGCGGGCAATTCCGCGCGCCTTCGTTGCTTTCATCCGCAACGAAGATGTGATGATCGCCGCCAGGGATGAATGGGAAATTCCAAGTTAAGCGGACGCCTCCTGGCGTCCTGAAAAATCCACACGAGGTCTGTAAACATGCAAACAAAATTCCCGTATTACGTTGTTCCTGTTTGTTCCGACGATGATTACAGCTACGAACCCACCCACTGCGCCATCGAAGTGCGGCCATCGGTCGCGCTCCTGATCGCGTGGTATCTCGCCCTCACCCGCCTGCTCATGCGCGCAAGTAAATGCTCGCAGACGCGCTTCCATTTCCCAAATATCCGCTGGATGACCATCAAGGACGGTAGCCAGCTCGACGAGAATATCGTTGACAACGGCGGCTTTGCGGACGAGGATGAAGTCAACGCCTCGTTCGGTCCCGATGAGGGCAGCCTGCTTGGGTACGAGATTCAGATGTTCCGGTATGGATACTTCCGCCTGCTGTGCTACGGAAAACACAGCGGAGTCGAATTCTATTCGAATGAGATCAGTTTCCGCGATCTGCTCCGCGGTTCTCGAAAGTCGAGGCCGGTATGAGCGCCTTCGCGACTCTCCTGTCCGAATGCCCGCGCTGTAACTGTCTGAGCTTGGTCGAGGACGCATACGGCCCGATGGACGAATGTGTAGTGTGCGGCTATTTTGCTGGCGAAACCTTCCGTTGCGACCTGCCGCACTTTGGCTGCGCCTATCGTTATCCCGCCGCAACCAGGCTGGAAGATGTACCGAAGATCCATGGAGAACCGGACATCCGCGACCTGGCCGCCGTTGAAGCGTGGCTACAAGCCCGCGAAAAAAACGGCTTTGAGTTCCCACATTTCGTCCTGGTGGACATCGAAGGCGAAGTTCACTGGCTGAGAGGCAGTCCCACACCCTGGGCTTGCGGCCAGTAGGAATTGATCGAGAGTGAGGGCCACCCTGCCCTCACTCTTTTCTTTACGAAGACCTGCTCCGCCTGCGCTGGAATGATCCAGTCCGGGCGGAGCCGTTTTTCGGCTCCAACAACTTCGGAGGTATGTTTTATGCAAACAAGCTTTACGGGCTTCCAAATGCCCAAACTCAAACTACTCGCAGTGCGCGAAACGCCGGTTTATCGTGTCTCCGCCGATCCATCCGCCTGTACGGATGTGGAACTGCTGGCCGCCATCGTTGGCGGTCCAAAACAGATCGAGATCGCGGATGCGGTCCTGTCCCACTTTCAAGGCAACCTGCACCGCCTGCACCAGGCGGCCAGCGCCGAACTGGTCTCGATCCCTGGCGTTGGCGAATCAACCGCCGCGCGGCTTCGCTCGGCGTTGGTTCTGTCCCGCAGGCTGTCCATGACAACGGGCGATAACATTGATGTCAATTCACCCGGCGATGCTTATGGTCTTTGCCTGGACATGGCAACCTTCGATGTCGAACACCTGCGCGTGATCGTGCTAAACACCAGAAGCAGGGTGATCGGCGTGGTGGATGTGTACAAGGGTTCTGTGAATACCGCGCAGATCAGACCCGCCGAGATTTTCCGGCCCGCCATTCAGCGGAATGGAACGGCCATCATCATTGCCCACAACCACCCCGGGGGTGACCCGACTCCCAGCCCCGACGATGTCGCCGTGACGCGCGCGCTCGTCAATGCAGGGAAGATGCTGGAAATCAGCGTGCAGGACCACCTTGTGATTGGGCATGGTAAGTGGCAGTCCTTGAAGGAAAAAGGCCTGGGGTTCGCATGAAAACTCAAACCTTGCTCAACCGCGAGGGCCAGCCCACCACCCGCTTGATCATCGAGACGCGTGAAGAGCGCATCAAGCACATCGGAGAGTGCCGCGAGTCAGATCGCAAATCCCGCTGGGGTGAAGTAAAAAATCCGCGGCACTATGCAGACCTGGGCGACATCGCATCCGTCAACTGCTGGCGCCGCCACAATCCCGAAACTGGGTTTGAGGAGTTCTACGCCAACACCCCGGACTGGATTGTGGAGATCGCCCGCGAACGCAAGTGGATCGCCACCATCGGGAGGGAGGTGATGGTGTGAATACCGTTCTCTCCTACCCCAATCGCGGAACGGGCGGCGACGCCCGCTGGCGCGGCAACCACTCCCCGCGTCTGAGCGAAGACCTGTTCGCCTGGCTCAAGCCCGCCAGGGTGTTCGATCCCGTATGCGGCTCTGGCACGACCGGCGACGTCGCGAAAGCGATGGGGATTTCCTGCTGGCAGGGCGATCTGCATAGCGGCTTTAACATTCTGCGGGACGAATTTCCTGGTCTGGCAGATCTGGTCTTCTTCCACGATCCGTACCACGACATCATCCAATACAGCGGAAACGTTTGGGGGACGCAGCCGCATCCCGACGATCTCTCCCGCTGTCCCGACTACGACACTTTTATCCGCAAGATGGACGTGGCCCACTACAACGGCTATCAGGCAGTACGTCCTGGCGGCCACCTGGTGATCCTGGTCGGGGACGTAAAACGCAAAGGCGTGTTGTATCCGCTCCAGCGTGATTATCGCTGGTACGGAGAGCCGCGCCAGATGTTGATCAAACTCCAGCATAACGTCTGGAGCAATGGTCAGCAGTACACCAACTTCCGTGATCCCCACATCCTGCACGAGTATGTCATCGTGACGCAGAAGCCAAAACAATTCGCCTGCGCCTGGATGGTGACGGTGCGCCGCTCCTCGACCGAGGGCGTGGATCAGCGAGGAGTTATGGGTCAGACCTGGCAGGGCATCGTCTGGACCGCGCTCATCGAGCACGGTAACCAGGCATCCCTGTCTGAGATTTACGAGTCTATCGAGGCTCACACCCGCGTCCGCAAAGCCAAATCCCTCGGCACGGACTGGCAGGCCATCGTGCGCCGCGTCCTGCAAGAGACCTGCAAACAGGTCGAGCGCGGCGTGTGGGCCTTGCCGCAGTACGTTTGATTTACCGGGGAGGGCCATCCGCCCTCCCTGATTTCTTGCAACCGCCCGCCTCGCCTGCTCTGGATTTTGATCCAGGCCGGGCGAGGCGGTCTG
>CAYJLS010000243.1:0-4418 GCA_964371065.1 uncultured Anaerolineaceae bacterium | reverse complement strand
CTTCAGGTGGACTACGTTTACACCTCCAATCTGATCACCATCATCTATCCGTTATACGGTTCAGCGCTGGATGATTTTGTCATCGTTACCATCACCAATCCCCGCGACACATCCGCCCAGCTGATCGTGGAAAGTGAAGTGACCGACTATACCACCAAGTCCATTGATACGGTGACAGTTGCCGCCGGGGAAACGCTCGAAGTGCGCCAGAACCCGCGCCTCATCCCGGAAGTGATTGACCAACTCAACGTCGAAAAGCCGGCCCAATTCCACTTGCGCGTGGCAGAACTGGACAACGGGGTTGAAAAGAAAATCCTGGAGGAAACCGGTGACACGCTGGTATATTCCCGGCGGGATTTTCCACTGTCCATCCCCGGGTTTACAGAAACGGAAGTCCTGGAATTGTGGGCGGCCATGGCCACACCCAATGATCCGGCTGTGGAAGAATTGATCCGCAATGCCGCCAACTACACTTCCTCTGGGATTATCACAAGTGGTTACGGGGGATACGTCAACGATGAGAGCGGCAGTGTCTGGGACCGCCTTCAGGCCGTCTGGAGGGCCGAGGAAGATTACAACATCACCTACATCAGCACCTGGATTTCCTTCGCGCCCGGCAGTGTCCAGCGCATCCGCCTGCCTGCTGAAACGCTGGAACAGCACAGCGGAAACTGCATCGAAACCTCCCTGTTGTTTGCCTCCGCCGCCGAAGCCATGGATCTGGAAGCGGCCATTGTAATCATTCCGGGCCATGCCTTTATCGGCGTGCGCATGGATCAGGAAAACGCCAATTACTACTTCATCGAAACAACCCTGATTGGACGGGCCAGTTTTGAAGAAGCGGTTGACCGCGCCAACCAGGAATTCCAGGATGCCCTCCCGCATCTGGACGCCAAGGAATCTTCTTATGGCTGGGTGAACATTTGGGAAGCGAGAGAAAAGGGGATTTTGCCACTGCCCTGGCAGTGAGATGGAATCAAGCATCAACCTTCACAAGGAGGTACCCATGACCGAATTTGCATTGCAAGCCTTGACTCGCCTGCGCGACGCCAGCAACTTCCAGTGGTACGTGATCCCGATCCTGTCGTTTGTCTTCTACGTTTACACCGTGGAAGTGGAGAAACGCAACTGGAACATCGTTTTGGCGGGGCTGGCCTTTTGGGGCGCGGACTGGTTTAACGAGATCGTCAACGGACTGGTCCTGCGCTTCACGGGTTACGCGCCGATCTGGGGCGAACCGGGCCCGAGCGCGTACCTGATTTTGGTGGGACTCAACATCGAGACGATGTTCATGTTCGCAGTGGCGGGCATCGTCTGGTCGAAGATGCTGCATCCCGACAAGAATTTCAAATATCTCGGACTTCCGAACCGCTGGGCGGTGGCGATCTTCGGCTCGATCTTCTGCGTGATCGTGGAGTATTTCCTCAACTCGGCGGACGCGCTGACCTGGGACTGGCCCTGGTGGGGACGCAGTTTCCCCCTGTTAATTTTCCTGTTCGGCTACCTGTGGTTCTTCGTGTTCGCCTTCTGGGTCTACGACATGCAGACCATGCGCCAGAAACTCATCACCGTGGGGACGATCTGGACGGTGGATATCGTAGCGCTGATCGCGTTTGCGGGTTTCTTAAAGTGGATTTAAATCATCCAGAGTCAAACGTTGATCCAAAATCTGGTCCCACAGGGATGCTTCGCGAAGATTTTGGACTCCGAACCTTTCGCCAAAGGAGTGAGACTTGGGAATCTACTTTGCCGGGGATTACCCCGGCCCCGCTTTCGAGTTCCTCGGCCCAGCGCATCTGATCGCGCTGGGCGTATTGGTCGCACTGAACTTCTGGCTGGCAACCTTCAAGAACGCCAGCGAACGGACGAAGTCGCGCATCCGCTGGACGATGGCGCTCATCCTATGGGGAAACGAGATCGCCTGGCACGCCTGGAACATCGCGGCTGGACAGTGGAGCATCCAGACGCGCCTGCCCCTGCACCTGTGCAGTATTTTGGTTTGGTTGGGCGCGCTGATGCTGGTCACGAAGAACTACACCGTTTACGAATTCACATATTTCCTCGGCATCGCGGGCGCGTTCCAGGCGGTGATGACTCCCGACCTCGGCATCTACGGTTTCCCCCACTTTCGCTTCTTCCAAACCTTCCTCTCCCACGGACTGATCATCACCGCCGCCATCTACATGACCGTCGTCGAGGGCCTCCGCCCGACGTGGAAGTCCCTGCTTAGGGTGGCGATTGGCATCAACATTTACATGGTCGTCATCTATTTTGTCAACAATGCCATCGGCTCGAACTACCTGATGATCAATAGCAAGCCCGAGACCGCCAGCCTGCTGGACCTCCTGCCGCCCTGGCCGGTTTACATCATCTACATGGAACTCATCGGCGTCGTCAACTGCCTGTTGCTGTACCTGCCCTTCGTTATCAAAGACTGGCGGATGAAACGCGCGGCAGTGTGAAAATACGAGTTTCGTTCGGCAGCCTTCGAAAGGATATTTACAGCCAAAATATAGTACTACCCAGCCGCCATTGCGAGGAGCGCTTTTCCCTGGCACCGCCCGCCACAGCGTCCCGATGTCCTTCGGGAGGGCAGGTGTGCGACGAAGCAATCTCCTCTATTGGGGCATGTGTCAAGCCAAAGTGGAGATCGCAACGCAGGGATGATCCAAAGCGGCGGACGCTCGGCGGTGTAATAATGCCAGAGGTTGGTTTGTGTGCCCCATGATTCGATTGTCAGTCCGCCGCAAATGCCGACGAAGACGATCAACACATCTGTTTTGAGATTCGCCCGTGCAATAATGGTAATGGACATGAACAGGAAAACGCCAAGCAGAAGCCAGTCCATGTACCGCCACCAGGGACCGTTCCAATCAATGTACGATAACACTTCCTCTGCCAGCGGCCACCAGATGTAAACGATGAGAAAAATGGTGACAAAAAACCCGCCAAGCAGAATGGATGAGTCGCGAGTCCAAAAAGGTTGTCTTTGATTTTCCATGCGGCGGATTATAGCAGTGCGGTGGAAATTGCTGGAAGCATATAATCGCCGATTTTGATTCTTGCATTTTTGAAAGGTCTAACATACAATGGTTATTGCTGGGAAAAAACACCCGGATAGCGTCTGGTAATTTAGATTTAGTTTTTGGAGGTGTCGCCTTCGTGAAAATCTAATCACCCCTGTCCCGAGCTATAAGTATGACATATTTCCATTGTTAACTATTCCAACTATTCCTAAGAGGAGAATCGCATGAATAAAAGTTTGTTCAAAGTGTTTTCGACTATAACCATACTAGCCTTGATGCTTATGGCTCTGCCAATGCAGAGCGCGCAGGCCGCCCCTCCCCTATTCGCTAACCCGACCACTACAGTTTTCATCAACGAAATTCATTACGACAACGCAGGTACTGATGCTGGCGAAGCAGTTGAAATTGCCGGTCCCGCCGGGACAGACCTTACAGGCTGGAGTGTTGTTCTTTACAATGGCAGCAGTACCCAGTTGAATGTTTACGATACAATCCCATTAAGCGGGGTAATTCCCAACCAAGATAATGGCTATGGCTTCCTGGCATTTGTACGGGCTGGCATTCAAAACGGTTCACCCGATGGTATGGCGCTGGTGGATGCAGGAAGCAGTGTAGTTCAATTCCTGAGTTATGAAGGCAACTTCACTGCGGTTAATGGCCCGGCAAGCGGTCTCGCTAGCACAGACATTGGTGTATCTGAAAATGGTTTCGGAGCGGTTGGCAACTCACTCCAACTCACCGGTTCAGGCGCTACTTATGGTGACTTTACCTGGGCGGCCGAAGCACCCAATACCTTTGGCGTTGTCAACACCGGCCAAACTTTTGGTGGCGGAGGTGGAGGCCCGAACACAAATGTCATCATCAATGAAGTTGACTCTGACACGCCTGGCACGGATGTGTTGGAGTTTGTGGAACTGTATGATGGTGGCGTGGGGAACACTGCACTCGACGGGATGGTGGTTGTTTTCTACAATGGAAGCAACGATCTCTCTTACGCATTTTACGATCTGGATGGCTTCAGCACGGATGCCAATGGTTATTTTGTGTTGGGCAATGTTGGTGTCGTGCCCACGCCCTCGATCATTTTTGGTGGCAATGGCTTGCAGAATGGGGCGGATGCAGTAGCTTTGTATGCTGATGATGCAGCCAATTTCCCGACAAACATAGCCGTTACAACCACCAACCTTCTTGACGCCATTGTCTATGATACAAGCGATGCCGACGATATCGGATTGCTGGTTCTACTCAATGCCGGGCAGCCTCAAGTCGACGAGAACGGTGCTGGCAATAGCGCCAATGATTCAATTCAACGCTGCCCAAATGGTTCAGGCGGCGCTCGAAATACTGATACATACACCCAGGAGACTCCCACACCTGGTTCTGAAAATTGTC
>CAYJLS010000242.1:0-4440 GCA_964371065.1 uncultured Anaerolineaceae bacterium | reverse complement strand
GGCCGGTTGCCGTTTAACCGAGGTATAATCCCGCCCGCAATTCAACCGAGGAGGTGAATTCCGATATTTTCAACGGGAAAGAGCGCATGGACTTTAGTTTGGTAGTTTGGTAGTTTGGTAGTTGGTTCGCGGGGAGATCAGCAACCACGTAACTACACAACTATGTAACTACGTAACTACAAAACTACATAACTACAACTAAAGTTGACGAGGATGAGGGTTCTGCGGCGCGAGCCGCGGCTAACTGCTTGTAGAGCAAATTGCCAATTTGCTACCAGTAGAGCGAATTGCCAATTTGCTGCCAGTAGAGCGAATTAGCAATGCGCTTTACAAAAAGCAGGAAAATCGAACGATCAGCGGATGCCCTCCGGGACTGCCAGTCCCGACTCCTTTCCCTCCAGCACAAAATCCCTGCAACCAACGCCGCGCGGGCAACCGCGCGGACAAAAGCGCAGGGAATGGCGAGGCAAGAGAATAGTGATCAGTAACCAGTAATCAGTAATCAGTGACTGAACACTGATCACTGATCACTGATTACTCAATCTGGAGGAACCCAACCATGTGTGGCATCGTCGGATACATCGGCAGTCGTGACGCGACGCCGATCATTTACAACGGCCTGAAACGGCTGGAATATCGCGGCTACGATTCGGCCGGCATCGCCGTCTTGCAAGACGGAAAGATCGAAGTGCGCCGCGAGGCGGGCAAACTATCGGCGCTCGGCGACCTGCTCCAACAATCCCCCATCGCGGGCCATCTCGGCATCGGCCACACCCGCTGGGCCACGCACGGCGCGCCCAGCGCGCGCAACGCGCATCCCCACCTCGGACAGACGGGACGCGTCGTGGTAGTGCATAACGGCATCGTGGAAAACTTCCTCGAACTGCGCGAGGAACTGTCCGCGGAGGGCGTGGAATTCAAATCCGATACGGACACGGAGACTATCGTTCATCTTGTGGAGCATTATCTCGCCACAGGACTCGACCTGGTGGAGGCTGCGCGCAAGACCTTTCAACACATCCGGGGCGCGAACGTGGTGGTGCTGGTGTCCGCGGACGAGCCCGACCGCATCGTGGCGGCGCGCATCGGCAACGCGGGCGGGGTGGTCGTCGGCTACGGCGAGGGCGAGATGTTCGTCGCCTCGGATGTGCCGGCCATCCTCGAGCACACGCGGCGCGTCGTGTTTTTGGAGTCGCGCCAAATGGCGGTGGTGACGCGGGACGGCGCGCAGGTGGAAACGCTCGAAGGCGGTCGCGTCCAGCCCCAGGTCCAGGTTGTGGCGTGGGATCCCGTCGCGGCGGAGAAAGGCGCGTACCGTCACTTCATGCAGAAGGAGATCCACGAACAAGTCCGCGCGCTCACCGACACCCTGGCGGGCCGCGTGGATTTCGAGCATGGAAGAATCCGCCTGCCCGAACTGAACCTGACGCCCGAGCTGGCGAAGCGCATCCAAAAAATAACCATCACTGCCTGCGGCACGGCCGCCTACGCGGGCATGGTCGGAAAAACCCTGATCGAAAAAATCGCCCGCGTGCCCGTGGAAGTTGTGATCGCCTCCGAGTTCCGTTACAGCGACCCCATCATTGATGAGCAGTCCGTTGTGCTGGCAATCTCGCAATCCGGCGAGACCGCCGACACGCTGGCCGCGCTGGAGGAGGGACGCCGCAAGGGCGCGCTGACCTGGAGCATCGTCAACGCGATCGGCTCGCAAGCCATGCGCGTCGCGGACGGATTCATCTCGATGCAAACCGGACCTGAGATCGGCGTGGCCTCGACCAAGGCTTTTACCGCCCCGATCGTGGACCAGTACATGCTGGCGATTTTGCTGGCCGACCTGCGCGGCACGCTGGACGACGCGACGCGCCGCGCGCTGGTGGCCGACCTGCGGCTGGTGCCCGACCTGGCCGGGCGCACGCTGGCGCGCGAGGCCGAGGTGGAGAAACTGGCGCAGACGTTCAAGGATATGCGCGGCTGTCTCTACCTGGGGCGCGGCATCAACATGCCCATCGCCTACGAGGGCGCGTTGAAGTTGAAGGAAATTTCGTACATCCACGCCGAGGGCTACCCGGCGGGTGAAATGAAACACGGCCCGATCGCCTTGATTGACGAGGAGATGCCGGTGCTATGCCTGGCGCCGAAGGATCCCTGGCATGAGAAGATGATCTCACAGATCCAGCAGGCCAAGGCGCGCGGCGGAACGGTGATCGCGGTCGCAACCGACGGGGACGAACTGGTGGCTTCGATGGCCGACCACGTGCTGTGGATTCCCGAAACGCCGTGGATGCTCTCGCCGGTCATCACCGTCCTGCCCCTGCAATTGCTGGCCTACCACATCGCGGCCCTGCGCGGGCTGGATGTGGACCAGCCGCGCAATCTGGCGAAGAGCGTAACGGTGGAGTAGAATTACAGAAACCAGGTTTCTTGGAGAAACCTGGTTTCTGAAATGAGCTGAAATGACACAATATGCCGAACAGCAACGCCGCACACTGATTTTCGTCGTTCTGTTTTTCATATTTCTCACAGCAACGATTGGCGCTGTCGGCTATAAATCGTATCGCAATTTCGAGGCGCAATCGCGGGCGGACACGGAACGCTGGCTGTCCGCCGCCGCCAACGCCAAGGCCGATGCGGTGACCGCGTGGCAAAACGACCTGCTGGATTACGCGGGCTTCGTTTATAAAAACCAGGCGTTTGCAAGCATCGCCGCGGCGTATCTCCAAAACACGCAAGACATCGAAGCGCGCGCACACGTTCTCGATGAGTTGCAGGCGTATCAACGCCGCGACGAGATTGACGGAATTGAATTGCTGAATTCGCAAGGGGGGAATTTGCTTTCCAGCCCGGCGGAAGTCTCCGCGCCTGCGCCCGCCATCCTTCAAAAAATTCCCGAAGCCCTGCAAACCAAAGAAATTGTCTTTGTTGATTTTTATCGCTCCGCCGACACGGAGCGCGTTCATCTTGCCGTTCTGGTTCCCGTCGTGAATGCGGATCGTGTCGTCGGCTTCGTCGCCCTGCGCGTCGACCCGCAGGTGCGATTGTATCCGGCGCTTGCCAAAGAAATCGCGGATGTCCCGACGATGCAAACTTTCCTGGCGCGGCGTGAAGGCGATTCGGCGGTCATCCTCAGCCCGTTGTCGTTCAATCCCGACGCGGCGTTGAATTTGAGAATCCCGATGGAGCGAACCGAAACGCTCGAAGTTAAGGCAACGTTGGGGCAGACGGGAATTGTCGAGGGCGTGGATTATTACGGCGTCGCGAGGATTGCCGATGTTCGTGCCGCGCCGCAGGGTTGGGTTCTCGTCACGCAGACGAGCGTGGCCGAGATGCGCAACTCGATCACCTTGTATTTCGGGCGCACCGTCGTCGTCACGGGGACGGTTGTTTTTTACACGGGACTGGGCCTGGCCTTGATTTGGCGGCAACAATTATTGAAACGTTATCAGGCAGAATCCAAAGCGGCGCAACAGCGGGCGGCCGAACTCGATGTGAGAGTCCGCGAACGCACGGCAGAGTTGAGCGCGTTGTCGCGGCAAATGGCGGACATGCACGAAAAGCAAATTCAGGATCTGGCGCGGGAATTGCACGACTCCGTTGGTCAAAACTTGACGGCGATTAATCTCAACCTGACGCTGTTGCGCGAAACCCTACCCGCCGACTACCCGGCTGCCCTAAAGTCGCGCCTGGCGGACACCAATCATCTTGTGGAGGAAACCGTTGTGCGAATGCGAAACGTGATGGCAGATTTCCTCCCGCCGATGTTGGAGCATTACGGATTGACGCCCGCGCTGACGTGGTACGGCGAGCAATTTACCCAGCGTACCGACACGCAAATTAATGTCCGCGACCTGCGGGCGGACGCCGCGCGTTTGCCGCCGCAAGTGGAGGTCGGTCTGTTCCGCATTGCGCAAGAGGCGCTGAACAATGTCGCCAAATACGCGCGCGCATCGCAAGTAGAGATTGAATTGAGCGACGACGGTGAATTTATGCGGATGACGCTTACAGACGACGGCGTCGGTTTTGATCCGCAAACCGTTTTCGCAGATACGACACATTGGGGTTTTGCCATCATGCGCGAGCGCGCCCGCGCCCTGGGCGCGACGCTTGAAATTCAATCTGCGCCGAATGCGGGGACGAAAATCATCCTGCGAATGGCGAGGCAGGCGTGATCACCGTTTATCTCGTTGACGACCAGCGTATTTTACGCGAGGGCTTGCGCGCACTGTTGGAACTGGACGGAAGTATTCAAGTGGTGGGGGAAGCCGCCGACGGGCGCGCGGCGCTGGATGGGATTCTTGCCGTCCAGCCCGAGGTGGTGCTGATGGACGTCACCATGCCCGATTTGAACGGCATCGACGCGGCGCAAATTTTGACCCGGAAAGCGCCGCAAATCAAAGTGATTATCCTCTCCGTGCATTCCGATTCGGAGCATGTGTATCGCGC
>CAYJLS010000241.1:0-4446 GCA_964371065.1 uncultured Anaerolineaceae bacterium | reverse complement strand
ACGGCTCGCAGTGCAACTGCTCGCGAACTTTGAAATCGGGAAGTTATTTTTACACTGCTACTTAGCGCCCTCCCGGCTTCAACGATGAACAAAACCGCCAGTAAGCATTGGGTTGTTCGCCCGATTGACTCACAGCCTTACAGCCACTAAAATGAAATTGTCCTTCCATTGGTAGAGCTGTTGCGGTATTACGGCTTCGTCACTACTCGAACGCGCGGCAACTCTGTGAAGCCGCGCGTTGTTTTTTTAGGAGGTTGCCATGTCTTCCAAAACATGCCTGGAATGCGGGACGCCGCTCACAGCCTGGAATCACAACTTCGGTTCCCCCCGCTGTACGGATTGCGTTCGCGTTCCCCTGATCCACTCGAAGGCGTTCTTCGAGAAAACACGTCCCACTGAAAAAGACATTCGGGATTATCCCATAGCGGGATTCGTCGGAAAGATGCTCGGATATGCCGCGATCCTGCTTGCAGTCATCTCCCTGGGCGCGATGATCGGATATGGTAACGCGCGTTCGTTTGGCGGCCTAATCTATGGGTTCGTGAGCGGACTGGTTGTGATAGCGGCTTTCCGATGGCACACAGGAAAGAATTCCATCCACCCGTTGGATACCAAGCGCTGGTATCACTTCGCCCTTGTGTACTCGGTGTTGGTTGTCTGCATTTGGGCGTTTACCTATATGGGTTTTATGCCATCGGTTGGCTCGCCAATCGGCGGTTCGATGTTTTCCTTCCACGTCCGCATAACGCCTTCATTCTCAATTTCGGCCTTCTGGCTGGTGACGTTGATCTCCGCGGGTGCGGGCCTTCTCGGGTTGTTGCTTGGATATTTCAACATCCTTCGCTCGGATAATAAGGATAAAGCCGCCACGCTTGTCCATTTCCAGATTTGGAAACAGGCAACTCCGTAACGGCTTTTCGAGAATTACACAATACGCAACACGCGTAAGAGATTACTTCAACGGAATCAACAACAACGGCAGGGTGGAGTGGTTCGCCACGTTCGGCGCGACACTGCGCGCCCAGAACGCACCCATGCCCGCCCTGCGATGCGTGCTCAAAACGATCAAGTCCGCGCCTGCCTTCTCGGCGGATTTGACGATGACGGTGGCAGGGTCGCCGCGCGCCACTTCGGCGGAGGCGCGCAGTCCCGCGGTGCGCATGTTGTTGATGTGTGCTTGTAAATCCTCCCTGGCGTTTTCCTCTTTGATATTAAGTAAGGCCGTGGTTGTGGCAGGCAAAAGACTTCCTGCCGCCGCCTGTTCGCCCGCGAGTGTGCCGAAGGTTGGGACGACGCTCAAGAGATAAAGTTCGGCGTCGAAGGTGCGCGCCAACTCCTCGGACAGAGGCAGGCTATTGTCGTGCAACGATTCGCTATCCAACGGGACGCAGATCTTTTTCAGCTGGAACGCCCCTCCCGTCGCTTTCGGTCGAACGAGCAGGAGTGGGATCGTTCCGTGCGCGACCACCTGCTGGGCGATGCTTCCGAAGAGCAGTCCGCGCACACCGCTTTTTCCGTGCGTGCACATCACGATCAGGTCGGGCGCGAACTCCTCCTGCGTGTGCTCGACGATGCTTTGCGCCACATTTTCCACCGCCGCACTGTGGACGTGCGTCTCGACTTTCGTGGTGGACGGGAACGCGCGCGCCGCGACCTCGCGCAGATAGGCAAGAGCCTCGTCCGTCTTCGTGAGGTGGCGGTCTTTATGGACCTCGCGAGGGGCTTCCTGTTCGATGATGTGGATCAGCGTGACAGGCGCGCCGAGCGTCTCGGCGATCAGCGCGGCGGGCGCCAACGCGGCTTCTGCCAAATGGGAACCATCCAATGGGACGAGAATGTGTTTGAACATGGGCTTATCCACCGAAGAAGATTTGGTAAAGCAGGAACAGGTTGAGCGAAATAATGAGCGCGGCGACGACGCTCGCGGCGATGGTGGTAATACGCTTGTTGACCAGCACGCCCATCAGTTCCTTGTTGCTCGTGAACATGACCAGCGGGATGACGGCGAACGGCAACCCGAAACTCAGCACCACCTGGCTGATAACCAATGTGCGCGTCGGTTCAAAACCGAGGCCGATCACGATCAGCGACGGAATGATAGTCACCAGCCGCCGCACCCAGGGTGGGATGTAGCGGTGCATGAAACCTTGCATGATGACCTGTCCCGCCATCGTGCCGACGGACGAGGAGGAGAGTCCCGACGCGAGCAGGGAGATGCCAAACACGAGGGATGCCGCGCCGCCCAGCAACGGTACAAGTGTGCGATGCGCTTCTTCAATTGTACCGATATCCGTCAGACCGTGATAATAGAAAGTCGAGGCGGCCATGATGAGCATGGACATGTTGATTAGGCTGGCCAGTCCCATGGCGATGAAAACGTCAATCAGTTCAAAACGAAAAAGCGTCTGCTGTTGTTTGGGATTGTTCGCTACAACGCGGTCTTGTGTCAGCGCGGAGTGGAGAAACAACGCGTGCGGCATCACCGTCGCGCCGAGGATGCCCGTTGCCAGCAGGACGCTTTCCGTCCCCTGGAATTGCGGCACAAATGTGTGGAAGGCGACCAACGCCCAGACCGGTTTGTCGAGGAAGGTTTCGATCAGGTAACTGACCGCAACTACCGCGACCATCGAAGTGATAACTGCCTCCAGCGGGCGGAAACCGTAGCGTTCCAAACCAAGAATAAGGAAGGTGATGATCGCAGTCAGGATGCCGGCCCAGAAAAGCGGAATCCCGAAAAGCAGGTAAAGCGCCAGCGCCGCGCCGATGAATTCTGCCAGGTCGGTGGCGATGGCGACCAGTTCGCCGATGACCCACATCCCGATCACAACGGGACGGGAAAACTGGTTGCGGCAATGTTCAGCGAGGTTCTGGCCGGTGGCGATTCCCAGTTTGGCTGAGAGCGATTGCAGGAGCATGGCCATCAGGTTGCTGGCCAGGATGACCCACAGGAGCATGTAACCAAATTTCGCGCCGCCCTGGATGTTGGTGGCGAAGTTGCCTGGGTCCATGTAAGCCACGCTGGCGATGAAAGCGGGACCCATGAAAGGCAGGAGCCGCGCAAAGAATCCTTTTTTGCTTTTGCCCGAGAGAACATCGTTCGCGGATTGGACAGTGGTTTGTTTTTTAGGAACGGATGTTGCTGTGGTTGTTTGTTTCATAAGATGCCTTCAATAAATGTTTTTTGCGGACTCCAAAGTCTCCAGACTGTGGAGTCGATCAAAAGTCGGAAGACTTTTGACTCCGCGTTCGCTACGATTTTCTTTCCACAAATATCTGCCTCGTGATTGCCGTCCCCAGCACGACATTTGACTTTCGACCTTCGACATGCACCGTCAAGTTCCCGTCGAACTCCGAATAATTTTTTACCGTCACCTTCACTTCTGGAACCACTCCGATCTCCTCCAGGTAGCGGAGCAAGGCGGGGTCTTTGTCCGAGACACGTTTAACGGTGGCCGCCTCATCGGTCCGCAAAGAGGCGAGCGGACGAGTCTCGTCGGTGGGCATGGTCAGGTCTTCGGTGGGGATCAAGTCGCCGTGGGGGTCGCGGGTTGGATTCCCCAATGCTTCGGCGATGCGCGTCTCGAAATCCTCCGAGATGACGTGTTCGAGGCGGCAGGCCTCCTCGTGGACTTCGTCCCACGTGTAGCCGAGGGCTTTTACGAGATAGGCTTCCAACAGGCGATGGTGACGGATCACTTCCAGCGCGGCGCGTGTTCCGGGCTTAGTCAGTGTGACGCCCTGGTGTTTTTTGTAGATCACTAGCGGCGGTTTGGAGGCGGCGAGTTTTTGCAACATGCCCGTCACCGAGGCGGGCGCGATATTGAGCCGCGCCGCGAGTTCGGTGGTGCCGGCAGGCACGCCGTCCTCGTTGAGTTCGTAGATGTGTTTCAGGTAATCCTGAATGGATTGAGTAAGGAGTTCGGACATTCTTTCTCCAACAGTTTTCACGTCATTGCGAGCGGAGCGAAGCAATCTCCTCTCATGAAAGCGGGGATTGCTTCGTCGCTCACTCCGTTCGCTCCTCGCAATGACGGTCAACAGATGTTACTTGATTAACAGGCCGGTCACCCAAAGCAACAGCATACCCGTCAACACGCCTGAAAAAACGGTCAGCGGCATGGGTTGTTTGGTGGTGTCTCTTTGAATCAGTTTGGTAATTTCGTAAACGACTTCGAAAATTGCGCCTGTGCCGATGGCGAGGAAGAGGACGGCGAGGAACGAGGAGGGAGTGTAGCCGCCGATCCACGCGCCGAGGATGGCGGGCGCGCCGCCGATGAGTCCCATCAGCGCGAGACGCCCGATGCCAGGTCGGTCGCGCAGGACGGGGGCGATGATGCCCAGCCCCTCGGTGATGTTCTGGAGGATGAATCCCACAACGAGGAAGGTGCCCAGCGCGATCTCTCCGACATTATACGCCGCGCCAATCGCCAGTCCCTCGCCGAGGTT
>CAYJLS010000240.1:0-4461 GCA_964371065.1 uncultured Anaerolineaceae bacterium | reverse complement strand
TTTGGGAAGGTGGGGAGGAAGTTGGGGGTGATACAGTAATCAGTGTTCAGTGATCTAGCTACCTGACAGTTTCAAGATGCCGGTGGTCGAGTAGCCCCAAGTGCTCTTCTTGGGGCGTATCGAGACCACATTTGCGGGTAGTTTGCCGGTACGTTGGTCTCGATACGGCGGAAGAGCACCGCCTACTCGACCAACGGGGCGCTTTTTGAACAAAGTGTCAGGTAGCTAGTTCAATGATCAGTCATCAGTGGGCGGCGGAGGGAGGGACGCCGCCCGAGGAAAGAATGAAATCAAGAAAATTAGGCCTTATATCCAGTATTCAGCAAGAGGCAAATCATGTCAATTGAAAACATTATTTCATTGTTAGCTGCTTTTGGAGTTGGAGGCAATGAGACAATTCGTAAAAATTTTTCCCAACTCCGAAGGGGTGAGCTAGTTCTAGCAATGAAACATACCCAAATCCATTTCATCACTTTCATCCGTGGTTAAAACAAAACATCCCTCCGGAGGGATGTTTTCATCGTACTCTCTGTCGGGGCGAGAGGATTCGAACCTCCGACCTCTTGCACCCCATGCAAGCGCGCTAGCCGGACTGCGCCACGCCCCGATTGAGCGACGCAGATTATAGCCGCGTTTGGAATTTCTGGCAATGAAGATTCGCGAACGGTGGAAGACCTGACATGTCTCCATAGAAGTCCGATAAATTATGGCCTGTGTCCGCGCGGAGGTTTCGGTCAATCATGGCGCGGATGAGACATGTCAGGTCTCGCCTCTTATGCTAAAATAAGACATACCCGGATGGAGTCCACCATGATAGAAGTGATCATTGATAGCGTACGCGTCAACCTGATGTCGCCCCAGCGGCTGGTCGTTTTGCGCGAGCAACACGGGGAGCGTTACCTGCCCATCTGGGTCGGCCCGTACGAGGCGGAGGCCATTACCGTCGCCTTGCAGGAAGTGGAGATCAGCCGCCCGCTGACCCACGACCTGATCCGCAACATGCTCACCACCTTCAACGCCCGCATCCTGCGCATCGAAATCGTCAGCCTGCGCGAAGACATCTTCTACGGCAACATTGTCGTCGAGCAGGGTGGGCGCGAGATCAACATTGATTCGCGTCCCTCGGATGCCATCGCGCTGGCCGTGCGCGCCCACGCGCCGATCCTCGTGGACCCGTCCGTCATGTCCGCGGCCAGCATCGTCCCTGAGAAAGACCTATCGGAGGCCGCGCCCGGCCCAAAGTCAAAGGAACGAGGCGCCGCGCCCCCGGTGGATGTATCCAGCGAACGTCTCGACGTCTTCAAAGATTTCATTGACAAACTGGATATCGGCAACCTGGACGACAAGCCCGACGCCTCGCCACCCGACCCCAAAAGTTGATCCTGTTTTATGAGCGATTATCTCCCCCCCGAAGAATCCACACCCGCCGCCCCGACCATTCCGCACAGCCGAGAAGCCGAAGAAGCCGTCGTGGGGGCGGTGCTGATTAACCCCGAAGCCTACTACGACGTAGCGCAATTTCTCAACGCGGAGGATTTTTACATCCACCGCCTGCGCTGGATCTGGGAGGCGTTTACGCGCCTGCACGAGGGACGCACCCCGATTGACCTGCTGACCGTGGCCGACGACCTCGAGCGCACGGGACAACTGGCGGAAATCGGCGGCCCCGCGTTTTTGACCTCGCTCGTCAACCAGGTGCCGACCTCGCTCAACGCCGAGTCCTACGGCAAGATCGTGGAGGGACATTCGGTGCGCCGCAAGATGATCACGGCCGCCAACCGAATCGCGTCGCTGGCCTACAACACCGAGACAGGCGTGGACGAGGTGATGGGCGAATCGGAGAAGGCGGTCTTCAACGTCAGCGAGAAGCGGCTGCGACACGACCTGCAACCGATCCGCGAAGTTCTTTCGGATTACTACGACCGCATTGACGACCTGTCGAAACGCCCCGAGGAAATCTTCGGCGTGCCGACGGGATTCATTGACCTCGACAAAATGCTTTCGGGATTGCAACCCTCCGACCTGTTGATTATTGCGGGCCGGCCGGGCCAGGGAAAAACTGGGTTCCTTCTTTCTGTCGCGAAGAACGCCGCGTTGACGCACAAGAAACACGTTGCCATCTTCTCGCTGGAAATGTCCAACGAGCAGGTGGTGCAACGCCTGATCGCGCAAGAGACGGCGATTGATTCACAGCGATTGAGGAACGGCAAGTTGACGCAGGAAGAATGGCCGTTGTTCACGCACGCCATCGAGGTCATGTCCGACACGAAGATCTTCCTCGACGACACGCCCGCCATCACGCCGCTTCAACTGCGGACAAAATGCCGCCGCCTGCACATGGAGTTCAATCTTGATCTGGTCATCGTGGATTACATTCAGCTCATGGGCGGCGAGTCGCGCAACGACAACCGCGTGCAGGAAGTCTCGTTCATCTCGCGCAGTTTAAAAGTGCTGGCGCGCGAGTTGAATGTCCCCGTGCTGGCCGCGGCGCAGTTGAGCCGCGCAGTGGAACAACGCACAGACAAGCGGCCCGTTCTTTCAGACCTTCGCGAATCAGGTTCGATCGAGCAGGATGCAGACATCGTTATGTTCATTTATCGTCCCGACCAATATGAGAAGGATACGGCCAAGCAGAACATCGCCGAGATCATCATCGCCAAGCACCGCAATGGACCCGTCGGCAGTGTGGAGTTGATCTTCCGCAGCGCACTGGCCAAGTTCGAGAACGCGGCGACGAAGCATGTTCAGTTCAATGAGTAACACTGTTTCCGTCATTGCGAGGAGGGTACTCCCGACGAAGCAATCCCCACCACGACGAGGAGATTGCTTCGCTTCGCTTGGTCTTGATACGGCCTCGGAGTACCTCGGCCTACTCGACCAGCGCTCGCTCGCAATGACGGGTGGTTAGTGACCATGCCCACCTTCAGCGGTTTTACCTCCTCCGAAACATTCACAGCCGTACCCGATACGTTCTTCCGCGAGTTGTTGACGCAGATCGAAGACGCGGACGAGTTGCGGGCGACGTTGCACGCCATTTGGCGGATCGAGCACATGGAGGGACATGTCCGCTTTTTGCGGCGCGCGGACTTTGGCGAGTTTGCCTCGGGCGTGGACAAAGCCGTCTCACGCGGAACCCTGCTCAAAGTCGAGAATGAGGCGGGGGAGTTTTTCTTCCTGAATTCGCCGCGCGGGCGAGCGTCCGTGGAGGCCATCCAAAGCGGAAAGTTCGACCCATCGCAGGTGACGTCCGCGCCGCCTGTCGAACGGTCGAATGTGTTCAAATTGTACGAGGAAAATATTGGCGCGCTGACACCGTTGATCGCGGACATGCTGCGCGAGGCCGAGAAGGAATATCCGAGCATGTGGTTCGAGGAGGCCTTCGAAATCGCGGTGGCGAAGAACGCGCGTCACTGGAGATTTGTGGAAGCGGTTTTAAAACGGTGGAAGGAAAAAGGGAAAGATGAAAGAAAAAATCGGCAAAACGCTGTCAAGGATTTTGAGCGATACACCGACGGCGAATTCAGCGAATACCTCAAGCACGACTAGGACGACGCTCGGCGACCCGAACTGTCCGCATTGCGCGGGCGTGGGCTACGTGCGCTTTGACGTGCCGATGGGCGACCCAAAGTTCGGACGGCTGGAGGCGTGTGTCTGCCGCGCGTCGGACATCGCCGAGGGCGCGCGCAACCGCCTGTTCGAAATGAGCCGTCTCGACCGCTTGAGCCATTTAACGTTCGATAATTTTGAAGCGCGGGGAAACAAGAACGCCAAGTTCATGACGCCGCAGGATTCACACAGTTTGCAAGCCGCGACCGAGACCGCGGAAAAATTTGCGCGCACGCCGACGGGCTGGCTGTTGCTGGAGGGCGGATATGGTTGCGGCAAAACGCATCTCGCGGCGGCCATCGCCAACTTCGCGGTTTCGATGGGCACGCCCACGCTGTTCATCACCGTGCCTGATTTGCTCGATTCACTGCGCTTCGCGTTTAGCGATCCAGAGACCACCTTTGAGGCGCGCTTCGAGCAGATCCGCAACGCGGACTTGCTGGTGCTGGACGACTTCGGCACGCAGAATGCCACGGGCTGGGCGCAGGAAAAATTGTTCCAGATCATCAACTATCGCTACATCAACAAACTGCCGACGGTCATCACGACCAACCTGATGTTGGACGAAATCGAGAGCCGCATCCGCTCGCGCTTGCAGGACGAGGAGTTCGTGTTGCACGTGAGAATCATAGCGCCCGATTACCGCCGTCCCACCGAGACGAGCAACCCTGGCATTTCGATGTTGTCCCTGCCCGAGATGAAGGTGATGACGTTCCGGAATTTCGAGACGCGCGAGGACGAACTCGGCAAGGAAGCGGTGACCACGACCACCACCGAGAAACAGGATCGCTTCGGCAACAAGGTCAAGGACAAGGAGATCACGCGCGTCAAGGTGACGCAGGAGGATCTCAAGAC
>CAYJLS010000239.1:0-4464 GCA_964371065.1 uncultured Anaerolineaceae bacterium | reverse complement strand
CGGCGAATAATGTGTCTGTATTGTGGAAGATCACAGGTGTTATTTTGGTGGCAGGGTCTACCAGTCTTTGCGCCAAACTCATTTGACGCTCGCCTTTCTTCGGGTGCGGACCCCGTTTTCCTTTGGGCTGAGGAGCCGGGGGATCATGCAAAACCGCATCCAAACGCAAACGAGAGATCAAGTGCACTGGTTTTTTGAGCCTTTGACAGCGTTGGATCAAGACGATGGCCGCATAACTGCCATCTCCGATGAGAAAAATCTCGCTTTGGGGTTGCCAGCGGCGAACTCTCTCGATCATGAAGCAGGCCCAATCCACCAGCGTTCGATGCGGTTTATGCAATTTCTGGCTCGTCCTGGGCGCCAACGTCAAGATCACCATGAAGGGCAGGGCCCATTGCCGCTTACTCCAGGGCACACCAACCAGAACCGACATACAAATCCAACGTAATCCCATGCTGGTCACCACCTTGTGGGCAGTGGATAAAACCGCATCATAGAAACGACTTTTGTAACGGATCTTCCTTCCGTCACGACGCTCCAGCGTGTCATCCACCAATAATACGAGTGTCCACTCGTCCCTTGGAAACACTCGGATGATTAACCCAAGCAATAGCTTACTCAACACCATCGGTGACCAATGATCTCGATTCAAAATCCGATGATAGTTGGAAAAGTTCTTGTCGTCCGCCAGCCCAACCATGCGTAATGCGGCCGTGACTGTCCGTCTGCCAGGTGATAGAATGACACCCGGCAAAAGCGTTAGGACTTTCGCAAAGGTCGGCGCACTAAAGGCTACTGCAAAAACCGAGATTGCTTGTATAATTTCAGCGGATGGGGTCGGCATGGGACGCTCCTGTGGCAGGTTTGATTTTGTCCCCGCTACCTTACCACAAGACCCTTGTGCTACCCTATCCACTTCTTAAAATGGCCAAAGTCCAGCACTGTAATGCAGCGTTACCAAGTCATGCGCCCAGACGTAGGTTCCGCTCACGTAGTCGAACAACTTGGCAATTTGCTCGAACTCCTGCCCATCAAGGAACTCTGATTGCGATTTTCCACCACACACAGCCGATTGATCCCTTCCACCGTCTTGTTTTCCGAGACGATCAGCCCGCTGATGTAGCGCTCAAACTCAATGAAGGCTTCGGCCGAAAAAACACCTCGGAAGAACGGCGCATAATGTTTCACCAATTCGGGAAACTCAACCAATGGAAACATGGCGCACCTCCAATGGCCTCCATTGTACCGACTTTCTCTCTGGCCGATGGTTTGTTTTGTGGTTCAGTTTTTAAGGTGCAAAAGTCGAGTTATTGAGTTGATAATAATGATGCTCATAAACCAGAAAAACGGTAATTCGGGATAATCTTTTGGGGAACACAGACAACGCGGAACTCACCGAAAAATACGGAAAGAAACCGTAATTAAAAAATTTGTAATGTTCTTATCCCGAATTCAGGTTAGAATAATATCGGTTGAGTTGTTTTCTTCGTGGGACGCGTAACCTGCCCTTGGCAAGCAGTTTTCCCGCAATTGGGGAGATTGCTTCGGAAAAAGGCACCCATCGCAGAAACGCAGGAAATTGGGAGTGGCTAATGTGGTGGGCTAACGAAGTCCATGACATGGGAAGTGTAAGTTGGGAAACGGTGCTTGTAAAGTTGCCTGCTGTTCAAACAATACACGAATAATCGTAAAGCACATTCCAGCGCATAAGGGCAACGAGAAAAACAACGCGATTTGCGAGCAAGATAGTGGCGAAATTCAGCATTATCTGTTTCCACCGAATACGTGCCAGCCTTGCCTTTTGAGACTTCATGCCTGCCCAAGTGATGTCAGAATCATTGGTAGGCATCAAAACCATCGCTGTAAAAATCAAACTCCGCTGCTGGGAAGGTGAAACATGAGCCTAAACAGAAATCGCCCCTCGTCTGTCGGTCAAGTGACGCAGGAAGTTTCTCGCGCCTCCGAGCCTGTCAATTCAACGAGTTCTCAACAGGGATTATCACCCCTCCGTTTTCAGCTAAATATGATTGGGGGAATAGCCCTGGCGGAAGTCGTTGCCATGGTGGTGATTTATTTTTTTACCGATCTACCCTATTATCTGGAGACTTTATTAGACGCCGCCATCATGGTGGTGTTGATTACCCCGATAGTCTATTTATTCTCCTTGCGGCCGTTGCTCCGCCAGATCGAAAAACGCAAGCAAAGCGAAGATCGCTTGCAGAGGGTCAACCGGGCTCTTTCAGTATTGAATGAGTGCAACAAGGTTCTCGTACGCGCTGAAAACGAGCCTGAACTTCTGCAACAGATGTGCGAAATTATTGTGAAGGCCGGTGAGTATCCGCACCAACCACCAGGCGGCCGAGATGCTTTCCATCAGTGTACGGACCGTCGAATACCATCGCGGTAATTTGACGGCCAAATTAAACCTGCGCAGTCGGGCAGAATTGATGCGATACGCCGAGGAAAAAGGCTTGATCTGATTTTCCTGAAGATTTGGTTAGCGCGCCAAAGTGCTGGGATGACCGCTGGGGTTAGGCGGCAGTTGAACTGCCGCCCCATCGGTTTGGCGTGCTAACAAAAAATCTAGACCTCTACCAACAGTTATACCTGAACCTGCTTGGCAGTCTGGAAAGCGTCCGCATGGCGCGGATGCAGAACACCCCGAACGTTGTGCAAATCAGTCCAGCCATCGTTTCGGAGACGCCGGTGCGGCCGCGGCCCACGCTCAATATTGTGCTGGGAGGTATGGCCGGACTGATTTTGGCGATTGGCGTTTTATTCGCGGTCGAATTCCTCGACGATACCATCAAGACCCCGGCAGATGTCGAGCGCTTCCTGGGATCGCCGGTCCTTGGATACATCACCGATGTATCCAAGTCGGAATTGAAGCAGGGACACCTGAACGTAGCCAAACAACCGCGTTCGCCCGTTGCAGAATCCTTTCGGTCGTTGCGGGCCAATCTCGAGTTTGCCGGGGTCAATCGCCCTTTGCGTACCATCCTCGTGACCAGCGCAGGCGCGGGTGAGGGAAAATCCACGGTCGCGGCCAACCTGGCCTCCATTATTTCACAGGCTGGCAGGCGCGTGACCCTGCTGGATGCCGACCTGCGCCGGCCGACCCTGCATCTCTTCTTCGATTTGAGCAACCACGCGGGCCTCACCGACGTATTCCGGGAACGATCGAACATTTCCGGCGTCATGCAATCCGTTGAAAATGACAAGATGCTTTCCGTCGTTACCACCGGCAGTTTGCCGCCCAACCCAACCGAATTGCTTGCATCGGACAAGATGAACGCGATTCTTTCTGAACTGAGGAAGCAGAAGGTCCTCGTTATCCTGGATAGCGCTCCCGCCATCGTATCCGACGCCCAGGTGCTGGCCGCCAAAGTGGATGGTGTATTGCTCGTGGTGCGCCCCGGGAAAACGCACAGGGAAGAACTCCGCGCAACACTCGAACAATTCAAACGCGCCGGAGCGCACGTGATCGGCGTGGTCCTCAACCGTATCCCGCAAAACCACAATAGTTACTATGGCGGATATAAGCAATATTCACCGTATCTCTACGACAATAATAAACAGGAGCCGGCTCCAGCCGCTGACGTGAAAAGTAGCGACGAGACCGAAAAAGAAAAACACGAGAACCGCTCCTCGTTGAACTGAGAAGCGGCATATTCTATTCACAATTGTTCCTGACTGTATGCGTGAATTTGCATTGCTGATTATGAACACGGCCATTTAATACTCCCCCACTTCCACCAAGTAAATTAGGTTGGGTTAGCGACGAAAATCCACCATGACAATTGTCACGGTTGTGGCTCCCATCTTTGTCACCTAATAATCACAACAGCCATCACTTCCTTTGATTCCCCCTCCTGACTATACTGCAAAAATAAGAAGGAGAAACTTTAAGAAACAGTCTCTGAATTGAAATTGGCTTACACCTTCCGAGAAGAACTTACTTCCATATTCGAGATGCAACTGACCAAAGAAGAAGCCAAACAACAATTACTTGCATTGCGGGACAAAACCTCTCAGAGCACCTTAACTTGTTTTAGCAAATTCTTGATAACGCTCAATAATTGGCTCGACAAAATTGTCAACTACTTTACTGGCCGTTTCAGTAGCGGCTTTGTGGAAGGCTTGAACAATAAGACCAAAACGACCAAGCGACGTTGCTATGGCATTCTCCGAAACACAACTTTATTTCAACGGCTCTACCTGGATATTGAAGGCTATCGAAGATTTGCCTAATCAGAGTACCACCATATATGGCATCACCACGCGAAATCCCAAAGAGCCTCGATTTTTTATTCGCTTATCGAAGAATCGTATCGAGTTGAAGAGTGTTGCGTTTGTTGTTATCCTATTCCATATAAGCGGTACATCTTGCCGCCTACGCTCGAATCCTAAACTTATACCCATACACGATCATCCCTCTCTCATCCCCATCATCGCGCAACTTGC
>CAYJLS010000238.1:0-4527 GCA_964371065.1 uncultured Anaerolineaceae bacterium | reverse complement strand
CTTAGCCAACACCCCCAGAATCCCGAAGCCGTAAATAATACTTCGCCATAAGTTGATCGAAGAGGCCTCGGGAAAATAGCGGGTGTCTATCGGCGTTTCCTGAAAAGTAAGATCGTTCATCATTCCCTGGGCGATAATTTCCGTATCAAAAATAAAGTCGTCGCTATTCTCCATGAAGCGCACTGTTTCCAGATAATTGCGGGAGTAGGCGCGGAAGCCCGAATGGATCTCGGTCAGGTAACGGCGAAATACAATGTTTGCCGAGGCGGTTAGCAGAACATTTGCCATGTATTTCCACCCAGGCATGCCTCCCTCCAGCGGACGACCTCCCAACATCCGTGAGCCGAAGACCGCGTCGGCATCGCCGTTGAGAATGGGCTGGGTCAATTGTGGAATAATCTTCGCATCATACTGATGATCGGGATGAAGCATTACGATGAGGTCTGCTCCAAATTTCAACGCGTGGGTGTAGCATGTCTTTTGATTTCCGCCATAGCCTCGATTCTGTTCATGTTCGATCACCATCAACCCGGCCTCTTGCGCCACTTCCACCGTATTGTCGCTGGACGCGTCGTCCACAAGAATGATGTTTTTTCGATATTCCGGCGGGATTTCATCCAGCGTACGAGTCAATGTTTTCGCGGCGTTGTAGGCAGGCAGGACGATGAAGATGGTTTTTCCATTTGTAACGCTCATGGTTTTTTTGCTTCCACGATGAATTGATAGCCGAGCAGGGTGGGCAGTAAATACGTGAGGCGGGCAAGGGCAGCATGGAACGCCTTGCCTGGAGGCGTAGCGAAAAATACGGAGACCAATTCCAGCGGAATGGGCGTTGCCTGGATCGAAACGATCTCCAACCCGGCGTTTTTAATCATTGCCAGCAAAGTCTTACATGTGAAGAAACGCAAATGAGTGCGATCAAGAATGCCGCGCTCGGTGTAGTCGAAGCGACCAAAGAATAAGTTGAGTCGTATCCACAGGTTGGCTATATTCGGTACCGAAATGATAATTACGCTATCACGGGATTGCAAGTTGACCAGTTTTTGCAAAACAGCCTCAGGCGCGGCAAGATGCTCCAACACATCCCCCAGGATGACGGCCTTGTATCCTCTTAAAAATTCCTCATCTACAACGTCAATGGATTGGACTCGGATTTTTTCGTAAAACGGAGACGCGATTTGCGCCCAATGCGCGTTAGACTCCACGCCAAAGAAACGAAGGGGATTTTTTTGGCACATGCGCGCCAACGTGCCGGTTGCAGTCCCCACATCCAGAACTTTACTTTGGGCGGGAAGGTTTTCCAGGCGCGCGACAATGCGCGAGTGGCTCGACCAGCGACTGGGCTTATCGTGATAGGGCAAAGTGGGAGTCATGGTTACAATTTGGAAAAAAGAATAATGCCGGGAATGTATTGCATGATTGATATGGCAATGAGCCACGTCAATACCCGCCGGGATACAGGCTTGATTCCATACGCGGTCAATAAAAGCAACGGTACCGTAAAATCGAGAGTGTAGCGCGGACCGTACTGTACCCAGCCTGTTCCCATCAATAAGAGGATGGGGATACTGGTGGCAAGGATGGAAATAGTCAACATCCAGGCATCGGGATTGCCGCGCTTGCGGAGGACCCCTCGAAAAGCAAAAAAGAAAACAGGGCTGAGTAAAAACAGGGAGCCGCCCATAAATAAATCCGGGTTGTTGCGAAAAAGAGACGGGAGAGGATAATGGATGTATTGATAATAAAAATTGATCGGGACATAATGAACATTAAACGCCCCATATTTTTGATAGTCCGCACTGAAAAACGGAGACATGAGGTGATAGGAAATTCCAAGATCGAAAGGATTGCCGAAGCGCGCAAAGTTATAGCCGAGGAACAACAATCCTGCGACAAGCGGGGGCAACAAGGCAAGCAGAATGTAGCCGTACGTTTTTGGACGGTTGCCCCAATTCTTTGCGACTAAATAATATGCGGGCCAAATGCCGGTAAACAAAAGATGGTTGCGCGTGAGCATGGCGCAAGCCATAAGCGCGCCTACTGCCAGGAACGAAATTGCCCCCTTGAGTTCGAGCGCGCAAAGGTAGGCCAGCGCAACCAGAAGGAAGCCCAATAATTGCGCGGTAAACCACACTTTGCCAAAGGGAGCCAAAACCACGTGCACCGTTCCCAGCGCAAAAAAAATCACAAGCGCCGCGCGATAATTTGCTTCTATAGATATGAGTCCCTTGCGATCTGCCGCGCGCAAGAGCGCCGCAACCGCCGCTACGTTGGCGGACGCGACTACCACAGTGAAGAATACGTCGCTAAAATTCACACCGAATATTGCCACAAAGGGCATTAAAAATACCGCAGGCAGTGGCGGCCAATAAAGATAGTATTGTCCATTGAAAAAAGAGAGGTCGTGCAAATTGGGAGGCAGGAGGCGCAAATACAATTGCCCGTGCAAAAATGCGTCTGCCAGATAGTTGAAGTACGCAAATTCCCTCATTCGAAAAGGCGAGCCACCCAAAAGGGATAGGCTAAAATACGTTGCAAAAGCAAACAAAAACGCAAAAAGAGGTTTTCCCAGTACCACGAACGAGAGAGACTTAAAGGGTGATCGCTTTTTTGAGTCCATTATGAGAATTATACCTTCTACATAATGGCGGTATCTTCGGACTCCGCAAAAGCAAAAGCCCTGTTGGTTTTACACCATCGCATCCACCATGAACGCGACGAAGATGAAGAGCAGGTACATGCTCGTCCAGCGGTACATTTGCCAGGCAACCTTGTGGCCTTCCACCTTCCACACCCGCCACGCGCCCCAGATCATCCATAATCCCAACACGAGGGCGGAGACCAGGTAGATCGTCCCCGACAACTGGAACAGCGGAAGCAACAGCGAGACAGCGACCAACTCGAGGGTGTAGACCCAGATCTGGCGGCGCGTCACGGCCTCGCCGCGCACGACGGGAAGCATGGGCACACCCGCGCGAGCGTAATCGTTCTTGCGGACAATTGCCAGCGCCCAGAAATGCGGCGGGGTCCAGAAGAAGACCAGCGCGAAGAGCAAAACCGAAACCAGGTCAATCCGTCCGGTGGCGGCGGCCCAGCCCACCATCGGCGGGATCGCGCCCGCGCCGCCGCCGATGACGATGTTTTGCACCGTCGCTTTTTTGAGCCAGAGGCTGTAAATCCAGACGTAATAGATGATGCCCGCCAGCGAAAGCATGGCCGCCACGAAATTTACCAACGAAGCCAACACGTAATAACTCGCCAAACATAACGCCAGCGCGAAGGCCAGTCCCTCGGCGGGGAACATGCGTCCGGCGGGGATGGGACGTTTTTCAGTGCGTTGCATGTTCTTATCGAGGTCGCGATCTATAAATTGATTCAGCGCGCTCGACCCGCCCGCGGCCAGCGCGCCGCCCAGAAGGGTCCACAAAGCCAGGTCAAACGGCGGCCAGCCTCCCCGTCCCGCGACCAGCGCCGTGAACGTCGTCGCCAGAAGAAGCAGGACAACGACCGGCTTGGTCAGGGTGAGGAAGTCCTTGAAGCGCGGACGAAATCCAACCGCGGGATAATCCCTGGGCGCGGGCGCGCGCGCCACAGAGACGTACGCCAGCGCGGCAAGTCCGATCCAAAGGGCGACGGCCGTTAGCGCATGCAGGACGCGTAAATGCAAGGGGTAGCCGCTGGAGACCTGGGTAGCGCCGATGAGCGCCTGGCCGAAATACAGGGTGGTCACCACCGTCGTCAGCGGCAGGAGCACGGACTCCTCGCGGTAATGAAGCCAGGCCGTCCGCAACAGCCAGAGCATCATCCCGATCGCGAGACCCACCGCCAGGCGATGCCCCAGCGCAAGCCAGCCGAGCCGGTCAACCGGCGCGCACAGCGGCCAGCCCACGCAGTCGGTTGCGGCGCGATACAAAGTGACGAGCCGTCCCGCCACCGTTGCCGCAAAAGTGGCAAGCATGGCGGCGAAGGTCAGGCGGGTGAAGGGAGAGGAGATGGAGAGTTTCATGCGGCCTCCTGCTTGCGAAGGTAGAACGGGTAGCCAATCAGCATGAGCGCGGCGAACGAAAACCATTGCAGGGCGTAACCAAAATGCGGGCCTTCGGTCAATTCAATTTCAGGCTGGAACGGAATGGGCGGCTCCGCGTCCGCCGGGTCGGGATTCGGCTGGATGTAAATCGGCAAAATGGGATACGGGATTTGCGCGGCCAGCCGCTCGAAGATGATGAAGTTCCAGAAGTCGAGACGGGACTGGCCGGGTGCGAGCGCGGGATCGGCGCGTCCGCCAAACGGGGCTTTCGCGACCCCCAGGCGCATCACTCCCTGAACCTGGGCGGGCGCGGCCTCGTCGAAGCGGGTCCAACCCTCAGGCGTTCCACTGCCCTCCGCCGGGATCCAGCCGCGCTCCACCAGAACCGCCCTGCCATCCGGAAGAAGAAGCGGAGTCAGCAGGTGATAACCGAGGAGGCCCTCGTGGTACTGGTTCAACAACGCGACCTGGTTGGAGAAATCATATTCCCCGCGCACGGT
>CAYJLS010000237.1:0-4625 GCA_964371065.1 uncultured Anaerolineaceae bacterium | reverse complement strand
ACCCTATGGGCATTTCTAATTGTCGCCATGTCCATTTCTAATTGTCGTTGACAGGCCAATCACCCGCCTTTCGTGAAGGTACAGGAACGCTGGAACATTTGGGAAACCGGCTCGCTTTCCGTGCGAGAGAACGGAGGCATCCCAGTGGACAGTCTGCGCATCACGATCCGCGACCCCCTTGGACGCTGGCCGGCAGTGGTGCACGAGTATGCCATGCGGAATGTTCCCAGCGACATTACCTGGAACCGCAAATTTGCGGACGGGACTCTGGCGCCCTCCGGTGAATATGAAGTTATTGCTGAAGCCAGGGATATCTATGGTAATCAGGCCTCTGATAAGGGCATGATCGCCATCCTCTTTATTGCCACTGCAACCATGACATCCACCCCGATGTTGACGCCATCCCCCAGCCTGACACCCACCTGCACGCTTGTGCCGACCCAGGCTAATGTCGCACCGGCTTTACCCACATTCCAACCTGTCCCGGCTCCGGTTGTGAAGCCAAGCAAGAAACCGCTTACTCTCTGGCCGGCGGTGGGGCTGATCGGGTGGCTCATGGTGCTGGCGTTTGCGGCCATCACGGATGCACGCCCGCGCGCTCTGGCGCGCTTGAAGGAAACGTTCCATCAAATTATGAAAAATCAAGGAGAAGAATAATGGATGCTGTACTTGCCATACTTGTTTTGGGCGCGGTGATTTTCTTCGGCGCACTCATCAGCATTGGGAATGAACGCCAGCGCCAGGCGCTGGAGGGAATCCGCGAACAGGCTGCGCTTTGGGCCATGCAGGATCTGCGCCTGAAACGCGAGAAACTGGCGCGAGATGTGAGAGTGGATGATCCACTCGGCTGGCTCAATAGAATCGTTTCCAAAGTAGTGGGGCGGGATTTCAATCTCAAAGCTGTTGAGTCTTCCGGTGAACCCCCGGCGCTGGTCTGTGAATCAGAGGACCGATCCAGCAAGATTGTATTTACCCCACTCTCACCAGCTGAAATACGCAGGATGAATATCAGGAGAAAAAGCCGGCTTTCCCAGTATGCAAACCAAAATCCCTTGTTCTCCCTGGCAGCCAACACCACTACATACGAATTGACTATCTTGAATGCTGGAATTCTCTTTGACCTTGAAGTGGCACTGGCATGGAAATCCTTGACGGGAGAAGATCTGGGAGGACAAAGTCTCTGGATGTTTATAATTGAGTAATCACAAAGCCCTGCCATCAACAATACGGCGGACTTTGCGAAAGTGGGGGTGACTTCCATCAATGGCAGTTCTTGTCGTTGCTTGCACAAGCCAGTTCCGGGATGATCGGGCTGCTGGCCATCGCGATAAACCCCTGCCCCTGCGGCTACTTCGGTGATTCGATCAAGCCCTGCACTTGTGCGCTCTCCATGGTGACCAAATACAGAAGCGCATCTCCGGTCCCATGCTTGACTGCATGGATATCCACATCGAGATCTCGCGCATGGATTACGGCAAACTATCGAGCGACCGCCTCGGCGAATCCTCCGCCAACGTCCGCGCCCGCGTCGAATCGGCGCGTGAGCGACAGCGCGCTCGACTCGGAGTCCAAAGTCTTCAAACTTCGGGAAAAATTACTTACAACTCAGATATGCGCGTGGCCGAAGTACGTCAGTTTTGTAAATTGGATGAAACGAGTGAAAGTCTCATCAGTGCGGTGATAAGCCAGTTGCAACTCTCGGCGCGGGTGTATCATCGCATTTTGAAATTGGCGCGTCCCATCGCTGATTTGGCGAGGAGCGACGCGATCCAGTCCGTGCATCTGGCGGAGGCATTGCACGCTTCGCAGTCGTCCGAAGTTGAATATGATGTAAATCAGCCCAGCTCGCGTTGAGTTGGGCTGATCTTTTGTTGTGGCAGTTTCTTCCCTCGTACTACGGTATCCAGTTAGAGAGTACGTTCACCACCAAATCGGATTGAGCGGAGTCATTGGTGATTAGATGCACCGCAAAATTGTGTGGACCAGCCATGCCTTCGTGCATCATGAACACGCTGGATTCAATTGTTGTGCTTTCGCCGGGTTTGAGCACCATCGAACCGATGGTCAGTTGTGGAGGTCAGCACCCCTCTAATACTTCAATGTAAGGCGTTTCCTTGAAACGCAATGTTCCTGTGCCAGTGTTAGTGACTTTAATAATGAAGGTTTTATTGGTGTTGTACTTTACATCGCCGTAATCAATTTTTGGTTGATCAACTGCAAGAGACGGCGTTCCACCGCCATTTCCTCCACCCTGGTTAGAGAACAAAAACATAGCGGCTATTATCAACACACCGCCAAGAACCACGAGCGGCCATGGAAATTGCTTTCTTTGTTTTTGTCTTCTATGTTTTTTGCTCATTGGGTCACTCCTTGCTATTCAAACTGAAATGAATACAGATATAGTAGCCTGACAATTAAATTGTTTCCAGCGCAGGATAGCTTAATGACTCGTACGCCAAATGGCTTATGACGAATGTCCATTATTTTAATCTTCTTCAATGGGATGGTCCACTTCGCCCGCCATAAATGGATCGGGATTCTGCTCGAAGACGCGCAGGCAGGCGCGCGTACAGAAATAGACTCGCTCGCCGCGATACATAGCGCTGGGATAATTTGTGGGATTTGTGAGTTTGCCTCCGCAGGCAGTTTTATATTCGGGCAATGAGGTGGCGGCAGTTTCAGTCAAATCTCAGTTTTCTTTATGATGTGAATTGTGGCGGATATTCAATGTGCCAAACACAAGCACAGCCACCGCGACACCAATTAGCCCAGCGAGAAAGACTGACGCTGATTCAAGGTCGAGCCAGTTTTTTCCAAATGACCAGAACAGAATGACTCCGATCAAAAATGCAGAAGCATAGGAAATGGCAGACCAGTTCGCTTTATCGTCTTTCATTTTCTTTCCTTTCTTTATTCAACGATCAACTTGCCACGCAACATTCCCATCTGACATTGAAAGCCAAATTCGCCTACTTTCTCGGGCGTGAATTCCAATGTCACCTGTTCGCCTTCGGGCAATAATGCGTTTTGATTGAAATCAGGGAACAGGACTTTTTCCGAGCAAGCCGAACTTTCATGTCGCGTGAAGGTCAATCGCACGGGACGGCCCTTTTGGACAACGATCACATCGGGTGTGTAGCCGCCTTTCACGGTGATCGCCACTTCCTGCGCGCCAGATGCGGATACGGCAACGCGCGTCTGCGCTTTGGGCGCGAACCAGAAATACCAGGCAATCAGAATGGTTAATACGATGCTTGAAAGAATCGCAAAGATCTGTAGACTAGACATGTCATGCTCCTTTGATCCGTTTGAGCTGCTCTCTCAACATCGCAACAGTTGGGAAACCTTTGATGCCTTCAGGCGTGGGATAGACGCGGCAGCTCAAAGAATAGAAGTCTCGTTTCTCAGGCCAAAGGTCGCGGCCATCAATGCGGAAGTGCGGAGAGCCGAGGAATTTCAAGCGCGCCGCGTCGTCATCATCCATCACTCTGACCATTTCCACAGAAGCAGTTATTCCTTCTTCTTGCAAAGCGGTCTCGAGATTTTTCAATCCGTTTTCCCAGGAAGGACAACCATCGAAGTAAAACAGTTCGATTTTCATAACGACTCACTTTACGCTGAATTTGGGTTTGAACCCGCGCAGGCGATTGGCGTTGCCTACAACCGTCACGGAAGAGAATGCCATCGCTGCACCCGCGATGAGCGGACTGAGCAATAAGCCAAAGAAGGGGAAGAGTAATCCCATCGCAATAGGAAGACCCAGCACATTATAGAAAAACGCGCCGACCAGATTTTGGTAAATATTGTTCATTGTGGCGCGGCTGACTTCGATGGCTGTCACCACACCTTTGAGACTGCCTTTGATGAGCGTGATATCCGAGGCTTCGATGGCAACGTCTGTGCCTGTGCCGATGGCAAGACCCACATCCGCTTGTGCGAGCGCAGGCGCGTCGTTGATGCCGTCGCCGACCATGGCAACCACATTTCCGATTTTCGATTTACGATTTACGATTTCATTCTGGAGCTTCTTGACTTCATTGGATTTATCTTCTGGTAAAACTTCGGCAAGAACTTTGCTAATGCCGACTTTTTTGGCAATCGCTTCGGCAGTGCGGCGGTTGTCGCCTGTGATCATCACCACTTCGATGCCCATACTCTGTAGGGCTTTGATGGCTTCGGCGGAATCTTCCTTGACCGTATCTGCCACTGCGATGATGCCCGCGGCTTTGTTATCGAGCGCGATAAACATCGGAGTCTTGCCATCGTCGGCGAGGGATTTTGATTTTTCTTCGAGGGAACTGAGCGCGATATTTTCGCGGTTCATCAACTTGAGATTGCCTATCAATATCCGTTTTTCTTCAACTTTTGCTGAAACACCGTGACCTGGAATGGCTTCAAAGTCTTTTACTTCCGCCAATGCCAGTTTGCGCGCCTGTGCTCCTTCGACAATTGCCTGTGCCAGCGGATGTTCACTGATTTTTTCGACTGACGATGCCAATCTCAACAGCTCATCATCTTTCACTACCGATTTATCACTGAGTACGATGTCAGTTAATTCAGGTTTACCTTTTGTGATTGTGCCAGTCTTGTCCAGCACCACTGTCTGAATGGCGCGTGCCGTTTGC
>CAYJLS010000236.1:0-4662 GCA_964371065.1 uncultured Anaerolineaceae bacterium | reverse complement strand
ATAGTATCGGGACATTAAGATAGCGAGAAGCTCGCCGGAGCATTTTTACACCGTTCTTACAATTTGAAATTTGTTTCATGCAAAACTCTCCCACCCAAAGTGGACTAAAGCGGGTCGTATTTCAGGATTGGATGTTGCCCACTAATCCCAATTCGGGAGCGATCCTGCGCATGGCGGTAATGACGTTGGCGGTGTGTTCCCAGATGTCCACGCCAAATTCTTTTGCGGCTTGTTCCATCTCAGCGCGGTTGGTGCCCGCCGCAAAAGCCCTGTCCTTCCACTTCTTTTTGACGGAGGAGGCTTCGAGATCGTACAAGGATCGCGAAGGGCGCACCAACGCCACCGCAGTGACCAATCCCGTGATCTCGTCGCAGGCGTAGAGCGCCTTGCGGCGGAGCGTGTCGCGAGGGACACCCGTGTGGTCGGCGTGACTCAAAATATCCTGGACGAGTTCCTCGCTCACTCCGCGCTCGCGCAGGATGGGCGCGCCGTCCGCCGGATGCCCCTCGAGCGTGGGATGGATCTCCCAGTCGAAGTCGTGGAGCAGGCCGAGCAGGCCCCAGGCCTCCACATCTTCGCCAAACTTTTCTGCGTAGAAGCGCATGGCGGCTTCGACACACAGCATGTGGCGGACGAGGCCTTCGTTTTTGACAAATTCACGGACAAGAGCAAGGGCTTCTTCGCGGGTCATGGTTCCTCCTGTAGCGCAAATTGGCAATTTGCGTTACTCTGCAAACATCGGTTCGGGATCGCCCAACACGGGCAGGGGCTTTTTGTAGAAAATGTCGTTGATGGCGTCGAGCGTCGCCAAAATCTCACGGAAACTCCAGATGGCGCGTGAGAGCTTGCGATAGTACTGGATATCGGCGGGCACGCCCACCCCGTCCACACCGAGCATATTGCAGAGGAAGACGGCGCGCGGCAGGTGGAATCCCTGCGTGACGAGGATGACGGAGTTGACGCCGAAGATATCGCGGGCGCGGTAACAGGTGTCGTAGGTGCGGCGGCCGGCGTAATCGAGCGCCATCGCCTCATCCGGGACGCCGAGGCTGAGCGCGTACTGGCGCATGGCCTCCGGCTCGTTGTAGTCCACAGTGCGGTTGTCGCCGCTCATTAATAGTTTTTCCACTTTGCCGTCAAAATAGAGATTGGCGGCGGTCTGGACGCGGTCGCGCAGGACGGGAGTGGGAGTCCCGTCGCGCCAAAGTCCCGCCCCGAAGACGATGGCAACGCGGCGCGGCGGAACTTCTTTAGCGGGAAACGTGCGGGGTTTGGCATAGAGCACGAGAATGAAGCGGGGAAGAAAAAACCCAAAGAAGCCAAGCAGGCCCAGGGTCAGTGCGAAGCGCCGGAGGAACTTCCAAAACTTTTTGAACATGGGCGGAATTCTACCAGCAATTCCCCAATGCTTTTTGAACCGCGAAGACTCGAAGCGCGCGAAGTTTCATTCTCCTTCACGAAGTTAAATCCCCTTCGCGGCCTCCCTGGCACCGCCCGCCACTACCCTGGCACCGCCCGCCAGGGCAGGTGTAGTCCCCGAAGTGCAGCGGAGTGGGAGGGCAGGTGTCGTTTCTTCGCGGTGAATCAAATCAGGATTTCGGTTCAGCCGAGTTGGCCGCCTCGCGCCTGGCTTTGAGCCAGCCATGCAGGCTGATGCCCACCACGCGCTCCTTGCCGGCTAGCAGGTTTTTGATGTTCGGGCGCAAGGCCCAAATCAGGATCAGTTCCGCCAGCACGCCGTAGAGCGCATCCGTCCACGGGAAGCCGTTGGCGGCGCGCATCGCGAATACGATGATGGCAAACAACGCCACGGATATGGTGGTGATGGAGGCGTAGCCCAGCGTGAAAAAGACCAGCGCGCCCAACGGCAGGATGATGGCCAAGGAAAGCGGCCACAAGCCGAGCGCGCCGCCCACCGTCGGCGCGCCGCCCGCCCCGCCGCGGAAGCCCTTGAAACGGCGGCGCTCGTCGAACTCGGGCAGAAAGACGGAATAGTTGTGGCCGATAATGGCGGCAATCGGCGCGAGCACGTAGATCAAATGCTGGCCCGGGCTGAGGTACTTCGCCAGCCAGACCGCGCCCGCGCCTTTCAGAATGTCGAAAATAGCGGTAAAGATGCCAGCCCACAGCCCGGCCGCGCGCATGGCATTCGTGCCGCCCGTCCGCCCGCTGGCGACCTGGCGGATGTCCTTGCCAGTGCTGATCTTTACGATGAGCAGGCCAAAAGGCACGGAGCCGAGCAGGTAGGCCAACAGGATGACGCCAAGATCAATCAGGGTTTGGTTCACAGTTTATCTCCAGGTTAGGATGACAACGATAACACAAAAGCGCCAAACGGGTTACTCCATGCGCAGCGAAATTTCCACGGATTGCCCAGCCTTGATCCAGAAGCCGCGCGCCTGCCACTCTCTCCCACTTCGCGATAGAACGATGTGGACGACCGGGTAAACCGCCTCGGCGATGTCGGCGGGCGAGACCGTCGCGGGTCCCGCGGGATGCGAGTGGAAGATGCCGACCAGGTCGAGGCCGCGCGCTTCCATCCAATCGAAGGCGCGTAACTGCTCCAGCGGATCCATCCGAAAGCGCACGGGACTTCGGTCGGCGTTCGCGATGGGAAGCGTGGATTCCACCCGCTCGCCGCGCCCGGCCAGCAGTCCGCAGGCTTCGAGCGGCGACTGCGCGGCAACGTGGCGAATCATCTCAGCGAGATGCGTGTTTTGCAAAACGAGGAATTTTTGCATCAACCGAGGAACGCGGCCGCCACCCAAGCCAACGCCAGCGCGGCCAGCGGCTCGACTGCCGCGCGGCGGACGGGTGCGTCCTCCCCCAAACTGCCCGCCAGCGAAGTCAGCGCGTAAAGCGGCCCCAACAGCGCCAGCCCAAACTGGATGGAGGAAAGCGGCCAGTAATGTAGGGCCGAGGCGAGTTGCGCCGAGATGAGCGCGATGCCCCCCGCCCAGGCAAATTCCCAGCGCTGTGAGCGCAGGTGCAGGGCGCGCAGGGATACCAGTCCGCTGACGATCAATACCGCCGGGACGAGGATGATCAGGCGCGGGCTGGACGAGCACACGGTGGTCAGCAGGATCAGGTAGACCGCAAAAGAGAGCGCGGTCAGCAAGCCCGTCGCGGCGGAGTAGGAGGGCGCGGCCGGGTCCACTGCCACGTATTCGGCGATAAAAACGGTCACAAGCGCCAGCCCGGCGATGGCAAAGGTGACCCACCAGGAAACGCCGCCCGGCAGGAGCGAAAGCGGCACGCCGACAACGAAGGTGGTCAGCGTGGGCAGGAGCCAGTGTTCCACCGTCCGCCGGGAGGTGAGCGCGGGGTGGCCGCGCAACAGCCAGTCCATGCCCGTGGCGGTCACGCCCGCGGCCAGCAGGGTCATGACCGTCGTCAGGCTGATCGGATAGGTCAGGAAAAAGCCGCCCAAAGTCAGGCGCAGAACGACTTCGTTGGCCGGCAGGAGGCGCGTCAGGGCAAAAGCCAGCAGGACGACCGCCGTCAAAACGCCGATCCGATCCGAGTCGGGCAGGGGGGAACGGGGTTGCATGTCCCGCATTGTACCTGTCCCGGCGGACACTGCCAAGAGACCAAACCGCTATGGTAAAATTAACTGGTTATGGAAACGCCCCAGACTCTCCCACCCATCCCGCCGCCGCCCGGCGTGATTAACGCCATCAAAGCCGGCATGGACGTGATTTCCGCGCATCTTTCGGTGTTGCTCCCGCCGCTGGCGCTGGACGCCCTGCTCTGGCTGGGACCGCGCCTGAGCGTGAACAAAATTTTTTCGGATTTGTTCGAGCAAATGCTGGCCTTGAATGCAGGCAGTGGGCTGCCGCCTGAGAATATTGCCGCCATGCGGGAAATGATGACAGAGTGGTTACCCAAATTCAACCTGCTGGGCATCCTGCGAACGTTCCCGGTCGGCGTTTCGAGCCTGATGACCGCCAAGTTACCGGTAACCAATCCGCTGGGAGCGCGATCGGTTGTCGAAGTTGGCTCGGATGCAGGTTTTCTGGGATGGGTCTTCCTGCTGACCCTGATCGGTTGGGCCGCGGGCGGGCTGTATTTTAACTGGGTCTCCCGCGTGACCGCCAGCCGCGAAACCGTTTTCGGGTCCGGACGGGCGGTGGCGCAAACGTGGTTGTTTTCCATCGTCCTCGCCGCACTTTCCTTCATGGTCGGTATTCCCATCCTGGTCATCCTGTCCATTATCAATCTTATCAGCCCGGGGATGATCCAGGTTGCCATTTTCCTGCTGGCCTTGTTCAGCGCGTGGATCATCGTGCCGATCTTTTTTGCGCCGCATGGAATGTATCTGCGCGGCCAGAACGCTTTTACCTCCATTTACGCCAGCCTGCGGATGGCGCGTTTCACCCTGCCCAGCAGCAGTATGTTCGTGCTGACGGTCTTTATCATCAGCCAGGGCTTGAACTATCTGTGGAGCGTCCCCGCGCAGGATTCCTGGATGATGCTGGTCGGCATTGCCGGTCATGCCTTTGTCACCACCGCGTTGCTGGCGTCCTCCTTTATTTACTACCGCGACATGAACGCCTGGCTGGAGACGGTGTTCGAGCGGCTGAAAACAAATCCCGCCGCGCCGCAGACTTAGTAGCCGTGTAAAAATAACTTCCCGATTTCAAAGTTCGCGAGCAGTTGCAC